>NZRL01000102.1 GCA_002696205.1 Rhodospirillaceae bacterium | reverse complement strand
TTCGTTTTTCAGATAGTTGGCGAGAACGGCTTCGTTCACGTTGCCCATCTTGTCCCACATGGTGCGGCCGGCGGGGCCGCGCATTTCTTCCATGATGGCATCGACGCGGTCGCCCGAAAGGGCCGCGTTGAGCAGGCGTTCGGCGGCGTCGATGGAGCCGACCAGGCCGCCCGCGGAGGACAGCTTGTCGGCAAACTCGACGAACAGGCGTTCGATGACCGAGGAATGGACGCTGCCCAGGTTGGACATGGAGGCGGAAAGCTCGCGGATTTCCTCGTCGTCCATGCGTTCAAACAGCATGGACGCCTGTTCCTGGTGCAGGGACAGCAGGAAGATCGCGGCTTTTTCTGTGCCGGAGAGGGCGCGGTAATCGTCCTTGATGCGGGCCATTCAGGTCCTGCCTTTCCTTGCCTTCGCGTTCTTCGAGCTTTCCTGGCTCTGCGCTTTTCCTGGCCGGTTGCCGCCGGGCCGCCTTAGGCTTCCTGGTACATCCACGCCCGGATGATGGACAATGCCTCTTCCGGGTGTTTCTCGACGATCTCACCGACTTTCTTGACGGACGATGCCTTGACGCGGCCTTCGACGCGGTCGATGTCGATGAGTTCTTCGAACTGTTCTTCTTCCATCTCCGCCGGGGCCGGTGCCGACGGCCCGCCGAGCAGGCCGGAAGCCTGCGAGCTGGTATCCGCGAGCAGGCGTCCTGCGGCCTCGTGGGCCGAGGGGATGGATTCGAAGGCGCGGCTGACCAGCGGGCGCACAACGAGCAGGATCACCAGAATGCCCAGGATACTCAGGACCAGGATTTCCGCCAAGCGCAGCAGGTCGTTCTTGCCGAGGCCGAAGAACAGTTCAAGCGGTTCCTCGAAACGGACCGGCGAGGCGAATTCCATGTTCACGACCTCGACGGAATCGCCGCGGTCGGCATCGAACCCGATGGTTGAACGGACCAACGTGGCCAGAAGTTCCATCTGTTCCGTCGGGCGGGGCGTGTAGGTCTGATTGCCTTCTTCGTCCTTGCCCTGAATGCCGTTGACCAGGACCGCGACGGTCACGCGCTTGATCTCGCCGTCGGTGCGGACGTGGCTGACGGTCTTCTTGGAAATTTCGAAGTTGACGGTTTCCTCGGTCGAGGTTTCATCGGATTGCGCCCGTGCGGCATCGCCGCCGCCTGGAGCGGCGTCGGGCAGGTTGGTGCCGACGGTCACCGGATCGCCTTCGCTTTCCTGGTTGCGGGCGGCCCGTTCGACCGTCTGCGTCGAGCGCACGACCTGACCGTCCGGATTGTAGATTTCTTCCGTGGTAGACACCCGGTCGAAGTCCATGTCGGCATTGACCTCGGCCCGGACGTTGCCGAAACCGACAGTTTTTTCAATGAGTTCTTCGATCGTCCGCGCCATGCGGGCCTCGAACCCACGGCGCCGTTCTTCGTTCTTTGCAGCGACCGTGTTCGGCGAAGAATCGTCTTCGAAGCCAGGGGAGAGCAATTTGCCTTTGTCGTCGATGATGGTGATGCGGCCGGGTTTCAGGTTCGGCACGGCCGAAGCGACCAGATTCTGGACGGCGGACACTTGCTCATGATCCAGGCGCTTGTTCGACCGCATGGCCAGAACGACGGAGGCGCTCGGCTGTTGTTCTTCGCGCGAGAAAAGCTGACGGCGCGGCATGACCAAGTGGACGCGCGCGCGGTGAACGATATCCATCGACTGTATCGTGCGGCCCAATTCGCCCTCAAGGGCGCGGCGCAGGTTCACGTTCTGCAGAAAATCGGTGGTGCCCAGGCTGTCGGTCTCATCGAAGATTTCGAAGCCGACCTTGCCGCCGACAGGCAGGCCGCGGTCGGCCATCTGAAGACGCAGTTCCAGGGCTTTATCCGCAGGAACCCAGACGGCCGTACCTTGATCGCGGATTTCGACAGGATAACCAAGGCGCCCGACTTCGGCGGCGATGGTGTTGGAATCGGTCCGGTCCAGGTCGGCGAACAGCAGCGCCATGTTGGGCTGGCCCAGCTTGGTGAGCAGAAAGATGAAAAAGCCGAGCATGGCCATCATCATGCCGCCCATCATGGCGAGGCGAACCGGGCCAAGGCCGCGCATTGCTTGCGTTAATGCTTCCACTTGCGTCCCCCGTGGTTGCAGGAGTGTGAACCAGCCGGTTTCCCTAATGTTTCCAAGCCGTTGCGTCCGGCCTGAAAAATCAGGAATTCCGTTACCTGCAGGTTATTGGGGGGGCGGTGAAGAAGTGGTTAACACTGGGCAATTTTTGCCCACTCATTCGCGGAGGGGGAGTAGAGGGGGATTAGACCCCGGCGCGATCGTCCGACCGACGGGCCTTGCGTTGGGCAATGTTGCGATAGACCTGGGTGCGTGTGGTGTGCAGGCCCTTAAGCCCATGGTCGTCGATCAGGCGTTCCCAGGTGCGGTATTCGTCTTCGGACAAAGAATACCGGCGGCAGGCATCCTGCAGGGACAGCAATCCGCCGCGCACGGCGGCCACGACCTCGGCCTTGCGCCGGGCAACCCAGCGTTTGGTCGTCACCGGCGGCAGGTCCTCGAGCCGCATGGGCCGCCCGGTGGGGCTCAGCGGTTCAACGTTGGAACCCGACGTGGCGCGGGTCCGAGCGTCCTGCCTGGTGTTGTGATCGTTTCGTTTCAGCAAGGTCATGATGATCGCTCGTGTTCGGTCTTCCCTGGCGGATGTCTCGTTCCGCTTTTCCTTTGATGAACCCAGTTTATCGGCCGGACGTTTAATGAAAGGCTAAAGAGCAGCGTTAATTTTTGCTGAATTCAAGATATTCGGAGCGCGGTCCCGGAAACGGAAAAGGCCCCGGGAACCGCCGCTTATGGGGCTCCGGGGCCTTGAACCTTGGCTACTGATGCCGGGCGTCAGCGGTTACCGAAGCCGGACCAGTTCATCGAGCATTTCATCCGCCGTGGTAATGATCTTGGTCGCGGCGGAGAAGGCCCGCTGGACGACGATCATCTTGGTGAATTCCTCACCGATGTCGACGGTCGAGGCTTCCAGGGCCGACTGAGTGATGGCGCCGGCCGGGCCGGAGTTCGCCGTCCGCAGGGTCGGGTCACCCGACGCCTGGGTCGAGTTGAACACGTTACCCGTGCGCGAACCCAATTCGTTGACGTTGACGAAGGTGGCGATCGGGATCTTGAACACCGGGCGCGTTTCGCCGTTGTCGAACAGGGCCGTCACCAGACCGTCGTCCGACACCGTGATGCCGGCGAAGGTGCCGAACTGCGAGCCGTCCTGTTCGATGAAGCCCGGGGTGAACTCGTCGCCGAACTGGGTCAGGCCGTCGGCGATGCCGACCGTCCCGAAATCCAGGGTGATCTGGTCCGTATTCGCGGGGTCGTCGTCGAAGTTCGCGGCACCGTTGGCGAAGCCGAGCATTTCAATTTCGGCGATGTTGATGGCCGACGGCAGACCGCTGGAGTCGAAGACCAAGGCGCTGGTCTTGTCGATGCTGAACGTGCTCTGGTCGTCGAGCGTCGAGCCAGAGGCGTCGGTCGGCTGCGATGTGTCGTTGGTGTTCTCCGGAAGCGTGGTCGCGCCACCCGAGTTGGCAAAACCGGAAGAGAACTGAATGGTATAGGCGCCGCTGGAAAGGGTATCCAGGACCAGGGTGTCGACGGTGCTGAAGTTCGCGCCGTCGGTGGTGGTATCCGCGCGCCGCAGCCGTGCGGTGGATGCGCCGGTCGCGAATTGCGGATCGTTCGCTTCGATCGCCGTTTCCAGAACACCCAGGAAGGTGCTGATGTCGGCGGCGACGGTCGAGGCTTCGGTCGCGGTGATGTCGACGGCAATGTTGGTGCCGGTCACCGTGGCGTCGGAGTCGAATTCATAGACGATCCCGTTGATGGTCAGAGTGTCACCGTCATCCGGAACGCGGGTGAATTTGAACTGGAAGGAATCGCGGTAGGCCGAGTTGACTTCATTCACCGTGAACGAGGTGGTCTGTTTGGTTGCGTTCGTACCCGATGATGTCAGCAGACCCGAAGGATCGACCGTGATGTCGTCGGTGCCGTCCTCGTTGAACAGAACGGTTGAAGCGTTGAACGGCGAAACCGAGACACGGGTGTTGGTGTACCCGCCGTGATCGGCGAAGTCGGAATCCGATGCCTTGACCTTGGCGACCAGCTGGGAAACGTAGTTCGCCGTGGTCGTCGAGGACGAGGTATCGACGATCTTGACCGTGTTGGTGTCGGTCACGTTCATGGTCCAGTCGGCGGTCAGGGGGCCTTCGTTGGCCGCCACGACGCTGCTTGCCAAGGTGATGCTGGAGCCGTCCGTCGCGACCGAGGCGATCAAGGCCGTGCCTGTGGTGAAACCGCCCGCGGCGTTGGGGTCGGAAATCGTGATCTCGTCACCTGCGGCCAGTTTTGAGAACGTTCCCACGTTGGCGCTGATGACGTCGGCGGCGCCGGCGTCGGTCACGGTAATCGGGTTAAGGCCACTCGCCGTCAGCGTGCCGAAGTTCTGGAACTGATAGCTGATACCATCGATGGAAATCGACGACCGGTTGGACGGAATGTTGTCGAACTCGACCTGGCCGCGGCTGTCGTAGGCGTTGCCGTTGGCGTCTTCCAGGGTCAACACGTCGTTGCCCGAAGGCGGGTCGACGGCCACGTTCCACTGGTTTTCACGGCCCGTGCGGGTGTACTGGAACGAAATGTTTCGCGCGGTGCCAAGGCTGTCGAAGAACTGAACGTCCGACCGGTGGGTCTGGCCGGAGGTCGCGTTGGACGGCAGGTTGGCGCCGACGGCGATCCCGGTCGTCGCCGTGGCCGTGCCGCCGACCCGGTTCAGGTTCACCGTGGTCAGGAAGTCCGTCGAGATGACGTTGGTGTTGGCGATCAGGATGTCGGAGTTATTCGGAATGATCTCGCCGGCCGGGTCCACGGGGAAGGCTTGGAGGTAGAAGCCCGCCGTGTTGCGCAGGTAACCCTGGTTGTCCTGGAAGAACTGACCGGCACGCGTGAACAGGAATTCGTTCGACAGGGTCGGCACCGCGGCTTCGTTCACGACGAAGAACCCGGAGCCGGAGATGCCCAAGTCGGTCTGCGAGGTAGAGGATTGCAGCAGGCCCTGGATGCCGGCGTCGGTCCGCGGGCGGGACTGCACGCCACCGGCCGAGAAGAACGTCGACGAGGTCTGCCGGGTCACCAGGGTCTGGAAATTGACCTGTGTTCCCTTGTAGCCGATCGTGTTCACGTTGGTGATGTTGTCGGCGATGGCGCCCATGGCGCTGGACTGTGCGGTAAGGCCCGACACGCCCGAACTAAGTGCACCAAAAAGACCCATTTTACTTCCTCCTTAACAATGCCGTGGCGGAGATATTCCGGTTCCGGCGGTCGTCAAATCCTGTCAGTCGGTTCCATGCCCCGGCGGCGGGGCGTTCAGAAAATTCTCTAGGTTGCCGCTTCCGGGTCTTCACCCGTATCTCCGGTGTCGCCAGTGTCCCCGGCGTCACCAGTGTCACCCGTGTCACCCGTGTCACCCGTGTCTCCGGTGTCACCCGTATCTCCGGTGTCCGTCGACGGGGTGCTGTCGGGCTTCTGCACCGAAAGGACGGAGTCCTGATCGACGCGCAGAGGTCCGATGAACAGGGTCGTCGTGCCGTCCACAACGCCGGCCCCGGTGACCCGACCGAACGATGTCTGGAAAACGTCCAGCAGGTTGCCCTGGCGGTCGAAGGTCGTGATCTTGGCGTTGTACAGGCCGTCCGGCAATTGCTGGCCGGTGTCGGTCGTGCCATCCCATTCAACGGCATGGATGCCCGGCTGGTTCGATCCGTCGGCGGTAAAGACCTGGGCACCCTCCATGTTGCTGATCGTGATCTTCGTCTCCACGGCGCCGACCGGAATGGGGTAGGTGAATCGGGCGTTGCCTTCGTCCAGCACCACGTCCGAGCCTTCGACCTCGATGACGTTGTCCATGAAGTCGACCAGCGAAGCGAGCTTGTTGGTCTCCTGCAGGGCCAGCAGTTTTTCCAGGTTGGAGTTCTGATAGATCTGCTGTTCGACGCTGGCGAACTGCACCAGCTGCGAGGTGAACTCGGTCGCGTCCATGGGATCCAACGGATCCTGGTGCTGCAACTGGGTGGTCAGCAGTGTCAGGAAACGGTTCAGATCCTCTTCCAGGCTCTGGGCGTTTTGCCCGGACTTGGTGTCCGTATTGATCGACGAGGAGAGACCGTTAATGATGGCCATCTGACCGTTTCCTATTTCCTATGCGCGGGCCGGGGGTCCGCCCTTAAGCCCGAACGTCGACGCGGCCGTTGTGGAGGACGCCCATCTCGTGGGCGGCCATGGCCGTGTCCATGACGTCGGATTCAAGAGTTTCATCCTCGACCGCTTCACCACCGGACGATCCGGAGGCGGTCTGTTGCTGTTTGCCGTCTTCCTGGCCCTTCAGGTTGTAGTTCAGGTCGCCGGACTTCATGTCCAGGCCGGCATCCTGCAGGGCTTTCGAAAGCTGATCGGAATCGCGCCGCAGCATATCCAGGGTTTCCGGCTTGTCGGCGGTCACCGTGGCGACGGTTCGACCGTCGTGGGCAACTTCGAGACGCACCTCGACGCGGCCGAGATGCTGCGGATAGAGCCGGATGTTGATCTTGTCGGCACCGGCCTTGATGGCCTTGTTGATCTGCACGCTGACCTGATCGACAACCTTGTTCTTGGCTGCCTGATTGGGCTGCTGATGGGGGGCTGCCTTCTGCGCCTGCTGTGCCTGATGCGAAGACTGGGTCTGACCCGCGTTGGCGTTGGCCTGGGTCGCGTTGCCGTCGCCCGTGCTGTTCGAGCCATGCGTACCGGCATTGGTGGCACCGGAAGACGCCTGGATCGGGCCCTTTGCATCGGCGGTGAGTTGCGCTGCCGTCTGAGCCTGAGCGGCCGGGCCGGTCGTCGCCTGACCCTGGACGGCCTGGGCCTGCGCCGGGTTCTGATGGCTCTGGACCATGGCGGCCTGGGCGAACGGGTTCTGCGTCTGGGCTTGCTGCGCGTTCTGCGCCTGCTGCCCGGCTTGCGTCGACTGCTGCTGGCTGGCCGAGAGGGTGGACGCCGCCGTCAGGGCCGAAAGCGACCGACCGTTGGTCATGGCCGCTTCATCCGTGACGTCGACGTTCACCACCATCTTGGCGTCCCCACCCGAGGCTTCGGCAATTTTGCCGGCCTGGGCTTGCAGCAACGTCTCGGCCTGCTTTGCGCCGTCCCCGTTGGCTTGTCCGTTGGTCTGCATGTTGGCGATGTTGCGAATTTGCTGGGCCTGCTGATTGGCACGGACCAGGTCGTGGTTCAGTCCGCGGTTCTGTTGGCCCGCATTGGGATCGGTCTTGACCTGTTCGACGACATCGTCGGTGACGGTCTGGACGATCTGGGTGGCCTGCTTGGCCGTGTCCTGGCCGGAAGTCTGGCCGGCGACGGACGCGAGGATCGTGTCGGTCTGGCTGCCGGCGAGCGAAGCCTGAACCAGGGTCGCGTTCTCGCTCTGGTTTTGAGCCTGAGCCTGATTGCCCGCGTTGTTGCCGTCCCCGGCGTTGTTGCCGGCGGCGGTGTCTTGAACGCCCGACTGGCCGTCCTGATTGGCGTTGGCGTCGCTGCGCTCGGAATTGCCGTCACGGTTCACCGCATCTTGGCGGCGCCCATCGGAGGAACCCCGGTCGTTGTCGGCCTGGCTGTTACGTTCGGTCGAAGACACATCGGACTGATCGGCGCGGCGATCGTCACCATAGCCGCGACCGGCATCGTCGCTCTGGCTGACCTCGTGGTCGTCGCCGAACTGACGCTTGCGTTCCTGATATCGGGAGACCGGATCGGCATCCGCATTGCCGGCGTCGCGGGACGCAAAGCGTTCGCGATAGGAATCTTCCCGGTTTGCGGAGGGGCGGTCCATGCGGGCGACGTCGCGCGCCGCCACGTGCTGGGCCTTGGACGGATCCATGATCTTGCCCTGCATGTCCATGACCAGGGCCTGGAAGGTCTCGAACAATTGCGAGTGGGTGGCGAAACGCCCCGCCTGGCGCGATGCGCCTACCCCGGCAATGCCCGAACTTGTGGCCGTAATGTGATCCATCGTGCTCGTTCCTTACGCTTCGTTTTGTGACGATCCAAAAAATACAAACGGGCGTTCTGCTCCGCCCGGATACGAGCAATCCCCGGGCCAGTTGCCAAAAGTTATGTATGGTATTGTTTTAAAAGGAAAATTAGTTTTGTTCGGACGATGGAAAGCTGGGCAAATCCGGCATGACCCGGCAAAAATGTCCCCCTTGGGGGGCAGAATTTACTGCTTTCCGTGCCAGTCCGCGGCAAGGCGCCGGGCGTAGACCGCGTCCATGGGGCGGCCGCCGACGGGGGTCGGCCCGACGTCGCGGCGGGTTTCGGTCATGCCGGATTTTTCCATGATCCGAAGCATGCCCGTATTGCCTTCCAGGGTCCCGGCGGTGACCTGGGCCAGGCCCAGATCGTCGAACAGATGGGCCATCACCGCCATCCAGGCTTCTGCGCCGATGCCGGTACCCCAGGCCGCGCGCTCGCCGATCAGGATGCGGATGTCGCCCGTCGCCGCGATGGGATCAACCTCGGTCGAGATGTTGCCGACATGACGGCCTTCTTCCGCCTTTTCCCGGATCGCCCACAAACCGTTGGGGGTCCCGGCGAAGCTGGCGACGAAATCCCGGCAGCTTTCCACGGTATGGCGCATGTGGCGCTGTTCGGAAAAGCGCACGACCTCGGGATCGTTCAGCCAGCCGACATAGCGGTCGGTCAGCAGGTCTTGCGGAAACGGCTCCAGGACAAGGCGGGGCGTTTCCAGGACCGGCGGCGTATAGGGCAGGGTCCCGTCCGGCGCCGGGGCGCGGTTCTGGGAAAGTGCGGTGAGGGCGCGGGCGATCCGCCCGGCAGCACCCAGACGCGGCGGCGGCGCCGCGCGGTCGGCCATATAGGCCTGCGGGTCGTCCAATGCCTCGGCCAAGGTTCGGCGCAGATCGTCCCGGTTGGTGACGACGGGGATCAATCCAGGGTCGCCGGATAACCAGGCGGCCTCGGCCGCGCGCGGCAGGACGGACAGAACCGGGCAACCCATCAGCGCCGCCTCGGTCAACAGGGCGGTCGACAGGCCGACCACCAGATCGGCGGCCAGCAGGGCCGGGTGGGGTCGGTCGCCGCTGCTGATGGCGGCGATTTCATCTTTGTAGGCGGCGTAGTGGCCCGGCGGCGTTTTCGGATGCAGGCGCAGGGCGACTTTTGTTTTCTGATGGCAGGTCGCCGCGTCCAAGACTTCTTCCAACACGATTTCCGTCCGGCCGTCGGTGTCGCCCCGCCCGGTCAGGCTGTATTCCGGGGTGCGACGGAACTGCGCCGGGTCCAATCCATCGGAAAGCTCGGTCAAAAACAGGATCAGGGCGTCGTCCGGCGGCACGCCGGGGAAAACGTCGTGCCGGAGTGCCGCGCGGTCCCGATCGGCATCGGCGGATACATCCGCCCGCACCCGGTCGAACGCCGGGTTGCCGACGATCCGGATGCGCCCGGCGTCGACGCCGAGGGTCAGGAACGCGTCACGCGTTGCCGTGTCGGGCACCAGAAGCCAATCCGTCAGATGGGTCAGCGGATCGGCTCCCCGGCCTTTCAGGCGGCGGTCCGCGTTGGCCGGGCCATCGATCAGGCAAACGGTCGTCGCCCCTGCGCCTTTCGCGGCCTGGGCCAGGGGAAAGGCGGGCGTGTCCGGGTCTTCCGACGTGCCGATGACGAAGACATCGGGCGCCGCCCCCCGGATCAGGGCCGTCGGGCTCCAGGGAAAGGGCAGCGGTTCCGCATCGACGCCCCGCGCCCGCAGATAGTTTTCCGCCGACGCCCCGGCCAACAAACGTGCCGATCCGCCCGCCGCCGATAGGGCAGCCGGAAGGTCCAGCACCATATTGGCGGCGCCGGGGTCTTCGACGTAGATCAGGATTCTGGGCGCGGCCACGGGATCACACCAGCGATTGGCGGGCGCCGTCTTCGGCGGCGGAGCGCAGGATCGCTTCGATGATTCGCTCGTTGGTCAGGGCCGATTCCAAAGGCGACCAGGGCATGGCGGATCCCGCCGCCGTTTTGGCCAGATTGTCGTACATGCGATAGAGCGAGTCGGCGACCGTCCGCTCAAGCTCTATGCCCGCGTCCGAGGCGATCTCGTTTTCGCCGGTGACCCCCCGGTTCTCGGTCAATGGGAAGAGGCGGGTGACGAGACCCTCTTGAACGATCGACAGCCGCCCGCCGTCGCCCCAGATATCCAGGCCGACCTCGCGGTACCGGCGGAAATCGAGGGGCTGCAATGTCGCCACGGGGCCGTCGGCGAAGGTCAGGGCGAAGGGCAGATGCCGATCGCCGGTGATCGGCGCACCCATCGCCGTTTCGTCCGGGCCCAGCGCCTGCGCCGCGACGACCTCGCCCAGCAGCATCCGCAGGAAATCGATCAGATGCCCGCCGTTGTTGGCGAGGCCGTTGCCGTAAAGCCCGAACACGGCCTGGGGGCTGCCGACGTGTTCGGCCAAGCCGCCCGCCGCCAATGCCTGGAACAGGCGGTCGGCCCGCCGCCAGTAATTGACCAGGACGGGCAGGTTCCTCTCGGCGCAGACCGCGCGCAGCGCCGCGCCGTCGCCGTTGCGTTCGCCCGTGCCGGGGCTGTTCAGCGGCTTTTCGACCAGGACGGCCTTCAGGTCCGGCATGGCGGCGACGGCTTTCGCCCGGTCGCCCGGCGGGGCCGCCAGGATCGCGATCTCGGGCCGAACCTTGGCAATAATCTCGTCCAGGTCACCGCCGCAATGGGGCACGCCCCAGGTGTCACGGGCATCGGCCTGGGCCGCAGCGTTGGGATCGACCACCCCTTGCCAGTCGAAGGCTGGATGGGCCGCCAGAACGGCGGCGTGGGAGGCATAATCGAAATACTGCGCCATGCGCGCGTCGCGGGTCAGGCCCGAGGCGACCTGTCCGAAACCGACGACGAGGGTGCGCAGACCGCTCATCGCGCCGCCTTTTCTTCGCAATCGGCATTCAGGGCCGCGATCTCCGGCTGGCGGGCAATCAGATCAAGCACTTCGCGCACGCCGAAGCCGTCGCCGTATGTCGGCTCCAGCCCCGCATAGACGGCACGGATCAGTTCCAGATCTTCCGCGTAATCCAGTTGCAGGCGCAGGCCAGGGCGGGTTTCCGCCTCGGGCGCCGCCAAATGATGGATGCGATAGATCTCGGGATGTTCGTAGAAATAGAGCGAGACATGCTCGCGCACGGCGGGATCGGATTGCGTCCGCGCGACCTTGTCCAAGGCGCCGAAGGCGAAGACCTGGGCGTCGATGCCTTGCGGCCAGGTCAGACGCGCGGTGTTGGAGACGACATCGACGCCGCCTTCCAGGTAACGGGTGACGGCCGCGTCGATGACGCGCGGGTCCAACAACGGCGTATCGCCGCAGACCTCGACCACGATTTCCGATCCCATCATGCGCTGGGCCTCGACGACGCGGTCGAGCACGTCGTCTTCCGAGCCTCGGTAGCAGGGAAGCCGACGGGCCTCGGCCCATTCGGCCAGGGGGTCGTCGGCGGGGTTGGTCGTGGTGGCCAGGACAATGGCGTCCAGCCGGTGGGCCCGGTCGAGCCGCCGCACCAGGCGTTCCAGGGCCGGCGCGCCTTCGACGTCCATCAGCACCTTGCCGGGCAGGCGCGAGGCCGACATTCGGGCCTCGATGCTGGCGACGACACGGGGTGCGGCCGGGGCCATGGCTCAGCCCGCTTCCGCGTGGGCGTTCAGGTCGGCCCGATGGGCGTGGACCTTGCGGATCGCCGCGATCATCTTGTCGGCCAGGGCGTCGTCGACGTCATAGGCGCAGGGCTCGAACAAAATCGCCTCGCGTTCGTGCAGGCGTTCGGTCACCGGGCATTGGCCGTCTTCAAAGGTGCGGTCCGTCAAGGTGAAGGGCCAGCCTTCGCGGCCGATGGCCGTGCGCGACTTGAACAGGGGCAGGCGATAAAGCGGCGGCAGGTAGGCCGGGAAGTTGGGGAATCCCTCGGCGTTCAGGGCCTTGCAGAACAGCTCGCGGCTGACGCCGACCTGGGCTTCGTCGTATTTGACCAGCCAGACGTAATAGTTATGGCGGCAGCCGTCGCGCACCGCTGGAACGGTCCAACCGGCCAGATCGCGGGTGCCCTCGGACAGCCGTTCCGCCAGCTTTTCCCGGACGGCGACATGTCGTTCGATATCGGCCAATTGGACCAGGCCGACGGCGGCGGACAGTTCGGTCATGCGGAAATTGAAGCCGACCATGTTGACCAAGTCGGTCACGCCTTCGTGGATCGCCGCGTTTTCCGCATGGTTGCGAATCAGCTGCAGGCGCGTCGCCAGATCGTCGTCATTGGTGACGCAGACGCCGCCTTCGCCCGTATGGATATGCTTGTGGAAGTTCAGGCTGGCGATGCCGATATGGCCGATGGTGCCCGTGGGCTTGCCGTTCTCCATGCCGAGCGGCGCCTGGGCGTTGTCTTCGATGAGATAGATGCCTTTGGCATCGGCCAGGGCGCGCAGGTCCGCCATGCGGGCCGGATGGCCGAACAGGTTCACGGCGACGATGGCGCGGGTCTTGTCGGTGATCTGGGCCGCGACCTTTTCCGGATCGATGCAGAAGGTTTCCTCCTCGATATCGGCGAACACGGGAATGCCGCCGTAGATCAGCGGCGAAACGACGGTCGCCGACATGGTCCAGGGCGGCACGATGACCTCGTCGCCCGGCGACAGGCCAATGGCGCCCATGGCGGCGAACAGGCCGGAGGTGTTGGAATTGACGCTGACCGCGTGCTTGGCGCCGAAACGGGCGGCCCAGGCGGCTTCGAACTCGCGGACCTTGGGGCCGCCCAGGAATTCCGGGCCGGGCGAGCCGAAGAAGCCGGACAGGCAGCCCGATTGGACGACCGCGCGCACGGCCTCTTCCTCCGCCTTGCCCATGGAGGGGTAAGGGGGGAGGTCGCCGCCGATGACCGGCGTGCCGCCGAGGAGCGCCAAATCGCTCATGTCAGGCTCCCTTCGTTCGTTGAAATCTTCATATCATGTTCCTGTGCGAGGCGCGCGATCTCGCCGAGACCGGCATCGCGCGACGACAGGTGCGCCGCGATCCATTCGGCGCGGTCGAAATCTTCGGGCTGGTCCACGGCCAGATGCAAGGCGGCATGGCCGTCCTCGGCATAATCCGGGCCGTTCGCCGCGACATTGACGATCCGGTAGGCGTCCGGGTTTTCGTAGGCATGCAGCGTGACGTGTTCGCGCATCGCGATGTCGGAGACCTCGGCGTCCAGGCGTTCCAGGGTCGCCAGCGGGACGGCTTCTGCGCTGATACCCGGCGGGAAGCTGCGGGGGAAGACGTTGGTCGTCAGGTCCGGCTTCTCGCGGTCGTGAACCCGCGCCACGGCGGCGATCAGCGCCGGGTCGATGAAGGGACTGTCGGCGGAAATCCGGATCAGCGTGTCCAGGCCGAAGGCGCGGGCGGCGGCCAGTGCCCGGCCGAGCACGTCGGCACCGTCACCACGAAACAGATCGAGGCCGGCCGCCTCGGCGAATTCGGCAATGGGATCATCGACGGCGCGGTCGGAGGTCGCCAGCATGACCGGCAGGCCCGCCGCGCGGCTGCGCTGCAGCGTCCAATCGAGCATCGGCGTGCCGGACAGCGGCTTCAACACCTTGCCCGGCAGGCGCGACGAGTCGAGACGCGCGAAGATGACGATGCCGGTGGTCATGGCGTCACCCGGGGGTTTACCCAATGCAGGGTCACATCGCGCCGTTCGACCGCGAACCCGGCCCGTTCATAGAGCCGCATGGAGGCAAGGTTGTCTTCCTGGGTACCGACGCGGATGCCGTCGATGGTCTCGCGGAAATGGTCGAAGGCGGCTTCGATCATCTGTCCGGCGATGCCCTGGCGCCGGAAGGGAGCGGCGACGGCAATCAGGTCAATGACAGCGGTGCGGCCTGTCAGAAGGCAGAGGTTGAAGCCCGCGACTTGCCCGTCGATCCGGGCGACCAGAGGGGCGGCGGCGCGACCGGCCATGTCATTGCGGACCCAGGCGGCGCGGATCGCGTCGGCGACCGCGTCGGGGACCTGAGGGTCGCGGTGCAGCCGGTCGAACGTGAAGGCGTTCAGCGCCAGATCGACGCAGGTATCGGTCTCATCGGCGCGGGCCGGGCCCGTTTCGATGCTCAGGCCGCGCGGTGGGCGGGTGGATTGGTAGAACGTCACCAGGGTCTCGACGGGATGGAACCCGGCGGATTCAAGGGCGTTGATCTGGTCCGCCCGCTCGGCGGGGACGCGGCAGGACACCAGCCAGGTGCCGCCGTCACGCCAGCCCGTCATGATGTCGGTTAGTTGGGCGGAGAGGTTCGATCCGGCCTCGTCCGGAACCGTCAGCTTGGCCACGGGCTGGCCCGCGATGCCGGTCTCGAACGTTTGTTCCCGGCAATCTAGGGCTGCGGAATATGCGGCCCCGGCGGCGGTCATGGGCTTGGGCCGTCCGCCATGTAGAAGCCTTGCGTTTCCTTGTCCCAGCGGTCGAAGAAGCCGAGCACGGCGGTCGCGTTGTCGCCTTCCCAGGAGATCGGGGCGGTGCGGTCGGTCTTCTCGCCGACCATGACCAGATAGTCGCTGTCGATATAGCGGTTCACGTCGGTCATGCGGAACCCGGCCTGTGCCATGTATCCGGCCAGGGTCTTGGCCGAAAAATGATAGGGATGCACGTCGGCGTTGGGGCCGATGTAGTACTGCAGCGGCTTCTTGAACGGCACCAGAATGCGCGAGCCCGTGGCCACGGCGACATGCCCGCCCGGTTTGCACAGATGCCAGGCGGCATCCATCACATCGGCGGCCGAGGGGCAATTTTCCAGCGTCCAGATCAAGGTGACGATGTCGAAGGTGCCGTGGCGGTCGGTGGCCTGGGCCAGGTATTCCTCGGCGATGCCGTCGAAATGAGGAATGCCGCGATCGGCCAGCATGCGGCAATTGGCGCCCGACGGCTCGACGGCGAAGACCTCGTCCGCGCCATGGTCCGGGGTCTTGAGCATCTCCAGAAAATCGCCTTCGCCGGCACCCAGGTCGCAAACGCTCTTGCCGCGAAAGGACACGGCTTCATCGATGAAATCGGCGGCGAAGGTCTGGCGGGCGTGAACGGCGGGAATGCGGGCGGTGTAGGTGGTGTCGGACAGGCGCGTCTTCTCGTCGGCCCGGTACATTTCGTCGGCCCAGGAGGCCTTGATCTCTTCCGGTGTTTTGCGGTGGGCGACCTGAACCATGCCGCAGGAGCGGCAGACATGCAGGGGCCGACCGGCCATATAGGTCGGCGCACAGGCGATTTCGGCCAGGTCGTCGCTGCCGCAGAGGTTACAGGGATATTCGCGCATGTCGGTCTCCGGTCGCGGGCCGCTCGCCCGTTCTATTCCAAGGGTACCTTCAGGACCCATTCGTTGCCGCGCTGTTCCCAGATCTGCGGGTCGCGGTGCTTGTCGATGGTGTCCTGGAATTCGGCCTCGGTCAGCGAGAGGTATTCCAAATGTTCGTCATGATAGGTCGCCGGGAACTCGGCGTCGTATTTGCGCGCCAGTTCCAGGCCTTCCTCGCGGGTCATCTGATTGTTCTGGATCATCCGGCAGGCGTCGCGCACGGCGCGGCCGAAGCCGAATTTGATGAACTGCATGTGGTAGTAGAGGTTGTCGATCTTGTCGTCCAGGCTGTCGAAATTGGTGAAGGTGCCGTCGGTGCGGTCGTTCTCGGCCAGCCGGAAATCGATCTTGTCCTTGATGTAGTCGTAGTTTTCCTTCATCGACCAGCGGAAGAAATAGGCGAAGTACAGCGCCTTCACGCCCAGTTCCTCGACCCGGCCCAGGTCCGGATAAAGGTACGGGGCCAGTTCCTTTTCGTCGACGACGTCGTCCATCCAATTGTAGGGATCGTCGCCGATCTGGTGTTCCAGGACTTCGGCGAAGTCGCGGACCTTGCGGTGCTCTTCCGACAGCACCCGCCCGCCGTATTCGCTTTCGCCGTGTTCGGCATAGAACAGCAACGGGATGCCGTAGTTGACGGCGGTCTGCACGGGCACGGCGTTGACGCCGGCGTTCCAATGAATCTTGGGATCGCCCCGTTCGATGAAGAAGCGCCGGGAAAGGTGGCGCGAGACCTTCTGATTGGCACGAATCATCACATGATCGAAGCCGGCCTTCAGCATCTCTTCGCGGTTGTGGACGGCGATGTCGTTCGGCATTAGCGGCGAGAAGGTGACGAGCAGCGGGTTCAGCCCGAACTCGAACTTCAGTTTCCAGGCGATGGCGCTGGAATCCTTGCCGCCGGACCAGGGTACGATGCAGTCGTAGGGACCGTCTTCGGGGCGAAACCGTTCGACGTAATCCAGGAACTCGGCCCGCCGGGCGTTCCAATCGATGTCGTCCTTGGCGGCCGCCGTATGGCACGCGTTGCACACGCCGTCGGCGTCGAACACGATCCGCGGCCGGGTATCCGGCATCAGACAGGTTTTGCAGTATTTGACCATGGCTCCCCGTACCCAGGAATTCTCTCTGGTTATCAAGCCTTACAGCCTGACCGGAATACCTTTCTTTTCCATGAATTTCTTCGCGCTGGCGATGGAGGTTTCCGTGAAATGGTAGATGTTCTGGGTGCAGACGGCGCTGAGCCCGCCCTGTTCCACGCCTTCGACGAAATGCTTCCAGTTGCCGGCCCCGGCCATGCCGAGAACGGGCAGGGTGACGGCGTCGGATACCTGGCGGCATAGGGGGATGTCGTAGCCTTGCAGGGAGCCGTCCCGTTCGACCGAGGTGATCATGATTTCGCCGGCGCCCAGCTGCTCTCCCTCGGCCGCCCACCCGGCCGGTGTCTTGCCCGTGGGCCGAGCGGCGAAATGGGAAAAGACTTCGTAGCCGCCCTCCAGGTCATCGGATTTACGGGCGTCGATCGACAGAACGACGCATTGACGGCCGTAGGCTTCGGCGATTTCGGTGATGAATTCGGGGCGTTCGACGGCGCCGGAGTTGACGACGACCTTGTCGCCGCCGGCCGCCATCATCGCGCGGACGTCGTCCATGTTGCGGATGCCGCCGCCGACCGCCAGAGGCACGAAGCATTCCTTGGCGAATTGGGTGACGACTTCGTAGAAGGCCGATTTGTCGGCGCCCGGATCACGGGTCACGTCCAGCATGACGATCTCGTCGACGGACCATGAATCGACGAAATTATGGGTGTATCGGTAATCCGGTTCGAACAGCTTGGTCCGGAACAGGGTGCCGCCGTTGAAGGTCAGAACGGTGATCAGGCGGTTGCGCAGCATCACGCCTTCTCCAGATAATTCGCAAGCAGGGTCAACCCCGCCTGTTGGCTTTTTTCCGGATGGAACTGCGTGCCGAAGACGTTGCCTTTCTGCACGGCAGCTGTGAACGCGCCGCCGTAATCGCAGGTGCCGATCTCGGATCCGTCGGGCGGTGTTTCCATGCGGTAGGAATGAACAAAATAGAACAGGGCGCCGTCCTCGATCCCGTCGAACAGGACGCAGGCGGGCCTGGTCTGGCTCAGGTCGTTCCACCCGACATGGGGAACACGAAGGGAGGCGTCTTCCGGTTGCAGGCGCGTCACCGGGGCGTCGATCCAGCCGAGGCCCGCCGTGTCACCGAATTCGGAACTGCTTTGGCCCAACAACTGGAAGCCCAGGCAGATGCCCAGGATCGGTTTGCGGCGTTTGACGACGAGGTCGTTCAGGATGTCGATCAATCCGCGGGCCTGCAGATTGGCCATGCCGTCGGTGAACGCGCCGACGCCGGGCAGGATCAGCTTGTCGGCGGCCTCAAGCCGTGCGGCGTCCGAAGTGACGTCCGGCTTGAAGCCCAATTTTGCGACGGCCCCGGCAACCGATGTCAGGTTGCCGAGGCCGTAATCAACAATTCCGATCATGTCATGGCCGGTCCACAGGGGCGGGCTCGCCCGAGCAGGTGGATCACATCAGGTTGGCGCCGACCTTGGCCTGCACCCGCTCCCATTGTTCCACATACCATTCGCAATAGCGGCGGTAGCCGGTTTCAAGCGGCCACTGGGCCTTGAAGTTCAGCTGTTCTTCGGCCCGCTGGGTCGACAGGGTGCCGCGGATCGGTTTGATCTTGTTGCGGGGCACTTCGCGCAGTTCCGCCGAGGGCACCACGTCCTTCACGATATTGGCGAGTTCCAGGATTGTCCGGGCGTTGCCGTAGGTGATGTTGAAGGTGTGCGAGGCGCCGGGCACGCTTTCGACGGCCATGGAACGGATGATGCCGTCCACCAGGTCGAGGATGTAGGTGAAGTCCAGCCGGCCGTCGCCGCCGCCTTCGAGCATCAGGGGCTTGCCCATCAGCGCGTTTTCGATGAAGGCCTGGCTGACGCGGCGCGAGATGCAGCGTTCGCCGTACAGCGCGGAGGGGCGGATGATCGAGACGTTCAGGCCGTACTGGTCGTTGTAGGTGCGGACCAGACGTTCGCCCATGAATTTGGTGTTGGCGTAGATGCCGTAAGGCTGCGGGCGGACGTTCTCGTCGACGGTCTGGGTCTTGAAGTCGCCGTAGACGGTCGACGACGACATGAACACGACCTGGTTCACTTCATCCGGGCGCAGCTGGGTGTATTCCAGAACGTTGCGAAGCGTGATGAGTTGCAGGTCGAAGCAATGCCCCGGCATCTTCTTGGCCTCGACGGCGCTGGAGATCGCGGCCAGATGCACGATCTTGGTCGGCGAGAATTTGCGCAGGGCGTTTTCCAGATCAATCATCGAGCGTGCGTCGGCGCTGGCGATTTCGACGCCGACGTCGCGCAGCATTTCGAAGCGTTGGCGCAGGAAATTGAAATTCAGTTCGCGGCGGAAGGGGTCAACCTCGGTGTCCGAGATGTTGGCCAGAAGGTTGTTCTGCATCAGGTTGTCGATAAGCAGAACCTTGGCCCCGTATTCACGAAGACCGAGTGCTAGGTTGTGGCCAATAAAGCCCGCACCGCCGACAAGCGCGACACGTTCGCCGGCCAAGGCGGTTTTAATCGCTTTGGGAGTCAGGATTGCAGACATGATCGTCTCCTCTTTCTGAGCCGTATCCGCCAATTCTTGGCGGACTAGCGGACACTCGGTCATCAGACTTCGGCTGACACTGGTCCGAGCATCCACCTTACGTGCTCTTACCATAGCACGTTAAGGACGATTCCTTAAAGCACGATTAACCTTCCCGCGAAGGTGGCGCGAGAGTCTGTGACCGAGATCACGTTGAAGCTTGCCTTTGGTCGTGCCGATTCGGGGGCTACCCCTCAGACGATGCGCGCCATGCAGGCCGCGATGTCGGCCATGTCGCTTTCGTTCAGGTGTGGGCCGCAGGGCAGGGCGATGGCGTTGTCGGCGAGCGCGGTCGCCCCCTTGAACCTGTCCGCGTCATAGCCGAAGCGGTCCCGGTAATAACGCAGCCGCCCAATCGGGTGCGGATAATAGATCGACGTGCCGACGCCGGCGGCATTGAGCGCCAGGGCGATTTCGTTGCGGCGTTCGGCCAGGTCGCCCTGGAGCAGCGCGATGGTACAATAGAAGCTGGATTTCAGACGCGCCTCGCCGCTGTCGAGGACATGGATATTCGGGATCGCCGTCAGGCCCTTTTGCAGGGCGCGGAAATTGGCTTCGCGGATGCGCATGATTTCGGGCAAGCGGGTCAATTGGACACGGCCGAGTGCAGCCTGCATTTCCGACATGCGATAGTTCATGCCCAGGCCCTTGACGTCGTAGAGGCCCGGCACCTTGGGCCCATCGCCGGATCGGTCGTAGTTGAAGGCGCGGAACTCGCCGATGCGCTTGACTGTCTCCGCGTCCTTTGAGACCAGCATGCCGCCCTCGCCGCAGGTGATGTGCTTGACCGGGTAAAAGGAATAACAACCCGTATGCCCGAACAGTCCGACATGGGTGCCGTCGACCCGTGCCTCGACGGCCAGGGCGCAGTCCTCGACCACCAACAAGTCGTGTTTGTCGGCCAGCGCCATGACCTTCACCATGTCCATCGGAATGCCGACATAATGGACGATCCCGATGGCCTTGGTCTTGTCGGTGATCTTGGCCGCCATATCGTCCATGTCCATGTTGCCGGTCGTCAGTTCGGCATCGACGAAGACCGGCGTCGCGCCGGTCAGGGCAACCGCATGGGCCGTCGCTACATGAGTCATGGCCGGCAGCAAAACTTCGTCGCCCGGACCGATGCCGGCATCGATCCAACTTAGGTGCAGCGACGCCATGCAGCTTGAGGTCGAGACGGCATGCCCGCTGCCCATCATCTTTGCGAAGCCTTCTTCGAAGGCGTGGCAGTTGGGGCCGTGGGTCAGGATATGGCCCGACAGAACCTCCATCACAGCGTCGCGTTCTAGGTCTTCGATCCAGGGGCGGCCGAAGGGAATGTCCAGCTTGGTGTCGGTCATGGGGTTTGTTCCGTCGTGATGGTTTGGGGGTGGCCGCTTTGCTGGGCGGCGTCGGCGGCGGCAACCGCGCGGATGAGATCGAACTCCCGTGCTGCGGCGGGGCCCGGATCGGCGCCCGTGCGGATCGCGTCGATGAATTCGGGTATCAGGACGCCCTTGCCCTCGGGCAGGGGGGCGAGGTCCAGCGCCTCGGCCTTTGCGCCATCGCGGCGGTCGCGGAACAGGCGCGGGCCCTGATCGTCGTAGATGAACGTCGCCTTGGTGCCGAACAGGCGGATGACATGATGGTGCGGGTGGACGCAACCGAAGTTGGCGGTAATGCGCCCGACGGCGCCCGAGCTGAACCGGTAGGTCGCGGCCATGAAGTCGTCGTACTGGAAGTCCGTGCCGCGGGTCGCGATCTTGCTGCCCTGGGCGGCGACATCAGTCGGCGTTTCGCCCATCAACCAGAGCATCAGGTCGATGATATGGACGCCGCCGCCTTCCATTACGGAATAGTCCGGCACGTCCTTGCGCCAGCCTTCGGTGATCTTTTCCAGGCGCCCATAAAGGTAGTCGCCGTCGAAGGCGAATAGCTCGCCGAATTCGCCCGCCGAAACGGCGTCCTTGAGCCAGCGGTATACGGGGGCCGCACGCAACACCAGGTTGGAGCGCAGGTGCGGCCGCCCGGCCTTTTCCCAGCAGGCGAAAATTGCATCGACTTCGTCTTCCGTCCGGCAGAGCGGTTTTTCTACGAAGACATGTTTACCTGCGTCGAAGGCGCGGCGGACTTCGTCGAAATGAAGATGGTCGAAGGTCGCGATGGAGACGGCATCGACCGCCGGGTCGGCGAGAATTTGATCGTAACTCTCTGCCGTCCGGCCTTGACCCAAATCGGCGGCCAAGCGGTCGGCCTTGGCCATATCGAGATCATAGAGCCATGTAACCGTGCTGTGCGGTCCGGCGGCAAAGGCGCGGGCATGCTGCTCGCCGACGCCCAAACCGATGACCGCGACGTTCACTTTCATCCCGAAGCGCCCCCGGGTACCGGGGCGCCGATGGCGGGCGCGTTGCGGTCGAATAACTCCGGGCGGCGTTCGGCGAGGGCTTCCAGGTCGGCGACGCCGAATAGCGGATTGTCCGGATAGAGGATATCGAAAATCTGACTGATCCGGCGATAGTCTGGTTCCGTGTCCAGCAGGCATTTGAGGTGCGTGCGGTCTGGCTTGCGGTAGAGACGCAGGGCCGGGAACCGGTCGGTCTGCCGGGTGAAGAACGGCAGCATGTTTTCCCGTTCCTTCGGATCGACGGCTTCGCGGTCGATGGCGCGGAGCGCCTCGACGCTGAGGACTTGTGTCTCCACGCCTTCGGGATATCCGGAATCGTTGGGATAAAGTGCCCAGGCGACGCCCGTGTTCAAATAGCTGTGGATCAGGCCTTCGGCCAGGCGCGGGTCGGTCGCCGGGCAATCGCCCCACATCCGCAAAAGGGCGTCCGCCCCGGTCGCATCGGCCGCCTTGAGGAAGCGCACGACAAGATCGTCGTCCGGCCCGCGCACGATCTTGATCTGCGGATAGGCTTCGGCGGCCTCGGCGATCGGGTCGTGATCGGCGCCTTCCGGGATTGCCAGGACAAGGCCTTCCAGGGACTTGATAGCCAGCGCCCGGTCGAACAGGTGGTGAATCACCGGCCGTCCGGCCAGCGGCAGCACGGCCTTGCGCTTCAGGCGGATCGAGGTGAGGCGCGCCTGGATGACACCGACGACTTTGGTCATGTCCGGGGTCCTTCCCCGCGAGAACGATGGAGAATCATTGGCCTTCGTTGGTTTGTTGGTCAAGGAAGATGCGGGCGGAAATAAAGCTGAAGAGGAATTTTGACAGGCTGTTGGTCGCCATGTCGTCCTCTAGGAATTTTTCGAAACGGCCGCGGTCGATCAGGTCGAAGATCGGCCCGTCGGCCAGCAGGCGGTCGCGGGTGTCCGGATCGTTGCGGTCGACCAGGGAATTGATCGAGGCGTTGAAGCCGCGTTTGCGTTTGTCCAGGCGGACGGCGTCGGGCACCAGTCCATCGCCCGACTGGCGCAGCAGCCATTTCGCAAAACCCTCGCCGATCAGATATTCGGACGGCACATGGAACAGGAATTCCGCCAATTCGCGATCCAGGAAGGGCGAGCGGTTTTCCACCGACCAGCGCATGGAATTGCGGTCGTCTTCGTGCAGGATCACGGGGATCGCTTCGGCGAACAACTCGTTCATCATTCGGTTGCGGAGCAGTTCCTTGGTGAACTCGGTTTCTTCGAAATCTTCGTGAAACGGCCGCGCCAGAAGGCTTTCGAACAGGTCCTGGTCCAGCGTGATATGGCCGCGTTGGTCCGGGTCGCGGACGAAAGTCATGGGGTCCTGCAACAAGGGGTTCTGGACATGGGCGCCGAAGCCGCCTTTCCAATCGGCCATCAGGGTTTCGAAATCCACCGTCGGGTCGATCTGCGCGCGGCGCCACATCTGCGCCAGCCACATCGAATAGTGATCGTAATAGCCGGTATAGAGTTCATCCGCGCCGGAACCCGATACCGCGACCTTGTAGCCCGCGTCGTGGATCGCTTCAGACAGGAAGGAATGGACGTAGTAACTGATCGTCGCGACCGGCGCGTCGTGATAGGCGACCAGGTCGTCCATCCGCTCGAAGAATCCGTCGGTTGAGGTATGGGTGACATGGTGTGGGCAGCCCAGGGCCTCGATCATCGTCTGGATATTGGCGCTTTCGTCATAGCGCTCATCGGAATCGATGATCGAGAAGCAATGAATGTCGGCGCCCAGCTTTTTCGAGGCGATGGCGGCCAAGGTTGCGGAATCGACGCCTCCCGACAGACAGAAGGCGACCGGCACGTCGGCGCGCAGGCGCAGTTCGACGGACCGGAACAGCCGCTCGCGCGCCCCTTCCAGGGCGTCGGCCGCCGTCATCGGGCGGGGGATATGCTTGAGCTGCCAATAGAACTCGGGCCGGTGAAGGGCCGGTGAGGTCAAGGTCAGATAGGTCGACGGCGGCAGCTCGAAGACGCCCTCGAAGAAGCTGTCGCCAGATTTATAAAGCGATTTATAGCCGAGCGTCAGATAGCGCAGGATCTGGGTATGATTGGCCGCCGGCCGGGCGCCGGCCAGCGCGGCCAGGGCCTTGACCTCCGACGCGAAATACAGCGTGCCGTCCTTGGGCCAGAGATAGAGCGGTTTCTCACCGAACCGGTCGCGGCAGAGCGTCAACGTTCCCGCCCGCTGATCGGCGATGGCGAAGGCCCACATTCCCTCCATGCGGTCGAGGGCGTCCGGCCCCCATTGCCGCCAGGCGGCGAGCAGCACTTCCGTATCCGATGTGGTTTCGAACCGGTGGCCCAGGCTTTCCAGTTCGGCCTTCAGTTCCAGATAATTGTAGATTTCGCCGTTGTAGGTCAGGACCAGGCCGTCGCGTTCGAACGGCTGATTGGCGCGCGGGTCCAGGTCGATAATCGACAGGCGGGTGTGCAGCAGGGCCGCCTGCTGGCCGTTCGCGCCCAGGCCCAGGACCCGATGCCCGTCGGCGTCGGGGCCGCGCCGGCCTAAGCTGGCCAGGGCGGTTTCGATGCGATGGGCGTCCGGCGCCGCCGGACCGAGGCTTCCTGCTATGCCGCACATGCCGCGCCGGTCCCTAGGTCAACCCGTCCGGCCGGCCGAAGCGGGCGAGACAGTAATCTTTCAGGACGGCCGGCATGGGGGTGTAGGCCTGCCCGTGACGTTGCAGCCGGGTCAGCGACATCATCCCGCCGCTGTCGAAAAAGGTCAGAACCTTCCGCATGCCCTGCAGGCAGGTCTCGGTGACTGTGCTGCGCAGTTCATGAAGCGCCATGTCCGATGGCATTTCCGGGGCCTGGATGAAAAGCAAGGCCCCCGTATTGGCTTCTGCTGCGGTCTGTTGCACGACGCATTCCAGGGCGTGCTCCTCGCCGTGGTACACGGCCCAGAGGTGCGTGTCATCGCCCCGGAAATCCTGGGGGTGTGCTCCATGAAGCACCACCGCCCGCTGGCCCATCATGTCGCGGATCGCGGGCCCGATGGTCCCCGCATGCAAGGCGACGACGACGTCGGGCGCGGCGGCGGTCACGGCCTTGGCGGCGGCGGCGTCCGTCATGTCCGGAATTTCGGTGACCGGCGCCATGTCCTTCAACGCGGGCGGGTTGCCGCCGAACCAGGTCTCGCCCTCGTAGGCGCGCTGATCGTCGTCCAGGGTATGGGCCGTGTCGAAAGGCAGGGTTGGAAAGCTTGTGCGCAGGATGATCGCCCCCAGGTCATACCCTTGGGCGAGGACTTCCGCGCATCGCCGGGCAGGTAGGTCGTCGGAGGTCAAGAGGGCGATCCGCATGGCCGTTTCAGCCCTGTTCCAGGTGATCGGGACGGATCAGGTCGCCGCTTGCGAGGGCGCTGGTCAACCGGCGCGCAAGAACCGCGTCCTCGCCGCCCGGCGGAAAGCCGTCGCCGGGGCGCAGCCAGACGATGTCGTCGATCGTCAGGACATGGCCTGCCGGTAGGTCACGCGCGGCAGCGATCGACCGGCGGACCGGCGTAACCAGATCCCGTTCGCAGTCCATGGTGCCCAGTGCCCCGGTTCCCGTCATGGCTTCGACGGCGCGAATTCGGCGAACAAGGTCAGCCATATCAGTGGGATTAGCGGAAAGTTGATGATCGCGGAAATCGGAATAGTCGTTGGCCAGGGTGAAATGCTTTTCGATGACGCGGGCTCCCATGGCGACAGCTATGACGGCGGCGTCGAGACCCATCGTGTGGTCGGAGTAGCCGACGGTTTGGTTCGGGAAGGCGGCCTTGAGTGCGGCGATCGCGCCCAGGTTGGCTTGTTCGGCCGGCGCCGGGTAACTGACGATGCAATGGAGAAGGGCAAGATCGCCGGTGATGCCGGCGAGGGTCCAGCGGGCCGAGACGCGGTCGACGGCCTCGCGGATTTCCGCTTCGCCGGAAATGCCGGTCGAGATGATCATCGGCTTGCCGCTATCGGCGCAGCATTCAATCAGCGGCCAGAAGGTATTGTCGCCGGAGGCGATCTTGACCGCATCAACGACGGTAGCCAGGAACCGGGCGCTGTCCAGATCCAGAGGCGTGGAGAAGAACATTAGCCCCTTGGCGCGGGCGCGTTCCGCCAATTCCGAGAATTGGTCGAAGGACAGTTGAAACTGCTTCAAACGTTCGATCCGGGCAGGATCGGTCGGCGCCGTGAACTTTTCGGTGATGAATGTCTGAAATTTGACGGCGTCGGCGCCGGTCTCGGCCGCCCGGTCCACTAACTCGCGCGCGGCACCCATATCGCCTTCATGGTTGTTGCCGACTTCGGCAATGATCAACGATTTTGTGCGGTCTTTGAACACGGTCGGTTCGGCTCCTGTTGAGGGGTGCGCGCGGCGAATCGCCCTCGAAACATATAATGGAACGTTTAATGATCCATTTAAGGCATCGATTAACCGAGTTTTAGCCCTTGCCTGCGTATTTTCCCTTGGTTTGCAAAACAGCGCCGGATGAGCAGATGGCAATCGACTTCCAGATCGACGCGAACGGACGCATGAAATTGTCTGCCGAGGATCTCGCCCGATTTGCGGCGATGGACCCTTGGCAGCGCCATCGCATCTACCACGACGTTTGCCAACAGGCCTATGCGGCCGCGCAGGCATCCAGCGATGCGCCGGACACCGGGCGCCCGCTCATCGAAAAGGGATTTGAAGTCGTCCCCCAAGTGCTTGGCGCGGAGGACGTCGCGCAAATTCGCGGGCTTCTCGACGACCGCGTCGGTCAAGGCGAAGGGCGGACGGAAAGCGACGGCTGGGCGGCGCCGCTGCCTTGGAACATGGCGCGCATTCATGTTCTGCGTCAGGCGCTGGAGCATGTGTTCAACGATACGGTCACGCAGGCGCTGGAGAATTATTTCCAATCGTATTTCCGGGTGATGTCTCTGAGCGTGACGCGGGCTTTTCCGGCGCCGGCCCGAAATTCGTTCCTGTGGCACCGCGATATCGAACCGCCGCAGCAGACGCATATGATGGTTTATCTGACGGACAGCACCGAAGAGTCGGGGGGGACCAGTTTTCTTGACCTCGACGACAGCCGAGCCGCAGCGGAAAACGGATACAGTTTCAAGAACTTGGACGATAGACTGGAATCTCTTGCCGGTATCGAAGAGAAAGCCGGGCGGACATTCAAGGTCAATCGCCCGGCGCTGCGGGCCGGCGACAGTGTTCTATTCGCCGCGCCGAGGATTTTGCACCGGGGCGAATTGCCGCGCGCCGGCTGCCGTGATGCGATCACCATCCTGATGCTGCCCAGCCCCGTTCCATGGCGGGATTATTTGGCTGGGAGGCCGGCCGACGTTTTTGTTGCCCAGCATCCCGCTTCAGCCTGGATCAACCCGTTCGACGACCAGAACTTGGTGAGGACGGGGGGGGTGATCCCGCCGGATTGGGCACATGTTTGCGACATGCAACCGCCGAGCGATGGCGCTTATTGACGAGGAATACAGAAAACCATGTCCAACCCACGCGCGCCGCGGACCAGTTTCAATATCTCCCAGCAGACCATGCAGGAGATTTCCCAAGCCATCAGCAAGGATCCGTCCCTGTTGTTCCACATTCCCATGGCGCGCCGCCTGATTACGATCGAGCGGTTGCGAGAGTATTCGAAGAACGGCATCGCACTGGTGGACAAACAGGATGAAGCGGTCATCGACCAGGCGGCGGAATATAATGTGAAGCAACTGGGGCGTCTGAGCGGGCTCGACCGGCCGCAGTTCATTATCGACGTCCTGCCGTCGATCTGGCCGCTCTACCACCGGATTCCGGATGCAAAAGTGCTTTGCGTCGGGCCGCGGTGCGAAAATGAATTTCTAATGCTGTTGGCGAAGGGGTTCCGACCCGAGAACATCCGGGGGCTGGACCTGATCAGCTATTCGGAATTCGTCGACTTGGGCGACATGCACGACATGCCCTATGAAGACGACGCGTTCGATGTCGTGTTCCTGGGCTGGGTCCTGGGATACAGCCGGGATTGCCAGAAGGCGGCGAACGAAACGATCCGCGTCACGAAACCCGGCGGATATGTCGCCGTCGGCGTGGAACGCCCCGTCGATCAGACGTTGGGCGTCTCGGATGGCGATCAGGGTATCGACGGGACGTATTTTTACGGCGTCGACGAATTGATCGCGCTGTTCGACGGGCACGTCCGCGACGTTCCGTTCCGCAGCGACGATCACCCCAGCCTGAAAGGGCAGTTGACGCATCTGATGACAATCATGGAATTGGGGTAAGGACGCCGTATTCGTTTCGGTCGTTCAGGAATTGGCGTCTTCCAGGCGATCGGCCAATTCCGAAGAGGCGAGTTGATCCGCGAACTGAGTGAACGTGTCGGCTTCGTGCCGGATCAGTTTCTGCGTCGCTTTCAAGGCGCGATAGAGTTTGGCTTCATCCGCGAATTTGGCAATCTCGTCGGCGATCGGCTTGGCGCTGGGCGCTGCTTTGACATAGTCGTCCAAGTATTCGTGAAAAGTCTGCAGGTATTCTTCTTCGTGCCGGGGGAACATGTAGGCGCATTGTAACGCGAAGTACACGCGGGCGGCGGGCGTATTTGATTCGCCCTGCGAGAGAATTTCCTTTTC
This sequence comes from Rhodospirillaceae bacterium, assembly GCA_002696205.1. GTDB lineage: Bacteria > Pseudomonadota > Alphaproteobacteria > Rhodospirillales > Casp-alpha2 > UBA1479. Next base: position 23,219 of record NZRL01000102.1, on the reverse strand, counting down.
GCGGATGATCGCGGACTCGTTGTGGATCAGCAACTTCGCATTGCCGCCCACGTTTTCCAGCACGGCGCCGTTGATGACGAGTTTCTCGCCGGCCTTGATGTCCAATTTCAGTGGCATTTAGCTGCCCCCACCTTAGTCGATCCGCCAATTACGGCGGCCAACAAACATAAGTTCCACCCAAAAGATATGATGGAATCAACGGGGCCAGGCAAGAGGACAGGCAAGATTTGCGGGGGTCTTTTTCAAGAATTCGCAGGATACCGCCAAAAAATCCCCAAGTCGCGGAACGATGGTTCAGACCATAGGAAAGAAATTGTTAACTTCCGAAGGTTAGATTACGCTGCGATTCGTTAGCAGAATGCATAACGTCAATGCCGCTACGGTATGAACCAGTAGAGTTCGCGCCGTGCAGAAGCGAGGCAATGAAATGTCTGACGTGGCACTTTCTGCTGCAGTACGCAGTTCGCTGCTTGCATTGCAGCGTACGACTGATCTGATCGAACGCACGAACAACCGCCTTTCGACGGGGCTCCGGGTCGCGAGCCCGGTCGACGATCCCGTGGCGTTCTTTTCGTCCAAGGCCCTGCGGGACCGATCGTTCGATTTCACCCAACGCAAGGACGGTATCGACCAGGGCATCAGCACGGTCACATCCGCCCTGGACGGCGTGGAAAGCATCGACAGCCTGGTCCGCCAGCTCAAGGGGATCGCGACATCGCTGAAATCGTCGACGGGCACCCAGTTCACGGATCTGGTCGGCCAATTCAACGACATCCGCAGCCAGATCGGCGAACTGGCCAACGATGCCGAATATCAGGGCGTCAACCTGATCGACAACACGGCTGAATCCCTGGTCGTCAATTTCTCGAACACGACGACGAGTAAACTGACGATCAACGCGACGAACCTCCGTGAATCCGGTCTCGGCATCGATGGGCTTGAAATTCGGGCCGATTCCAAGATTTCCGTCAGCGCGACCGTGGGCCTGGCCTCGGGTATCTCGCTGATCACCGGCACCAATATCGCGACGGTCAGCCCCACCGCGGTGAACCAGTTCACCGCCGTCGCCAACAAGGATGCCTTGTCCGTCGTCTACAACGGCACGGGCATCACTGTCGATTCCTCGGGCCCGATCACCTTTGCGCTGACCTCCTCGGTGAACATTACGATCCGCGCCATTTCGGGGCAGAGCTTCACGATCACGCAGGGGCAGACCCTGAGTCTGTCGTTGACCACCGTTACGTCCTTCTCGTCGGGCGGTGCGTTTAACGGTTCCGGCATCAACGCCACCACGGGCCTGATCCTGGGTGTCGTCTCCGGTGCGCAAATCTTCAACGTCGGTACGGGTGCGGCCGATGTCCGCGCGATCAACACCGCCGGCAACTTCCAAAGCGGTGTGGATTTTATCGGCGAAGGCTTGCCCGCAGATGTCGACAATATCGTTGCCGATATGGATGCGGCGCTTCAGACGCTGCGTTCCGAATCCCAAAAGCTGGGTTCCAACGTGGCCCTGCTGCAGACCCGCTTGGACTTCACCGAGCGATACACCAACACCCTGGAAGGCGGCGCGGACAAGCTGACGCTCGCCGATTTGAACGAGGAAGGCGCCAACCTGTTGGCCCTGCAGACCCGGCAGCAGTTGGGTATCTCTGCCCTGGCCTTCGCGGGTCAGTCGGAGCAGGGGATTCTTCAGCTCTTCAACTAATCCAGACCATCACGGCGCCCCTTGGGCGCTGTCGGGTTTCGCCGCCGTGCAGCCGTCTGCACGGCGGTTTTCTTTTTGAAATCAATTTACCAACGGTCGCGTGGGGCAGGGGCGGAAAGGCGGACCGCGAAAAACATCAATTTTTATTTGACCGGGACGTAGGCGGCATGTAGGTTTGGCGTCGACTGTACGGCTTTTCCGCCAGAAGCGCGGATTGTGCAGTTTCGGATAGTAGATCCTGACAACGCTCTAGAACGGAGTATTAAAATGTCTGACGTTACTCTTTCAGCAGCCGTGCGCGGCTCGCTGCTCTCTCTCCAAGCAACCACTGACCTGATCGACCGGACGAACAACCGTCTGTCCACCGGCCTGCGCGTTTCCAGCGCGGTTGACGATCCGGTGTCGTTCTTCTCGGCCCGTTCGCTCAGCGACCGGTCGAGCGACTTTTCCGAACGTAAGGACGGCATTGACCAGGGCATTTCGACGGTTTCCGCGGCTCTTGAAGGCGTTGAAAGCATCGACAGCCTGGTCCGTCAGCTCAAAGGTATTGCAAACTCCCTGAAATCCGCCACCGGCACCCAGTTCACCGACCTTGTCACGCAGTTCAACGACATTCGTGGCCAGATCGGCGAACTCGCCAACGACGCGGAATTCCAGGGCGTTAACCTGATCGACCAGACCACGGAAACGTTGACGGTCAACTTCTCCAACACCACCACGGCGAAGCTGACGATTAACGCGACCAACCTGCGTGAATCCGGCCTGGGCATCGACGCCGTCGAAGCGCGTGCCGATTCCAAGATCGGCATTACCGCCACCATCGGCCTGTCTTCCGGTATCCAGCTGATCACCGGCACCAACATCGCGACGGTCAGCGCCACTGCCGTGACCGAGTTCACGGCCGTCGCCAACAAGGACGCACTGACCGTTACCTACAACGGTACCGGTGTCACCGTCGACTCCTCGGGCCCGATCACCTTTGCCCTGACCTCCTCGGTGAACATCACGATCCGCGCCATCACGGGTCAGAGCTTCACGGTCACGCAGGGGCAGAGCCTGAGCCTGTCGCTGACCACCGTCGTTGCGTTCTCGTCGGGTGGCTCGTTCAACGGTTCCGGCATCAACGCCACCACGGGCCTGGTCCTGGGCGTCGTGGCCGGTGCGCAGATCTTCAACAACGGTACGGGTGCGGCCGATGTCCGCGCCGTCAACACGGCCGGTGCTTTCCAGAACCTCGACTTCGTCGGCGAAGGCGTCACTGCCGACCTCGACAATGTCATCACGGGTCTGGATTCCGCGTTGACCACGCTGCGTTCCGAAGGTCAGAAGCTGGGTTCCAACGTGGCCCTGCTGCAGACTCGTCTGGACTTCACCGAGAGCTACATCAACGTTCTCGAAGAAGGTGCAGGCAAGCTGACCCTGGCCGACCTGAACCAAGAAGGCGCCAACCTGTTGGCCCTGCAGACCCGGCAGCAGCTGGGTATTTCGGCCCTGGCCTTCGCCGGTCAGTCCGAACAGGGTATCCTGGCGCTGTTCAACTAATAGCCTACGGACGGGCCCGGCTTCGCCGGGGCCGTCCAGGCCATTGGTTCGGACGACAGAACACGGAAGCCGCCGTTCCCGAAAGGGACGGCGGTTTTCCTATGTGTGCGTGGCGCCGGCGCTCGTGGTCGCCGGTCGTTCCATGCTAATCTGACGCCGCCGTTATTTTCGATGGGGCTTCCATGACAGGGCAAACCGCCGACAATCGGATCGATGCCGCCTATGCCCAGGTCGACGCGTTGTTGGCGCAGAACAAGGCCCAAGACGCGTTGTCCGTTCTGCAGCAGGTTTTGGCGCATCGCCCCAACGATCCCCGGGCATTCTGCGGGATCGGCCGGGCGAGCATTCTGCTGGGGGACAGCAACGCGGCGCTGCAGGTTCTCGACTTGGCGGTCGCCGGCGACCCGAACTTGATGGAAGCCCACAACGCGCGGGGCGTCGCGCTGCAAAATCTCAACCGGTTGGACGAAGCCGAACAGGCCTTCAACCGGGTGCTGACGGCCATTCCGGACAACTCCGGCGCGCTGACGAATCTGGCGGCGCTATTGGCCGCGCGGGGGGCCTATGCGGAGGCCAAGGAAACTTATCAGTCCCTGGCGGAACGGCATCCGGGGAATGCCACGGTGGCCTATAACCTGAGCCTCATTCACCTGGTCGAAGGCGATTTTCAGGCCGGTTGGCCGGGCTTCGAGTTCCGCCAGAAAGCCGCCTACGAACGAATTCCCTGGCGTGATCTCGATACACCGCGTTGGCTGGGGGAGCTCGCTGCGGGAAAAACCCTGTTGGTCCTGGCCGAACAGGGGCTGGGCGACCATTTCCAATTCGTCCGTTTCCTGCCTCAGGTCGCGGCCCGCGTCGGGCGGCTGGTTGTCGAAGCGCCGCCGCCCCTGTGCGATATGATCGCCCGTATTCCCGGCGTCGATGCGGTCATCGACCGCGCGGCCCCCGTGCCGGACCATGACCTGCAGGTGCCGATCATGAGCCTTGCCGGTGTGCTGGGCCTGAACCGGGAAGGGGACCTTTGGCAGGGGCCGTATCTGACTGCCGTCCCCGACCGCGCCGCCGCGTGGCAGGGGACGGTCGGGCGCGGCGACGGAAACCTGCATGTCGGGCTGATCTGGGCGGGCAATCCGCATCATCCGCGCGACCGGGAACGCTCCGTTCCTGCGAACCAGTTGGCACCGCTGCTGGCGGTTCCCGGGGTGACTTTCCATTCGCTGCAAGTCGGCCCTGCGGCGTCGGAAATCGCTGCCGTTCCCGGCGGCGGCACGGTTCAGCCGATGTTCCCCGAATTGCAGCCGTTCGATGAAGTGGCGGCGGCGCTTGCGGCGCTCGACCTTGTGATCGGGGTCGATACGTCGCTGATCCATCTTGCCGGCGCCTTGGCGGTGCCGGTCTGGACGTTGATCACGCGGGTTCCCGACTGGCGCTGGATGTTGGATCGAGACGACAGCCCCTGGTACCCGAGCATGCGGCTATTCCGCCAACAGGCCGCCGGCGATTGGGCGACCGTCGTGGACGACGTCGCCCGTGCCCTTGGCGAAAAGAGCGCAGCAAACACTTAAGGTCTTAAACGAAGGAACCGAGATCCCGCCGGGCCCGGTTTATTCGGCGGCCGGTTTGGCGGCGCTGCCGACGCCCTTGGTGTCGGTGAAGTTTTCTTCCTCGCGGGAATACAGGCAGACCTCGCAGGTCGGGCAGAGGGTGCCGCCCGGCCGGAACTGATCGCGGATCTTCTCGATTTCCTCGCCGTTCCAGGCTTCCTTGAGGGTCTGGTCCTTGACGTTGCCGAGGACCAATGCCTTGCCGAAGAATGTGCAGCACGGCGTGATGTCGCCGTTGGCCCAAATGTTCAGGCTGTTGAACGGATACTGGCAGACGGGATGATCCATGCCTGCGGGCGCTGCGGGCTTTTCCGCCACATCGCCGGTTTCGACCAGTTCGGTCACCGGATCGAAATCAACCAGTTGCTGGAAATCGACGTAATCCGCGACGTCCTTCCATTTGTCCAGGAAGGCCTGGCGTTCATGGTAGTTCTCTTCCTGCACGCAGAACGACAGACGCAACACGGGGAACCGGGTGCCCAGTTCCTTTTTGATCGCGATCAGGCGATGGATGTTGGCCTCGATGTTCTCAAGCTCATCCTTGCCGCGGATCTTGAGATAGGTTTCCGGCGTCGCCGCATCGAGCGAAATGACGAGGCGCGGGACCTCGCGTTCGACCAGGTAGCGGGCCATTTTCTCATTCAGCAGGATGCCGTTGGTCGAGAAGAAGATGTCCATGATGTCCGCGTCCTGCGCGGCATCGACCACTTCGCGGATCGGCTTGTAGACCAGGCTTTCGGCGCCCATGCCCAGCATCAGGGCCGGCAGGCCGTTTTCCTGTCCTTCCTTGAACACGCGGGTCAGCGTTTCGACGTCGAGCGTCGCCTTCGCTTCCGAGTGGTTGATCGTGTAGCACATCTTGCAGGACAGATTGCACCGGTTGACCAGTTCGACCTGCAAGGTCAGGGGAAAGTCGGGCAGGAAGCCGTTCTTGTCGTAATTCAAGGATTTATAGTAGTCGCGCCGGTAGTCGACGAACCGTTCGCCGAACCGGTCGGCCATTTCCTGTTCGAAATCGGAAAAGCGCACCGAGACGATATAGTCCGGATTCGAACGGTCGGCTGCTTCGGTCGAAGCAACGCCATCGGGCTTCTTGGAAAGGTCATTCATCGCTCAAGCTCTTCTGCTTGCCGGGACCCGGCGCCACCTATTGGGCGGTAGCGGCCGACTGACCGGCCTGGTCCACGTCTCGTGTCTTCTGACACCCGGATATTATGCCTCAAAACGGCCTCGGGTGGCAAGAAACGGGGGTTCCCCAACTTCAGAAAGCCTAGGATAAATTGGTTAACTTTCGGTTGCCTCAAGGATGGCTGGGGCGCCCTCTTCCGTCCGTCGCTTGCTCAGGTCCGGAACCTTGTCCAGATCGATTGGCAGCTTGCCTTCAAGGTAGGCCACATCGGCATCTTCTTCTCTATCCAGCATCTCGATGTGTTCGATGGCGACGACCCGCATGCGGTTGATCAATCTCGTCAGGCTGGCGCGGACGAGGTCGTTGGCCAGATCGTATTTTTCCCCATCCTTGATGCGGCTGGTATAGTAATCGACGGAAACGAGAGCCAGGCCGACAGTGCCGCGAAGCATCAATCGTCCGAAGTTGTAGAACCGGTCGCCGGGCGGTCCGTAGAAGATACGCGACGACGCGATCAAATGGTCCGATCCGCGGACCAGGTCGCATTCCGCGAAAATGTCGATCAGTTCATCGCAAACGCCGTTTAAGGCATCGATCATCTGGTCCGGCTGCCAGCGCTCCTTGAAGTCCTCTTCCTCGAACTTGGGGAATCGTTCGATGATGTCGTGGACTTTCTGGTCGCGCTTCTCAACCGGATCGGGAAGGTCGACCGTGCGCGACAGGCGGGGCGTCGCGCCCTTGATCAACGCGCCGTCGCTGCAGTTGAAATATTTGTGGCCACGGTCGAGCGTGAGAGCAATCGAGCGCTGGAAGGAATCGCGCGCCCAGAAAAGGCCGTAGTTCGTTCCCGCCTTGCCGCCGAAGTTCGCCGGGACTTCTTGTTCGAAGGTGCGCTTGCGGTCGTTCTTCGCGACTTCCGAATAGTGGTAAGAATCGGTGGCGTGATGTCGGTTGCTGCCCTTTTGCCCCATATCGATCCCGAACAGGTAAAATTCCTTGAACGCGACCTCCTGGGCGAAAGCCAATCCCACATTGGTCACCGTGGGGTCGAGGTTCTGGGGACAGGCATCGTCGTTGCCCGAAAAGATGGGGAAGTTCGACAACGCGGGACGGAAGTAGTAGATCACTTCGTCGAAGAAATCCTTGATCTTGCGTTCCACGGTCGAACTGGCGACCAGGCAGATACCCGACAGGTCGAACCTTTCCGCCGCGTAGCTCATCACCCGCATGACATTCAGGTTTTCCAGTTCCATCTGGAAATCGGGGCGGATGCCGGCCGCCAGCAGCGGGCCGAGGGCCGATCCGCAGGAAATGATCACGGCCTTGTCTTCAAGCCGCTTGATGTCCTTGATGTTGTCGTCTAGCGAGGGGCCGCAGCCGACGATGACCGCGGGGATCTTGGCGAAACCGTCGAAGCTGCGGACATAGGTCCTGGCCCCGCCGTGCCGCAGGTTGTCGACCGAGTTCTGCAGCATGATCTGTTCGTCGTAGAAGAAGCCCATGCCGGACATCAGCAACTGGGATTCGACGTTGAATTTCTTGGTGAATTCGTCGAATTCGCTGTTCCGGTAGTGCGTGAAGACGTTCAATCCGTCGATCGATATCGCATTGACCCGGCGAATTTGCAGGCGGAGCGCGTCCATCCAGGTCTGCGGCGAACCGTCGATGTAGAAATAGATGTCCCCGTCGCGCTTCTGGAACTCCATGAGGATTTTGCCCCAGTCCAGCAAGTCCAGGGAGTGATAGATGCCTTCCCAGTTCGGCTCCAAAAGGAACATGTTGCGGCATTGGGTCCGGTCGATGACGTCCGGCAGGTGCGGGCCCAACCCGATGCCCATGACCAGGGCGTAAAAGCTCGTCTTTTCCGACCGTCCGACGCTCAGTTCGATCTCGCCCTCTTTGGTCAGCGAGGTGATCATGTCGTCGATGAACCAGCCGGTATGTTCATCCAGGTTGTTCGGCTGAGGCCGGTTCACCCAAAGGCGGTTGGGATTCTTCTCGAACGCATCGAGTTGCTTTTCCGTGAAGCCGTTGATGTCGCCATCATAAAACAGCATATCGTTGAACCGCATGTCGGGCTGGCCGTCGTCGCCGAACACGAGCTCCGCCTTTGGCACATAGCTTTCCAGCACCTTATAGGTCGGCGGATACTTGTGTTTGAAGATATGCAGGTTCCGTTCGCGCAATTTCGCGCGTTCTTCGGGGTCCGTCGACGCGACCCACCAGGTATGCGGCCCTTCGTCCTCAGCCAATTCGGCCATGAACTGCGGATTGAGATCGGTTGCTTCCGGTGCCGCTTCAGGCATAGAGAGGTTCCCCTTTTGGTGAGTCGGATGGAGCAAACACTGTTGGCGTTAAATTAACGTAAAACGGCCTCGGTTCCCATCGGCGTGTGCAGGAACCGGGCCGGATGATGGTATCGCAGCCGGGTCAGTCGGCTCTTACCGCGCGGATCATGCCGAAACCGTGCTTGCCGCTTTCATGAACCCGGGGCTGGATGTCGACCAAGCGGAACCCGCAGGCCTGGAAATAACTTTCAAAGCAGTGGGCGAAATAGAACTGTTTGATTTCCGGTTTCCAGATGAAGGCGACCGGCTCTGTCGCGGATATGCCTCCCATCGTATTGACGACGAAGTCATAGAGCAGGATTTCATCGCAGAGTTCCGCCGCCTTGCCGATGCAGGCCTGGGCGACCCGCGGGTGCATCATGCACAACGCAACCGTTGCCGTGAACAATCGGAACGGGGGCGGGCATTCGGCCTCGGTGAACTCGGCGAACTGTTCCGCCGTGGCGTCGACCATCGTCGCTTCGGGGAACAATTCATTCACGTCGGCGATGAATGGTTTGTAGGGCTCGATCCCGACGAATTCGACCGGGACTTCGGGCGCGACCTCCTTGAAAAAATGCAAAAGCGGCGCGTTGGCGCAGCCCATTTCCAAAACCCGCGCCGGTTTCGGTTCGTGGCCGCGGCAGATGTCGACAATCGCCTCCGCCACGAAGCGGCGGTCTTCGCGGAAGAAGTTACGGCGATAGCTTTCGACGACATAGCGTTCCTGCGCCTCATCGACGTCTCTGTCTTTCCATAGATTGAGAAGCATCTCGTATATGCGGTCCGCCTGTTCCGGCTGGATCGTGCCCATTTGAAACGAAGAGACGAGATTGATATCGATCGGCATGACGGCAGCCTATTCCAGGAACGCGTTGAGTGATGCCGGGCGCTGGTCCAGGCGCTGAAAGAACTGTCCTGCCTCAATGGCCTTGGACGAGCCGGAGAAGTTCACCTCTCCTTGGTGATCGACGATCACTCCCAGATGGGAGGGGACGCTCAGGTTGTTGTCCGTTTCGGGCTGAGCAATGACGGGTGCTCGGGGCGAGGCCGAGAATTTGTCCACCAGTTCCTTGTCCATGCGGTTCAACTCGTAGATGTCGTCCCGCAGGTGTTCGAACTGGCTGGTCTTGTGGGGGTTGGCGTGAATTTGTTGGGTCAGGACCGGGAGAAACCGGTAGACCGACCAGACGTTCAGCAGCATGTCTTCGATCTGATCCAGGGTGCCGACGAAATCGAACGACGCCAGGTTTTCCATCGCTTCATCGCGGATGCTTTCCAGGCTGCGGTCCGCATCCGTGTCCCGGCACAGCATGCGCAGATGGTAGCAGTGGTTACGCCAATCCTTGGCGTAGTCGACGAAATCGCTTTCGGATGCTGGACCGGCCCGCAGTTGGCGGCGGAGAAGATAGAAATAATGCGACACCAGCCGATCAAAGGGATCGCGCAGGATGGTCATCAGCCGCCAGCGGCGATTGAAATTCTCGTGCATGCCGAAGGTTTGCAGGCCGACCTTGCCGACAAAGGCGCAGGCGTTCAGGGGCTTGGCGTAAAATTCCGCCAACTGCTCGGCCGTCAGATCATCGTCCGCATGGAACCTGAGATAGGAATGGGGCTGGCCGGTCAGCGCCTGCGCCATGGCGAAGGCGGTCCGGATACAGGAATGGACCGCGATCCCGCCGCCTTTTTCCATGTGATAGAAGAACAGCGGGCGCGGGTCCGGGTCATCGAACGGCGTGACGGCGTACAGGCACATGGCGAGATCGCCAACGCCGGATTGTTCGAGCAACTTGCGAAGAAGCGTCTGCTTCATCTTCGTCGATGTCCTATCTATCGGTTTCGACCGTCCAATGAACCGTCGTCTCGTTACTGGTGCCGGCGTCGCTCGTCAGTCGAACCGTCACCTGTCGTGTCGATCCCGGGGGCGAACCTGGCAGAGTAATATAGCGGTGGGCGCTTGATTTTTCCCAACCGAAGGAGGTCCCCTGCCAATCGTCCCGGTCGGCCCGCCACTGCAGCGTCGTTTCCCGCCCCATGGCGTTGCCGCGCACGGCGATGGATGTCTTCTCGGGGGTGGCTTGGAAAATCTGTGCCTCGATGAGAATCGGCGCGTCGTCCGCCGGCAGGTTGAGCGATTCCGTCCGGCCTGCTTCTTCGCGCTCTCCGGCGCGGCAGACGGTCCGGTAGAAAACTTCGGCCCCGGGTTCCAGGTCCTCGATATCGGCCGATACGGTGACCGGCGCGGCCGAAGGGCGCGGGACGAAATCCGCCGCATACAGTTCCACGCCCGCGAGCCCGACGCCGGCGTCGGAATATCCTTGTTCGATTTCAAGCCTGACCAGATCGACGGGTTCGGTGCCCGGGAAGGAAACGGTTCGCAGCGGCAAGTCGTCGAGGATGTTTTCAGCCGAAGGGATGTCCTCCAGCGCTGCGGTGATCGGGGGACGTGCGGGATCGCTGCGCCGTGACGCGCTGACCGTCGCCCGCTTGATCGGCAGCAACGGGTCCAGATGCAGGACGAAGCGCCCGGCGAGGACCGGGCGGGGAAGCTGCCAGGTGAACACCAACGGTTCTTCCACCGGCCCCAGCCGATACCAGCAATCGTCCGGGTCGCCGCGCCGTCCGTCGGTCAAGGCGGCGGGGTCGCACAGTGTATTCGAAGGATAGGCGACCAGCCGCGCGCCGTTGGCGGGGGAAAGCGCGTTCGAATCACGATAGGTCAGCGTCACGCGTTCGAAAGCGATATCGCCTTCGGGGGCGTCGCGCCAATCGCCGAAGGCCCCTTCGAACGGCAGGCTGCCGACATGCGGGCAGAGGGCATCGTTCAGCGGGCCGTAGTAATACCGTTCGTAATTGGCCTGTTCTTTGGGGTTGTTGCCGAAGTGGGTCCATAACTCGGGGGTGGGCCGAAGGGTCAATGCGATGTCTAACCGGCCGTCCGGCCCGGCGGTCGACAGGTCGATGGGCTCGCCGGTCAGCATCCAGAAATTCCCGCCGTGTCCCGCGCCCAGACAATGAAGGAAGCCCTTGCTGTCGAAATCACGGGTGCGGAGGGCCGCGGTAAATTCGGCATCACGCAGGTCGGAGCCTTCGTGCGGCTGAATCTCCTGAAAGCCGTCCGGTTGCAGGCTGTTTTGGCGCAACGTGAACAAATGGTCCAGGAAGCCGATCCCGGACATGTGGTTCGGATCCTTGCCGAAGGGAGACCGGCAATAGAAAACCCCGTCGGTCTGATCCCATTCCACGGCGCCGACGTACAACCGGCACAGTTTCGATGTCGACTGCGGCGACGCCGCAAGGCGCGCGTTCAATGCGCCCGGCAACGGCGCCCAGTCGGTCGAACGGTCCAGGCGGTCGGGAGAGCGGCCGTATTCGAAGCGGTATGCGCCCGCATCCGCGCCGGCGGCGACGCGGCCCGCCAGTGCCGCACCGGTCATGCCGATGGCGGAGGCGCCTGCGGTCTCGGCGATCAGAATGTCCGCATCGCGGCATTCAAAGGCGACTTTCCGGCCGTGCTGGTCCCCGTCGGGGCCGTGCACGACCAAGGCGGCGGATCGGACCTGGCCGGGGGTTTTGCCGATCTCGGCGGACCAGACGGCAACCGTGTCGTCGGCCCGTTTCTCGGCGGGAACCCGTTCCGTTCCGTCGATCAGGAACCAGGCGGTCTCGGCCGGAATTCCGAGTGACGCGCCCTGCAGCCGCACGGATGCGCCGGCGGTATCCGGCATCCAGGTGACGACCGCCGGTCCCTTCGCGAAGGCCGATCTGGCGTCGCGCGTCGATGCCCTGACTTGATCCCAATGGCGTTGAAACGCGGCCTTGTCTTCGTCGGAAAGATACTTTGCGGCGATTTGCCCGGCCTGCCAGTCCAGGTTGCGGCCCGGTGCGATCTGCTGGCCGGCCTCCGCGACGACGTGGCGAAGTTCCGCGAGTCGCCTGGTCATCGCATGGGCCCAGCACAAGGCGCCGTGCGGAATGGGATCCGCCGGATTAGTGTCCCGAAGGAAAGAAAAATGGGGGATCGCGTCGAGCCAACGTTCGTCCCCGTAATACAACTGGGCCAGCGCCAAATGGGCAACGGGGTGGCCCGGTTCCGCCTTGAGCCAGTCCAAGGCGGCGGTTTCCGCATCGGCTTTCAGCCCGGCGTTGATCAAGGTCGCCAGAACGGTCTCCAGCCCGACGCCCGGGCGCGCCGCGGTAAACCGGGAGATCGCGGAAACGGCGTTGCCGTTGCGGATTTCGGCGATGAGCTGATTTTCGTCCATGGCTGACAATGCGATTGAGAGGGGTGTTTCGATATATTTTGGCGGTCAGCGATTAACCTAAGTTTAAGCTGGAATTGCTTTATTTTCGGCCTGTAATCGCCCGAATATCTCCACCACCGGAGGCGGGCCGGAGTGAGCGACAAGAAATGTCCATCGATACCATCACCCCCATATTCATCACCGGCGTCTACCGGTCCGGCACGACGTTGGTGTCGCGCATCCTGGACGTTCATCCCCGCTTTGCGGTGACCTATGACTCGCTTCATTACATGCGGTTTTGTTTCGGCGAGTTCCGCCCGCTCAGCGATGCGGCGAACCGCCGGGCATTGGTCGAGGATATTACCGAACGCTGCCAATCGCGTTGGATGCGCCGCCTTGATCCCGCGCCGGTTCTGGCGGAACTGGACGCGATGACGGAATGGGACGACGCGATCATTTATGACTGCGTGATGCGCCATTACCTGGCGGAACCGGAGGGCAAACCGCAATGGGGCGAGAAGACCCTGATGGCCTGGCGGCTTATTCCGGATTTCCTCAAAATGTTTCCGCAGGCAAAAACGGTGATCGTGCTGCGCGACCCGCGCGATGCGGCGGCCTCGCAGAAGAAGATCACCTACGAGCCGGGCCTGCGCTATCTCGATACGGGGTTCGCGGCGCTTGATGCGATGCAGGCGGCGTTCAACCTGGAATTGACGCTGCCGGCGTCGAGCTATGCCACGGTCAAGTACGAGGACCTGGTCGCCGCCCCGGAAGACGTCTTGCGCGCGCTATGCGGCCGGTTGGAAATCGATTTCGACCCGGCGATGTTGGATGCGCGGAATTTCCGCGATTACTCGGGTGGGCCCTGGCTGGCCAATACGTCCTATGAAGACGACGCGCCGGTCGCGATCGGGTCGACGTCGGTCGGGCGCTACATGGAGTTTCTGGATGTTGCGGACACCCAATTCCTGGAAATGATCTGCCGGCCGATGCTGGCCCACTGGAAGTACGAATTATCCGGCGAATTGCCTACGCAGGAGCAATGGCAGCGCCTATATGAGATAATCACCGACGAATTTATCGCCGGGCGGATGCGCCATTGGTTGGCGACCGGCGAGGGGGTGGATGTCTATCCCAGCGCGCCGCCGAGAGTTCTGCGTGACGAGCCCGGCGACGCGGTCTGAGGCCCAAGCCTTGCCCCGAAAGACTGGACCATAGGAGTTTTGAACATGTCCGGATCCGTTTCCTTCGTCCTTTGCGTCGATACCGAAGGGCCGCTTTATGAATCGCCCGAAGCCTGTATCGAACGGGTCAACCGTCTGTTCGGGCTGGATCTGGTGCCCGGCGCCGAAACGCTGGCGGCCTTGCAGAACGGCGAGATGGACCTGGGCGAACATACGGAGGCCGTGGCCAAGGTCGTCTCGCCCGATATCCGCGACTGGCACGGCAACTGGAAGGACGTGGAAGCCAACGTCGATTTCGGCCGCACGCCGGAATACCGCAACCAGGTCGTCGATGACGAGGGCCGGGGTCTGGTCTTCAACTGGTTCATCTGCGACTGGAAGGACTTCCCGGACAACCCGCGGCGCAAGCCCATGGGCCTGAACCAGGTGTTCGAACATTACTGGTCGCTGTTCAAGGACACGCAGGGCACGGACCCGCTTTATTTCCACCATCACGCGCGACCGTTTTCGGGCGCCAGCCACCATCCCTGCCACAACTGGTCGAACGTGCCCGATCACATCACCAAACTGTCGGCGAATCTTCTGGAATTCGGCCATTGGCCGGCCTGCGTGCGGACGCCGATCATGGCGCCGGACATCCATCTGTTCCTGGAACAATGGTTTCCGTTCGACCTGTCTAACACGGCGGTCGACACGGGCGATCAGCCCGATGTTTCGAACCGCCGCTGGACCGATTGGGAAGGGGCGCCGTCGGATTGGAGCCTCTACCATCCGGCCCTGCACGACTACCGCCGGGCGGGCGACCTGGGCCGCGCGATCGGGCGCAGCGTGCAGATGGGCAGCCGCTACGGCAACCTGGAGCACCATGAACTGGTCGGCGCGTTCGAACGTGCGCAGGGCGGCGAACATGTCCTGGTATCCGCCCATACCCACGATCATTCGCCCTGCCAGAAGCTCTCGGCCTACTACGACATGATCAATCGCGTGCGGAAGGATTTTCCGGGCGTCACCTACCACAACGCCACGGCGGTCGATGCCTTCCGCCGGGTCCTCGGACGGGATGCCGGCAAGGCGCCGACATTCACCCTCTCGCAAGATGGTGCGGCGATCACGTGTCGGTCTGACGGGCCGATTTGGGGGGCGCAGCCCTGGTTCTGTTTCCGGACGCGTGACGGCCAATACCGTTGGGACAACACGGACATGCTGGACGACCGCACTTGGCGCTATTTCCTGGACGATTACACCTATCCGCTGGACCTCGTGGACCGGGTCGCCTTTGCCGCCTCGGACGCGGCGGGCAACACGGCCGTGGCCGTGGGCCGGGTCGACAACGGTGTTCTGGGTGCGCCGGAGTTCCGCTCCGTCGCCTGAGGCGCCGCTTAGGCGTATCCCAGTTCGGCCATCAGTTCCGGATAACGCTCCATCGCAAGGCGCTGGCCTCGTTCGCGCCAACCCTCGTCCTCTGGGTCTTCGTAAACGATTTCGCCGCCTTCGATATAGGCGTCCCGCGCGGGCGGCACGGCTTTGTCCAGCGGCCGATTGATCAGGTCGGCAATACGCGACATTTCGTCCTCGAACCCGCCCGCCAGGTCCTCGTAACGAACGACGTGGACGTTGTCCTGTGTTTCGGCAAGGCGGCGCCAATCGGTCACATGCCGCGCCCAGAAATCGAGTATCGTCGGCGCGCTTTCGTACATCGACAACAGCATCTGCCCTTTCGGTGCGGCGTTCATGAAACCGACCAGGCTGTCGTGTTTCGGGCCCATCACCCAAGGCCAGGACTGAATGAACTTTCGGTACGAGTTCAGGGTCGCCGCGGGGTGGCGGTGGATGTAGAGGATGGTGTAGCCATCGCCCGCCCGTTTCACGGCATCGGCCACAAACGGCGCCTCGAAATGGCTTTTTGCGATGTGACCTGCGTTGGCCTGCAGTTGCTGGAACAGTTGCTGAATATGGGCCGGATGAAAGAAGTTGGCGCCCTGCACCGTGTCGTAGTCGATGTTGGCCATGCCCTGGAACGGGAAATTGGCGGTCAGGGCATTGATGAGGAAATGAGTTCCCGATCGGGGAAAGCTGAATACGCCGACGCCTGACATGGGAAATTCCTTGTAGAACAGCAACTTAAAAGATGAAACCGGCCCGTGGCCGGGGTTGCGACGCGGCTATCGTAGTCGAGCGGACGGGCGAATGTAAGTTGACCGGGCTGACAAAAGCATATCGCCATGAGGCGCGGTATGTGATATGGTCTAAGTGTATAGAAGTACTAGGCAATTTTTGCCTAGTTGGGTTCGGCGGCAGGGGCCGCGAGGACCTTCGGAGTAGAGTTCGCCGGTATGATTACAAACAACGCCACGCCCTTCGCCTATACCTTCGCCAACACTCAGTTGGCGGGGCAGCGTGTTGCGTTCGAGTTGCAGTTCACGATGCTGCAGAACTCCTTGATCAACAATTACAACAAGGAAGTCGAAGAACTCGCCGAGACGCCCAGAAGCGTCGAGATCAAGATCGAACAACTTCAGAAGCGGGCCACTAAGCTTGTCGATTCACTGCCGGCGCTGGAGAGCTTTCGGCAGGGAAATGCCAACAATATGGGTGCGCTGGAAGCGATCTTCGAAGAGGTTACAACCCTGTTCCAGACGTTCAACCAGGACGCGACGGTTGATGCCGATGAGGTTGCGGCATTCGAGGCGCAGCGCGACCGGGTCGCGGAAAAGATTGAGAACCTCTATCTCATTTCCCATCCGGACGTGAACGACGCGAACGTCATTAAGAACTTGAAGGCGGATCTTGATACGATCCGTTCGCTGGAATTGACGGAAGGTGCCCTGACCGATAATTCGGATGTTGCAGATACCCTTGCGTCGTTACAGACCGAGGTTTCGATCGCCATTACGGTGACGAAAAACACCGTTGCGACGACGCTGGATTTGGAGCAGAAAATTCAGACGGAATTCGCGACCGTTGAGGCCGATCTGTACGAATTGACGACGAAGGAACGGGACCGGCGCGAGCTTGAAATTTCGAACCTCGAAACGGACCTGGGGAATTTGCTGCGGGCCATTTCGGTCTCGTTTGAAATCAATTCCGGCCTGAGTGATGCCCTGGCGGCTCGGCTGAAGCCCCAAGTCCCGCCCCCAGGGTCCGCAGTTAATATCATTTCCTAAGTATCATGAACCGTCCGGCTCTTGGGAGCCGATGCGGGCGCATCATCCGCGGCGCGGGGTGCGGCCATTTAGCTTGTGCTTCCGCCCGACCTGCAAACCAGGTCGGGCGTCAGCCGACGGATTTATCGCGGGCGTCGATCAATTCTTGATACAAAGCTTCCAGGGCCCGAACTTTCGCGATCGGTCTGAACAGGTCGCTTTGGCTCATTTCCGTACGCAGGCTCTGGCGCAATTCAGACAGCGCCGCCCGGTCTTCACAAAGCGCTGAAGCTTTTGCCACGAATTCATCGACATTGCCGGTGCTCCAGTCTTCCTTGCCCGCCGCGGCGAGCACGCTGGCTGCAGTGCATCCGGCGATTGTCTTGGAAGGCAGAGCGACAATGGGGATGCCCATCCAAAGAGATTCCGTTAGGCGGGTGGGCTGATAGACAGGGCCCGGGGAGAGCAGCACATCCACAAGGCGCCAATATTCGTGGTCGATGCTGAAACGATCCTGCAGGCGATTTTCGTCGTACACGGCGACGCGGTCCGCAACGCCGGTCCCGGCGAACAATTCTCCGATGCGCCGGCGAGGATAGCCGTCGATGTGTCCGGTCGCGCCGAACAACAGGCGGCTGTTGGGCAAGGCCTTCAGCACCTGGGTATAGGCATCGACGGATTGTTCCGTCACGCCGGCCAGGTCGCAGATCGCACCGAACGTGATTTCACCGGAGTCCAGGCACGGCAGGGGGGTAACATCGGGCAGCATGCTCGACGGCGCCACGCTCCAAAACCCAGGAATTGCGTGGAACTGTTGTCCCTCGCTCATCACCTTATGAACCGCCTGTTCGTTGGCTGCATCGCCAACGACATGATTGATCCAAGGCAAGCCCGGGCCGCTGATGCCGGCAAACCCGATCTGGATCAGGCTGGGCTGCATCGCGAAGATGCCGGCGCGGTTGTCGGCTTCCGGCAGGCAGAGATCGACCAGAATATCCATCTCATCACCACCAATGATGATGGCTGCGGTTTCATCGTCGAGATTCCATGCATATCGGCTGGCGTCCGATAAATTGGCCATTTGTTGTTTGAAGGTACTTTGGCCCTGGGTTTCTTCGTAAAGATGAACCTCGAACTTGGAGCGATCGTGCAACCGCAGAATCGGGCCCAATACTGCCGCCAAATCCGCATTTGCAAGGCCGTTGGAAAGATAGGCGACGTGAATTTTCTGCTTACGTTCGGCCGAGGGAGTGGCCTCCTTGGGACGGGCCTCGGCCAACTCCCAGCGCTCCCGCATATTCTGTTTTAGTTCGGCAAGTTCGGTTTCCGGCACGCCAGATAGCCCGCTCATCCTAGTGAAAGCCGCGGCGGCAATCGGAAGGGGCGCATCCTTGTCGGCAAGCACGTTTTTAAAGTGGAACGCCGCCGGGGCATCGGTGCCGATGGCCTGGCAAACGCGCCCGGCCACGAACTGGTTCATGGTGTCGTCGGGCGCAGTCTCGACGGCGACGGTGGCCTGATTGATGGCGGTTTCGAATTGTTTGTTGGCCAACAACGCATCCGCATAGTCACGGCGCACGTTGGCATCCTGCGGCACCAGCTGGATTTGGCGGTCGAATTCACGAGCCGCTTCCTCGTACTGGTGGTGTGCCATTTTGATCAGGCCGTTGATGTGGTGGCGCGGAATGAGGGCCTTGTCCAGGGATTCGAAGTAGTTCTTGAAATCCTCGGGTAAGAGATTACGAGCGTGAGGATGTGGCTCAAGTGTCGTCGAGAGTTTGGCGTAATAAAGCCCCTCCGTCAGATTCCCCACACGCGTATGAAGGTTGGCGAGGGCTTCGGAATACTCCAGGCATTCGGGGTCTGCGTGATGGGCTTCCTCGATCAAGATCAGGCCCCGTCCCATTTCATCCATGGTGACGGCGAAGACGCCCAGTAGATAAATCGTTTCCACCGCGTTGGGGCGTTCGACCTGAAGTTGATCGATCAACTCAAGCGCTGCTTCCGACTCTCCCCTGAGTAGGAGGCGGCATGCTTCGTCCACTCGGGCGAAAAAGTCCGGGTTTGAATCGATTTGGCCGGTCATGGGAGTTCCTGGATTGTCGACGGGGTCGTAAAGAGGGGCGAAATCCGGCGACCCGTCATCGTGGATAAAAAAATACTCAGGCTTCTGTGTCGATGTTCAGGCGTTCGGTCGGAGGCGGGGGTTGATCATCGACGGAATTCTGCCCGCTGGGCTGGGGCAATTTGGCCGAAGGCTGGTCTGAGGTATCCGCCGTTTCGGGGATCTGCGCCAAGCCCGCCGCAATGTTCCGATTGATGTCGATAAGAACGGTGATCGCTTCAGGCGTCGGGTTCACCAAGGCGCCGACGGTATGCTTATCCACGAACTTGCACAACGTCAGCATGTTGATGCGGATTTCTTCCGGGACTTCAGAATGCTCAAGGGTGAGTTCGGCCTGAAAAATCGTCCAAAGGCGCCAGTTGAGGCGCAGGGCCGCTTTGCGCGCATCTTTCGCGGTTTGAGGGTCCTGGATGTCGTCCATGATCGACATGGCAAGACGCTTTGCAGCCTCTATCAACGCCCAGGCTTCCGTCTGCGCGGGGTTGCCCGCCTCGGGACGGCGCTCGTATTTCCTGACTTGATTCTCGTATGGAGGCATTGATTTTATTGCAAATCCAGATTTACCGAACGTCGTAACTTAGCATGTGATCTTGGGGAAATTAAGTTTTCATACCATTAACGTCAAACGGAGCCGCGCCACTGTTTTTCCGCTATCCCTCAACAGTTTAGGGGTGGGGCGGGCAAAATACTGTGACGGACGTCAAACCTAGATAAAGTTAGTCAGGCTTAGTTGACGAATTCGCGAAAACGTTTGGAACGACGCTTCCAGTACCCGCTGATTGTCTAGCAGGCGGGTTATCGTATCCAACTCATCGATGTTTTCGACGTCGGCGATACTGCCTTCCAGATAGCCGATAATCTGATCATTCGAGTTTTTTATGTCATCGATCAGAACGGCTCTAAACCCGAGTTCGATTTCCAGTTCCTCGATATTGCTATCCAATTCATCGCCGAACGGAGGTGGGCTGGCGTTCGTGCGGTTCAAGGAATCGTCCATCAGGAACAGGGCTTCACCGACCCGGTTGATGTTTTGATCCAGGCCACCCTCGGTGCCGTATTCGCCTTGCAGAATCAGCATCATTCCGCGGATCGCTTTTTCGAAGGCCGGGTCGATCGCATTGGTATTGAATTCGAAACTCCGCGTATCGCTGGCCCGATGGGTCAGTGAGACATTGTCGCCCCGGTAATAGCTGGTGGCGGAGATGGTGCCGATCGTGTTGGTGGCGCTCAATGTACCGGCGGTCACGGTCGGCGTGGTGTCGTCGATCGTATCCGTGGGGATCAACGTCGCCGTCCGCCCGTCGGTCGACACCGAGGCGATGGTAAAGTTGGTGCCGTCGTTGGCGGTGCCGGTCCCGGCCAGTGAGAAGATCGTTCCCGCCGCCAGGTTGTTGCCGTCGGCGTCGCGGAAAAATCCACCGCCCAGGGTAATCGTGTCGGCCGACGGATCGTTGTCGGCGAACGTGATCGATCCTGCGCTGTCCGCGACCGCGTTGGCTGCGGTTTCCGTCGTCACGGTATCGGTTGAGACCAAGGTTGCGGTTGCGCCGTCGGCAGAAATAGAGGCGATGGTGTAGGTCGCGTTGTTGGAACCGGTCCCGGTGAAGGTAACCTGCATACCGGCGGGGAGAAGATCGCCGTCCGCATCGGTGAAGGTCGCACCCGTCAGCGTGATGGTATCGGCATTGGCGCCGTTGTCGGTGAATTGGACTTGATCGCCACCGACGACACTGGAGTCGAAGTAGAAATTACGTTCGGCGGCGTTGAACGAAAACAATTCCGTGCGGAGTGAGACCACGCCCGTGGTTACGGTCGGTGTCGACACATCGACGCTTTCGTCGGAGGCGAGGGTAATCGTCGTTCCGTCGGCGGACACCGATTGAATGGTGAATATCTTGCCGTCGTTTTCCGTGTCCGTGTTGTTGATTTTGATCCGCTGACCGGATTCCAGCGAGCTATAGGTGCCGGCCGTGCCGGCGATGATCTGGTCTTCTCCGTTCGCGCCGGAGCCGGAGGAGAAGGTCAAGGTGTTGCCGGCGCCGACGACATGCGTCGTGGCCCCGGAACCTCCATCGGTGACCAGGCGCTTGGATTCAACGACCAGGTCCGTCCCGTCGTTGCTGGACACCGTATAGGTGCCGTTGTTGTCGACCGATCCGGATACCGTGATGACGGAACCTTCGGGGATGTCGGTCAAGGCATTGGCGACCGAGGCGGTGATGGCATTGGTCCGGCGATCGAACACGACCTCGGCCGAAGTCGTGATCGACTGCTGCGGATCGTCCGGATTCGGATAGGTGAAGGTGGCAAAAACCGGCGTTGTCTCGTCGGTCAACTGTTCGGTGCGGACGTCGATCCACATACCGTTGGGGTCAACGGAATCGACCGTGAAGACGCCGTCGTTCGTGCCGCCGACTGTATCGGAAATTCGGATCGTCGTACCCACTTCAACGTTCGAGAATTGGGCGACGCTTGAATTGATGCGGCTTTTGTCCGTACCGGCGTCAGCTTGTTCGAAGGTCAGCCACGCAGGATTGAGCGTGGAGGAATTCCGGCTGATTGAAAAATTTTCCAGGTGGGCGTCCCGCGTCGTCGGAACGGATACGCGGGCCCCATCGAAGACGGATTGGAAGTCGGCGATGCTGCTGAGGCCGAAATCGACAGGTTCTTCGTTCACCTTGCCGCCGCCGAAGACATAGCGACCGTCGGCTTCGGTGTTCAGCAGGTTCTGAATGTTCAGCAGACTGCGGTAGGCGTCGTTCTGGATCTGCTCGACGCGTTCCGGGTCGGTGCCGTCCCCATTGGAGAATTGGAACAATAATTCGCGAAAGTCACGAACCGTGTCTTTGACGCTTGAGATTGCCGTCGTTTGCACGTCAAGCCGAAGCTTCGCCTGTTCGTTGTTGGAATTGAAACGTTCCAGACTGGATTTGGCGTTTTCAATGTTGACCAGTCGCTGAGACGACAACGCCAATCCACTATAGGTCTGGGACCGTTTTTCCGTCCCGATCTGCGTTTGCAGGTCGTGCAACGTTCGCTGCGTCTGCAGGAAGCGGCTAATTAGGATCGTATTAGCGGCGGAGCTTGTGATTCTGGTCATCGGAAACCCCTAGATTAAGCCACGGCCTGTTCCAGGCGGTCGATCATTTCCTGGATTACGGAAATCACCCGGGCGGCCGCGGAAAATGCTTGTTCGAAAACGATCAGGTCGGCCAATTCTTCGTCCAGGTTAACCCCGCGGATGCTGTCGGACTTGAACTGAAGGCTCTCGGTCAGGGTCTTCTGACTGTCGATCTGTCGATCATTTGTATCCGCCATGGACGCGTTTCGCGACAAAATTGACGCCGCGTACTCGGAGAAACCCACGTTCAGGGAGGGAAGGCCGCCGGCGACCGAGAATGAATTGGTGTCGGAGAGAACGGCGGCCAACTCCTCGGCCACGCCGTTGCTCCCTGTCGCGGTCAGATACTCACCGGACTCGCCGAGGTCGGCGTCGAATTCCAATCGTCCGGTCGACACGAGGTTCGGAGAGGTCACGATGTCTGAGCGCACGCTCAACGCGGTGGAAACACGGACATCGGCTTCATGCATGCCAAGTTCGCCCAACAGCGTGTTTCCAGCGGCTTCGTCCTGGGTCAGGATCAAGGACGTGCCGTCGTCGGTGGCGATTCTCAGGCGATACCCGGAACCGTCTGAAATGACCGTTGCGGTTACGTTGTCGACGGACGGGAAGCTGGTGCCGGCGACGGGGGCGCCGACGGGGAAATGCGTCCCCTGTGAATCGATGCCGCCGTTGTTGATCAGGTCCGCGATCTCCTGCAGCGTCGATCCCGCCGGAACCACGATCTGGCCCAGGTATTCCGGGCCGGAGCCCGTATCGGGCGAGTCGGTATTGCGGAAGCTGAGAACGGCGGCTGTGCTGACGAAGCTCGAGCTGAGCACATTGGTGTCGTAGACGTTTTCCGCCAATCCATCCTCGAACAGGTTGTTCAGCCCGAAGAAGTTGGAAAACCCGGAGATTGTTTCATCGACCTCGCCGTCGGCGTCCTTGTCGAATTGGATCGAGGCGTCCGTCGTGTCGCTGCCCTTGGTCGTGCCGCCTTCGTCACGGAACCCGAAACCCAGCGAGGTATTCGACAAATTGATGCTCAATTGGCTTTGATCATTGAGGGCGACCGATGCCGAGGGCGCACCGTTGAGCTGGAAGAAATCTTCC
>NZRL01000101.1 GCA_002696205.1 Rhodospirillaceae bacterium | reverse complement strand
TGCCTCCAATGCCGCCGCCGCCGCCGGTGCCGCCTTGCAGTCGCTCGACAATGCCGAGGCCTCCGCCAACGACGCCCGCGGCGATGCCGATCTGCAATCCGCCGAGGACCGCGCCGCCGAATTGGCGCAGGATGCCGCGGAAGAAGCCCTGGCCGCAGCCGAACAAGCCGCCGCCGACGCCCAGGCGGCCGCAGACCAGGCCGCCGCAGATCGCGCCGCCGCCCAAGCGCTTGCCGTCGAGGAAGCCAGCCGTCTGGCCGACGACGCGGAAGCCTTGGCCTCCGACGATGATCCGACCACGCTGGACGCGGCACAGGCCGCCGCCACCGCTTCGGCGCTGGCATCCTCCAACGTGCCGGGGGCCGCCGAACTTGCCGCCGACGCGGCGGAAGCCGCGCGCAACGCCGCCAATCAGGCCCAAACCGCCGCCGACGCCGCACAAGCGGCCGCCCTGGGCAAGGGCGCCGACGCCCAGGCCGAGGCCGACCGGGCGCAGGCCGCCGCGACCGCCGCCGCCGTCAGCGCCGGGGAAGCCGAAGCCGCCGCCGAGGTCGCCGCCAACGCCGACGCCGCCGTCGCCGCCTGGACCTCGGGCGACGCGTCCGAAGACCGCGCCGATACGGCCATCGCCGCCCGCGATGCCGCCGCCGCCGCCGCCACCGCGGCGACCGCCGCGGAAACCGCGATCGCCGCCGCCGATGCCGCGACCGAAGCCGCCGTGGCGCCGAACGTCGCCCTCGCCGCCGCCGAAGCGACCGTCACCTCGCGGACCAATTCCCTGGCACAGGTCCAGGCCGAACGCGATGCCGCCGACGACGGCGACGACAACGTCGACACCGCCATCGAACAGGTCTGGGACAACGCCGTCGAACAGGCCGAAACCGCCCTGTCGGACGCCCAGGACGCGCTGGCCCAGGCCCAGGCCGCCGCCGACGCCGCCAACGAAGCGGTCACCATCGCCCAGGCGAATGCCAACACCGCCGCCCAGGCCGCATCCGAAGCCGCCGCCCAGGCCGCACAGGCCGCCTCGGAAGCCAGCTTCGCCGCCGCCTTTGAAATCAACGCGCAGGGCGCCGCGCAGACTCGTGTCGACAACTTCCTTGACGATCTTGTCGCCGAGGTGGGCGAGGCGCTGACCACCGCCAAGGAACAGGCGGCTATTGCCAGCCAACAGGCCGCCCTGGCGACCACTGCCGCCGCGGAAGACGCGCTCGATGCCGATGCCGCGACCGCTGCCGCCGAAGCCGCGGCGACCGCCGCGCAGGCCGCGCTCGACGCCCTGCTGCAGGCCGCCGACGATCTCGACCTGCCGCTGTCCACCCAGACCGCCCAGGCGGTGATCACCGCGATCAACAGTGCCTCGGACGCGGCAGCGGAGCTCGACGATCTGGCTGCCGGCGTCGTCACCACGGACAATCTGCTGGCCGCTCAGGACGCCGCCAATACGACCCAGCTTGCCGCCGTCGCCTCGATCAAAGCGGCTGCCGCCTCCGCGCTGCAGGCCGTCAACGCGGCCAACGCCGCGCTTCAGGTCGCGCAATCGCAGGCCGCCGTCGCATCGGCCGGCGAGGCCGAGCGCGAAGCCGCCCGCATCGACGCCGCCGAAGCGGCCCTCGATCAGGCCCAGGCCGACGCCCAGGCCGCTTCGGACCAGGCCGCCGCCGACGCGGCCGAGGCCGCGTCGGCCCAAGCTGCCGCCACGTCGCGGGTCTCCGACATTCAGGCTGTGGTGAGCGCCGCCACGGCGGCACGCGCCGCCGCCACCACGGCGGCCCAGGCCGCCACCGACGCCCTGACCAGCCTGGGCCAGGCGCAGACCGCCTTGGCCACGGCGACGGCCGAAGCCGCCGACGCGCAGACGGCCTTCACCAATTCCGCCGCCGCGCAGAATATCGATCCGGCGGCCTATCAATCCGTCAAACAGGCCAACGACCGCGCCCAGGCCGCCTTGGAAGACGCTCAGGAAGCCGTCGCAGATGCCCAGGCCGCCTATACCTCGGCCGCCGAGGCGGCGACCACCGCCAACACCGCCGCCAATACGGCCGAAGCCGCCGCCGCGACGGTCAACCTGACGGCGGCGCAGGCCGCTCTGGCGACCGCCACGGCCGCCGCGACGGCAGCGCAAACCGCGGCCAATACGGCCGCCGCCGAAGCCACCGAGGCCGCGAACCGGACACCCGACAGCGGTTCGCTCGCCGATGTTCAGGCCGCCGCCGCGCTGGCCGCCGGCGACGCCACGGCCGCCGAAACCGCCGCAACGACGGCGGAAACCCAGGCCGATGCGGCAACCGCCGCGCTTGCCGGTATTCCGCGTGCCGCCTCGGCCCGTACCACCGCCCAGGCCGCCGCCGACGAGGCCCAGGCCGCTGCCGCGACCGCGGATGGCGTGGCGCAGACCGACACGGTCACCCTGGACGGCACCATCGAAGCCGGCGACAAGTACACGGTCACCGTGGACGGCGACAGCGTGACCCTGACCGTTTCCACGGAGAACACGCTGGAAGCCGTGCGCGACGCGCTGATCAACCTGATCAACGACGCGAACAATGATCTGACCGACTCGGTGGTCGCCTCGGCCGGCAACGGCGACGGCCTTGTCACCCTGACCGCCGCCATGCCCGGCATCGGCTTCACGGCCTCCGCCTCGGCCACCAACACGACGGCGGGCGGCGGCGTCGACGATCAGAGCGCCTCTTCCGCGACCACGATCGGCAACCTCGGCGGCGCGACCCAGGTCGCGCAGTTGGATACCGTGACCCTGCAGGGGACGGTTGAATCGGGCGACGTTTTCTCCGTCGATATCAACGGCACGGTCGTCAGCGTGACCGTCGGCGCGGGTACCGGCGGCGTGATCACCGCCGCCGCCGCGCGCAACGCCCTCGTCGCCGCGATCAATTCTTCCGGCGTCGCCTCCAGCGTCACCGCCGAAGCGGGCGACGCCGACGCGGAGTTGACCATCACGGCGGACGTGGCCGGGGTCGGTTTCACGTCCAGCGCATCAGCCTCCAACGGCGGTTCGGACAATACCCAGGACGCGCAGTCGGTCACCACGACCGCCAACCTGCGCGGCGCCGACGACCTTGCCGCCCAGGCGGCGACGGACGCGCAATCGGCGGCCTCGACGGCGACGACGGAATCGGCGACCGCACAATCGGCGGCGCAGACGGCGGCCGCCTCGATCGCCGCCGATACGGCCAACACGGCGGCGGAAACCGCCGCATCCACGGCCGCGACGCAGGAAGCCACCGCCAAGCAAGCCGCCGCCGACGCGGCGCTCTACGCCCGCACGGCCAAGGCCGTCGGTGACGCGGTCGGCGACGCGCTCAGCGGCGGATCGCCGACCGATGCCGACTTCCTGGACGCCATCCAGGCCCAATTGGAAACGACCCAGGTCACGCGCCTGACGCTCGGCGGCTCGGTCGAAGCCGGCGATACCTACACGGTGACCATCGGCGGCGTCGGGGTGACCCTGACCGTCACGACGGAAAGCAATCTGACCGAAGTGCGCGACGCCCTGATCGATTTGATCAACGACGTCGATGCCTCGGACAACCCGACGAACGCGACGACGGTCGACGACCTTGTCACCGCCACCGTCGGCACCTCGCCGGGCACGATCCGCCTGACCGCCAAGGAAGCGGGCACGGATATCACCATCACGACCTCGGCGACCAATGCGGTCAACGGCACCAACGACCAGAGCCTGGCACGGACCAAGCTGGTCGACGCCGATCAGGTCACCCAGGAAGACGCGATCACCGTCGCGGGCGGCACGGCCGTGGCCGACGGCGACAGCTTCTCCGTCGAGATCGCGGGCGTCACCGTCACCGTTTCGACGGGCGGCGGTGAAATCAATGTCGGCGACGACGCCAACGCGGTGCGCACGGCCCTGGTCAATGCCATTCAGGCGCAGATCACCGGCGGCGCCATCAACGGCGTCACCGTGGCCGCCGGCGGCGACGGCGCCTTCGTTCTCACCGCGACCGCGGCGGGTGCCGCGGGCGGCTTCCTGACCGTTATTCCGGAAGCCAGCGCGGCCGCGTTGTCTCTCGATGCCATTTCCAACGGCTCGGTCGCCGACCGCGCCGCCGATGCCGCCGCGACGGCCAACACGGCGGCGCAGAATGCCCTGACCGCCGCCAATACGGCGAATTCGGATGCAGCCGACGCCCTGACGGACGCACAGGCGGCCGTCAACCTGCCCGGTGCGGGCAGCGTCGCCCAGGCGCTGCTGACCGATACCCAGGCCGAGGTTTCCGCGACCGCGACGTCCCTCGCCTCCGTCGTCCGTGACGCCGCCGCCGCCGCGCAATCGGCCGCCAGCGCCGCCGCCCAGGCCGATCTGGCCGGGGCCGACGTGGGCGCCATCGCCGCCGCCATCGAGGCCGCCAACACCGCCGTCATCCAGGCCGCCGACGAAGACGCCGATACCGCCGCAGCAGCCGCCGAAGCCGCCTTCAGCCAGGCATCGGCCAGCGCCACGGCGGCCCTGGAACAGGCGCAGAGCGCCATCACCGACGGCGCCGACATGCTGGAATTGGCATCGTCCTTCGATCAGGTGACGCTGACGGGCACACCGTCCGCCGGAGATCAATTCACCCTGTCCATCGACCCGACGCCCGCCAACGCCGGCAACGGCGACACGATTAATATCGTGGTGACGGCGGAAGACGGCGACACCATCGACGATGTCCGCGATGCCCTGGTCGATGCCGTGAACAATGCCAACGGCCTCGACGGGATTGCCTCGGCCTCGGCCAGCGCCGGTACAGGCGGCCTGATCATCGCCGCGGCGACGTCGGGCACCACCCTCGGTGTCACGGCCAGCGTCTCCGACTCTGTAAATACCGGGGCGGAAAGTGCCTCGGCGCTGATCCAGGCCGCGTTGGCGGAAGCCGCCGCCGCCCAGACGGTCATCGACGCGCTGTTCGACGGCGATCTGCCGAACGATGCGGGCAGCCAGACGGCGAACGCCCTGGACGACGTGGTCACGGCGCTCGACGCGGCCATCGCCGCGACACGCCAGCAGGTCTCGATCACCATCGGCGGGACCCTGGAAACGGGCGATACCCTGACCGTCAATTTCGACACCAATAACGACGGCAACGCGGACCTCACCAAGACCATCACGGTCGGTGGCGATACCTCGCTGTCGGCGGTCCGCGACGCATTGGTCACGGAAATCGGCACGACCGGCGGCATGACCGCCTCGGCGGCGTTCCAGGACGGCGAACTGGTTCTGATTTCCGACGATCCGACCGCCAGCCTGATCCGCATCACCACCGCCCGCACCGATAACGACAGCGACAGCAACGCACCCACGATCTCGGCCGCCCGCACCGGCACGGAGGCCGCCCTGCGCGCCCTCCGCAACGGTCTGGACCAGGCGTCGACGATCGCCGAAACCATTCAGGACGCCGTCGACGAAGCGGGGACCGCCGCGACCTTGGCGCGTCTCGCGGCGTCGGGCGGGACCTACGATCCGGGCAGCGGCGACGTCGATTTCCTGACCGGCCTGGACCCGGCGACGGAAGCCAATACCATCGCCGCCGCCAATACCATCGAGATCGCCCTGACCGGGGCCAATACGACGACCTTTGATTTCGTCTCCGCCGCCCAGTATCTGGCGGAGGTCGCGGAAAGCTATGTGCCGGGCGCATTGGAAGGGGCCGCCACGGCGAACGCCCAGGCGACCATCGCCCAGCAGGCCGCGTTCCAGGCGGCGGCGGGTCTCAGCCAGTTCACCCAGGCCATCCAGAAGGCCCGTAATGAAGCCGAATTGGCGGCCCAGCAGGAAGCGCGCGATTCCGCGCCGGTTGCCGGTGACGAGACCATCGGCGACGGCGAAACCGACAACGGCGCCCCGGTGGGGGCCTCGGTCGACGGCGACGACGTGGTGCTGGAAGATCAGCCGGTCACCTTCGACGTGCTGGGCAACGACACGCGGGCCGACGGCGATCCGCTGGCCAACGCGACCATCGCCTCGGTCGGCCAGCCGACCCACGGCCGCGTCACCATCGTGCCTGAAAAAGACGTTCTGAGCATCGATAGCGGCAGCTACAACTCCGGCGACCAGATCACGGTGACGGTCAACGGCGTCAGCGTCACCTACACCCTGAACGCCGGCATCACCCTGGCCGCCAACATGCAGGCCTTCGCGACGCAGATCGCTGGCAACGCCGCCATGTCCGCCGTGGTCACCGCCGCCGAAGTGGACGGCGAATTGGTCCTGACCTCGGCCCGGCCGGGCACGCCGATCAATTCCAGCGCGACCGCGCCGACCAACACGGGCGGGTTCACGTTGGACGTCTCGAACCTGCAGCCCAACGGCCGCCTGACCTACACGCCGGATGCCAACTACAACGGCGTCGATACCTTTACCTATACGGTTTCCAACGGCGCCACACCGCCGTCGTTCGACACCGCGACGGTGACCATCGACGTCACCGCCGTGAACGACAATCCGGACGCGCGGAACGATTTCGCGACGACCTCGGGCGACAGCGTCCCCGTCGAAAAGGCTGCGGCCTCGGGCGTTCTGTCCAACGATACGGACATCGACACGGGCGACACCCTGACGGTGATCGAGGTCAATGCCGCCTCGGGCAACGTCGGCAATCCGATCGCGGTGACCCTGACCCTGCCGGACAATTCGACGGCGGACGCCCTGGTCACGATCAACGCCGACGGGTCGTTCACGGTCAATCCGAACGGCCAGTTCGAAGCCTTGGCCGCCGGGCAATCGGCGACCGGGACGCTGACCTATACGGTTTCCGACGGCAATGCCGGAACGGACGATCAGGACCTGACGCTCGCCGCGACCCAGGCGAACGTGGCTGCGGTCAGCCAGGTATCGACGGTGACCATCGGCGGCACGCCGGAGGCGGGCGACACCTATTCCGTCACCATCGACGGCAATGCCTTCACCTTCACGGTCGGCGCGCAGACGACGCTGGCCGGGATGCGCAATGCCTTCATCAACGCGATCAACGCCAACAGCACCCTGAACGGTATCGTCACGGCCTCGGCCGGGTCGCCGAACGGGGAGATCAAACTGACGGCGAAGGCCGCGGGCGGCAGCTTTACCATCGGCGGCGAGAGCGCGATCAACAACAGTTCGACCTCGGACGAAACCATCGTGATCGCGACCCCGACCGCCGCCCAGGTGCCGGTCGCTCAGGTTTCGACCCTGACGCTGTCAGGCACGGTCGAACGCGGCGACGTGTTCGAAATCACGGTCAACGGCACCCGCATTTCCCATGCCGTGACGACGGAATCGACGCTGGATGAAATCCGCGACGCCCTGGTCACCAAGCTGAACGCCAACAGCGTCATCGCGGGCCGGGTCGCGGCTTCGGCCGGTGGGTCGGGCGAGGTCGTCATCACCGCCAACCAGGCGGGCGTGGCCTTCACCAATTCGGCCCTGGCGATCAACGCCGGGACGGACGTGGCGACCATGACGGTGACCGTCACCGGGTCGAACGACGCGCCGGTCGCCGACGCCGCCACGGCAAGCGGCAACGAAGACACCACCGTCACGGGCACGGTGACGGCGACGGACCCGGATCTGGGCGACGACCTGACCTTCTCGCTCGCGGCCGGCGGCCAGGCGCAGAACGGCACGGTGACGATCGCCGCCGACGGCAGCTTCTCCTATCAGCCGAACGCCAACTTCAACGGCACGGACAGCTTCAAATTCCGCGTCGTCGACGAGGCCGGCGTGTCCAGCACGGCAACGATCACGGTCACCGTCAACGCGGTCAACGACGTTCCCGTCGCGGTAGCCGACACCTACACAATCGACACCGGCGACACGGTGGACCTGCAGGTTCTGGTCAACGACACGGACGTCGAAGGCGACACGCTGAGCGTGGCCGAGTTCGTGGGCGCCAACTTCGGCACCGTCAGCGCCACGGGCAGCCCGCGCACCTATGAAGCGGACGGCAGCTATCTGGACACGCTGGGCGCCAGCGACAGCGTCACGGACATTATTCTTTACGTCGCCCGCGACGGCGACACGCCGCCGGCGCTGCAGGAACAGACGGTCGACTTCTCCGGCATGTCGGCCTCGCCGGGACAGACCAGCTACGCCGTCGACACGGACAGCGACACCAACGACGACATTACGATCACGACGACCAACGCCGGAGGCTTCGACGCGGTCAACGCCCAGCCGAACCAGGAGTTCGTCACCGGCGCGGGATTGCAGGTTTCGTCGAACGAGAGCACGGATCTGCGGATCGACTTCGCCGATGGCGCGGTTGGAAAGATTCAGTTCGGCTATTCGGTGGACGCGATCGATCTTGCCGACATTCCCGGCGTCACGGTGCGCCTCTATGACGCCAGCAATCAGCTTCTGACGACGACGGCACAGACGGCGAACTTCACGCCGATTTCCGGCGTCGGCCAGAGCGACACGCCCGAAGGCTTCGTCCAGGTCGCCTTCGAAGGCCGCGCGGCCTATGCGGAAATCGACTTCACCTCGGCCGACGCCGCCGCCAGCTTCACGCTGGACGATTTCACCTTCTATGAATTCGACGGCGATGAAAGCCAGGTCGGCCATGTCACGGTCACCATCGGCGGCGCCAACGACGCCCCCGTCACCACGGCCGACGCCGTGGCCGTGGATGAGAACGCCGCGGTCACGTTCGATCCGCTGGCCAACGACACGGACCCCGACGGCGATACGCTGACCCTCGACGGCAACCCGCCGTTGGTCGATTACGGCACCTTGACCTTCAATGCCGACGACACGATCACCTACACCACCGACGATTCCGCCGCAGTCAACGGCCTGGCCCAGGGCGAAACCCTGCAAGACACGTTCACCTACACCGTTTCCGACGGTAACGGCGAACTGGTTCAGGAAACGGTCACGGTCACCATCACCGGCGTCAACGACGACCCGGACGCGGTGAACGACACGCGGTCGGCCAGCGCCGACCGGACCGACGTCTTCATCGACGTGCTGAGCAACGACACGGATATCGATTCCGACGACGACAACACGACCTTCAGCATTACCAATGCCACCTCTTCTCTGGGTGGTTCGGTTTCCATCGTCACGGCGGATCAGGCGCAGTCGAATTTGGTGACCCTTGCCGGCACGCTGCAGGACGGCGACGTCTATAGCGTGACCGTCGGCGTCGACACCTTCTCGGTGACCATTGGCACCGACACGGCGCCGGCTGCCAGCATCACCATGGCCGACGTGCGCGATGCGCTGGTTCCATTGATCAACGCATCGAACGATGTCGATGCCGTCGCCGGGACCGCCGACGGGGCGATCATCGTGACCGGCCAGACGACGGGGACGCCCTATACGATTACCGCCGCGACCACGGACGGCGGCGGCACGGCCGACAATACGGCGACGGTGTCCTTGCGCAATCCGGCGATCAGCGGCCGCGACAGCCTGTCCTACGACCCGTCGGGTGCCGGCAACCTGCAGGCCCTGGCGCGCGGTGAGACGATCATCGACACCATCACCTATACCATTCAGGACAGCCTGGCGGCACGGACACGGCGACGATTCAGGTGACCATCACCGGCGTCAACGACCTGCCGGTCGCCGCCGCCGACACGGCGGGTGCGGCCGAGGACGGCGCGATCGTCGCGATCGACGTGCTGGCCAACGACACGGACGTCGACAACGGCGACGTCCTGACCGTGGTCGACGTGACGACATCCAGCCTGGATCCGGACAGCAACGCCATCGACCTGCTGGCCGACGGCGTGGTGACCCTGTCGGGAACGCCGGGCGGCACCATTTCGTTCAATCCGGGGACGGGCATTTTCGACACCCTGGCCGAGGGCGAAACCCACGACATCGTCATCGACTACACGGTCGAGGATTCGGAAGGCGGCCAAGCGACGGGCAGCCTGACCGTCACGGTGACGGGTACCAACGATGCGCCGGTCGCCGACGCCGTCGCCGAGGCCGTGACCGAAAACACCTTGTTGTCCTTCAATCCGCTGGATCACTTCAGCGATCCGGATTCCGACGAGGACGGCTCGACCCTCAGCGTCACGGACGTTCAGGCGACCTCGTCGCTCGGCGTGCCCGTGGTGCTGACCGGCGGCGGACAATACGCGGAGCAGGTTTCCGAGATCGACCTTTCGGGCTTCTCCTTCACCAGCGGCGGCAGCGTCGATCTGACCTTCACCGCCGGTTCGGCCTCGGCCCTGCCATCGCCGGGCGAGTCGGCCAGCGACGTCGCGGACTACCTGGTCACCCAGATCAACAGCCAGACCGGCACGACCGGCATCACCGCGACCCAGACCGGCGGCGTCATCACGATGACGGGCTCGGGCTTCACGCCGTTCACCGTTTCCGCCGACGTCGTCCACGACGCGGCGCCGACGACCACCCTGACCCTGGTCGAAGGCACGCCCGGCGTGGACGAAGTGGGCGCCATCGCGGAAGTTCAGACCTCCGGCGGCGGCGATCCGGAAATCAACGACATCGACATCAGCGCGGTCGCCGCATCGTTCCCCGAGCCGGGGGCGTTCACGCTGACCGTCAACGGCGTCGACATCGTCTTCAATCTGACGGGCGGCGAAACGGCGGGTACCGTCGCCTCCATTTTGAACACGTCGATCAACGCCAGCCCCAACCCGGCACTGTCCGGCTTCTCGGCGACCTTTACGGGCGCCTTGCTGACGGTCACCGGGCCGGCCGATGTGGATTACCCATTGACCGGCACCTTCGTAGGAGCGACGCCCGACACCCTGTCGCCGGCGCCGACGGTGACCGCCAACATCCCGACCGCGCCGTCGGTGGCCTACGACATCACCAACGAGACCCAGTTCGACGATCTGGCCGCCGGCGAGACCCGCACCGACCAGATCACGGTGACCGTCACCGACACCCACGGCGGCACGACGACCTCGACCATCGAGGTGACCGTCACCGGCACCAACGACGCGCCGGTGATTGCAAGCCAGGTCACCCCGGTCGCGCCGGTCAATCCCATCGGATCCTACGGCGACGACGTGATCGTCAGCGACAACACCACCGAATACCTGGTCGGCCTGGCCGGTGACGACACCCTGACCGGTGGTGCCCTGGGTGAAGACATCGAAGGCAGCACCGGCGCCGATGTGATGACCGGTAATGGCGGCGCCGACGCCTTTGTCTATTACGGCGTATCGGATTCCCAAGCTGGCGGCGCGATCGACACGATCACCGATTTCTCGTCCGCCGACGGCGACCAGATCGTCCTGAACAACATCATCGACAGCGGCCGGACCTTCACCTACGAGGGGGCCAGCGGTCATACGGGCGGCGGCGACGCCTCGGCCGCGATGACGACCGACGGCCTGCTGACCATCGATATCGACGGCGACGGCGTCGCCGACATGGAAATCGCCATGACCGGCATCACCGCCGGCGATCTGACGATTTCCGATTTCTCCGACAGCGCGCGCGCATCGTTCCATTACCGCGACGTCATCGACACCACGACCGACGGCACGGTCACCGGCTCCGTCACCGGCGGCGAGACGCTGTTCGGCTTCGGCGGCGACGACACGTTGGACGGCGGCGGCGGCGGCGACCTGTTCTACGGCGGCGCCGGGGCCGATTACCTGATCGGCCATGCCACGTCGGGAATCTACGACACCTTCATCTATACGCAGGCCGACGATTCCGGGACGGGCCCGGGCAACCGCGACATCCTCGCCAACTTCGACGTCGATTACGACACCATCGATATCGCCAGCATCCTGTCCGATCCGGCCGGAAGCTTCGTCTTCGCCGGGTTCGATACGGGGTTCGCCGGCGGCGGCACGGCGTCGGCGCGGGTGATTACCGACGGTGGCGACAACGGCACCAACGACTTGATCCAGATCGACATCGACGGCGACGGGATCATGAGCGGCGGTATCGATATGGAAATCGAGATCGAGGCTCTGTCCGGCAGCGACAGCGGCTCGTTCAGCGCAAACAATTTCACCGTTTCCTACGCCGACCCGCCGGATATCGCCCTGCCCGTCTCCGCGACATTCGAAGAAGAAGGCCCGCCGGTCATCGTCGATGCGACGATGGAGATCAGCGACGTCGATTCCGGCAATCTGGACGGCGGCTCCCTGGACGTTGACATCACCACCGGCGGCACGGTCAACGATGAATTGCTGATCACCGAAACCGGCGGCATCACCGTCGAAGAGGCGGAAGGCGATTTCTACGTCCTGTACAACGGCACCGCCATCGGCGTCATCGACGGCAGTTTCAACGGCAGCGCCGGACATCTGTTGGTCACCTTCAACACGGATTCCACGCCCGAGGCCGCAGAAGCCCTGGCCCAGGCCGTCGCCTTTAGCAACAACAAGGTCATCCCCGACACCACCGACCGCGAGATCACCTTCACCATCGACGACGGCGACGGCGGCGTGGCGACGGAACTCGTGACCGTCGAACTTCTGCTCGAAGGCGGCCTGGTCCGCAACGACCACAACCAGGGCACCGACACCGATTGGTTCACCGCCGCCAACTGGACCCAGGGTGTCCTGCCCGATGCGACGATGGTCGCAATCATCAACGGCCCGGCGGCGACGACCTTCAACAGCGGCAGCGCCAACGAAACGGTTGCCAAGCTGCTGTTGAACAACGACCTGGACGTCACCGCGGGCACCCTGAACGTCAACGGCACGTCCGAGGTCGATGCGGGCAGTTTCCTGACCATCGGCGGCGGCACGGTCCAGGGCACCGGCAGCCTGAACGTCAAGGGTGCGGTCGACCTGACCGGCGGCGCGACCCTGGGCATGGCCTCGGTCACCATCGGCGCGGACGACGCCATCGGCTATTCCGCCGGCATGACCGTCATCGGGTCTGGCAACCAATTCACCGGCGACCTGACGATCGAGGCCGACAGCAGCGAAGCAGGCGCGTTGGCCATAGGCGGTCCAGGCAGCGCCGGAGACGCGACCCTGACGATCACCGGCGACGTGATCAACCACGGCGACATGCTGATCGACAACCACGCCGGTGGCGCATCGAACTCGTCGTTGACCGTCACCTCCGGCATTCTGACGAACACGGGCCTGTTGCGGTTCATGGACACGAGCGCGTCCGGCGGCGCGCGGATTTTCGTCGGCGAAATCGACAACCAGGGCGGCACGGTCCAGGCCTCGGTCGATGCGACGATTAGCAACACGGGAACCTTCAATCTTTCGGTCGGCACCCTGACCGTCGACGGCACCAGCACCTTGACCATCGACGGCGGCACGACGGTGATCGGGACGGGCACGACCCTGACCGACAACACCGGTGCAAAGATCGACTTCACAGGCGCGGCAATCCTGGCGCTCGACAGCGACACGGGCATCGTGGCGAACGATCCGACGATTGGCTTCGGCGGACAATCCGATGCCGTCACCGTGACCACGGTCGATACCGGGCCTTATGCTTTCGACATCGACACCGGTGCGCTGCTGACGCTTACGGGGAACGATGTGTTCGACACCACCGTCGACGTGAATGTCGCGGGGACACTGGAGACCGAAGGCACGGGCAACGCCATTAACGGCGGGCTCTATATATCCGGCACCGGTGAACTGACCGTACTCGGCTACGACGGCGGCGGCGACGCGACGTTGACCATCGCCCAAGGCTTCGTCAACGACGGCATCATCCGCCTGAACAACGAAGGCCCCGCCGCCCATGACACGACACTGACCGTCAGCACCGGCGCGATCGACAACTTCGGCACCATCATCATCGAAGATACCTCGACGGCCGGCGGTTTGCGGACCCTGTCGTCCGACATCAACAACTCCGGCGGGACCATCGACGTCAACACCGACGCCGTGATTGCGAACGCCGGCAAGACGTTCGACACGGCGTCCGGTACGCTGGACGTGGGAACGTCGACGTTGACCATTTCCGACGGGGAAACGGTCCTCGGCACCGGCACGTCGTTCACCGGCTCGGGCGCGCTCGACATCACCGGCACGGCCGACCTGACGCTTGATAACGGTTTCGACCTGCTGGCCGCGGGACCGGACCTTGTTCTGTCCGGCTCCGTCACCATTTCCGGTTTCGCCGACGAAGGCACGCCCTCGCTCTATATCGAGGACGGCAAGACCTTGGTCCTCGACGGCGACAGCGTCGACAGTACCGTCACCCTTGATGTCGAAGGCATCCTGCAGATCGAGGGCACGGACACCATCATCGACGGTCAGACCTTCGTCTATGGGCCCAACGGGGTCATTAACATCCCGGCCGGGGCGAGTGTGGCGATCAACAACACCATCGACCTGAGCGGCGGCACCATCAACGTCGCCGCCGGCGCGGTGTTGAACCTGAACGGCGCCGAGATCGTGAACGGCGGGCTCATCACCGGCGAAGGCACCATCAGCCTGTTCAACGGTGCCG
This sequence comes from Rhodospirillaceae bacterium, assembly GCA_002696205.1. GTDB lineage: Bacteria > Pseudomonadota > Alphaproteobacteria > Rhodospirillales > Casp-alpha2 > UBA1479. Next base: position 794 of record NZRL01000101.1, on the reverse strand, counting down.
CGATCTCCGGCGACGGCATCGTCGACATCGCCGGCGCGGATACCGGCATCCTGGTGATCGATGGCGGCGAGGTGAATTTGGATCCGGGGGCGACGGTCAACCTGGATATCACCAACGACGGCGATCACGACATCCTGGCGCTCGACACCATCGATTTGCAGGACGCGGGCGATACGCTGAACCTGAATTTCGCGCCGGGCTTCGATCCGGCCGTCGACGGCAACAGCTTCACCGTGCTGACCTACGACAGCCATACAGCGGAAGTCGGCGGCAACGCGGGCGTTTTGGAAGCCGGCATCGACAATATCTTCGACAACATCACCCATAACCTGGGCTCGGAATACACGCTGACCGCCGATTACGGTGCCGGCGGCATCACCGTTACCGTCAACCGGAACCCGGAACTGTCCGTCACCACGACGGGCACGGGCGTGCAGTTCGACGGTGTCGATGACTTCATCACGATCCCCGCCGAGGGCACCGTCAACGCGCTGACCTCGATCACGGTCGAAGCGGTCGTTACGCTGGCCGGCGCGCCGGGGGGCGTCGCACGGTTCGCCGAGAACTTCGACGGCGACTACAAGGGCTGGGGCTTCACGACCCATCCGGACGGCACCATTTCCGTCGAAGTCGGCGATGGCGGTGGGTCCGGACAACTGTCCAATTTCTATACCGTGCCCGGCGTCATCTCGCCGGACGTGCCGACCCATGTCGCCTTTACCTATGACGGCCCCAGCGGCGAGATCGTCGTCTACGTGAACGGTGTCGCGGTCGACGGCACGGCGGGCGGCGTC
>NZRL01000100.1 GCA_002696205.1 Rhodospirillaceae bacterium | reverse complement strand
CGATACGGTGGTCGCCGTCGCCACGGACGCGGCGCTGGACGGCGTCACCTGCCCGCTTCTGGACATGAACGACGTTCCCGCCGTCGCCGATTTCATCATGGCCCATTGCGGCCTGGCGGGTGCGGCCGCCAAGGTGAGCCATGGCGCAGCTTAAGGACGATTGTTTCGCCTTCGACGGCGGGCTGATGCCGGTGGACGACGCGTTGTCGGCCCTGGCCGAACGCGTGACCTGCGTCGCGGGGACGGAAACGGTTTCCTTGCGCAATGCCCTCGGCCGGGTGCTGGCCGAGGACGTGGCGTCGCCGCGCAACGTGCCGCCGCACGACAATTCCGCCGTCGACGGCTATGCCGTCTTCCATTCTGATCTGAACCCAGACGGCGAAACCCGCCTGCCGGTCGCGGGCCGCATCGCCGCCGGCCATCCGCTGGACGGGCCCGCATCGCCCGGGAATGCCTATCAGATATTCACCGGCGCGCCCGTGCCGCCCGGCGCCGATGGGGTGCAGGCCAGCGGCCCGGATACGATCTTCATGGAAGAAGACGCCGCGCGGGACGGCGATACGGTGATTTTGCCCGCCGGTCTGAAAAAAGGATCGAACCGCCGCTTCGCCGGGGAAGACGTGAAGGAAGGCGACGTGATCCTGCGCGCCGGGCAGCGCCTGCGGGCCCAGGAAATCGGCCTCGCCGCTTCGGTCGGGCGGGGGGAACTTGCGGTCCGCAAGCCCCTCAAGGCCGCGGTGTTCTCTACCGGCGACGAAGTCCGCGATCCGTCGGACGACGCGCCCGAGGGATGCATCTTCGACGCCAACCGCTACACGGTGATGAGCCTGCTGGACGGCCTCGGCTGTGCCGTCACGGACCTGGGCATTCTGCCCGACGATCCGGACGCCATCGCGGACGCCCTGGACGCGGCGGCGGGCGACCACGATCTGCTGATCACCTCGGGCGGTGTTTCCGCCGGCGAGGAAGATCACGTGAAGGCGGCGGTCGAACGTCAGGGCTCCGTCCATTTCTGGCGCCTCGCGATCAAGCCCGGGCGGCCCATCGCACTCGGCCAGGTGGGCGACACGGCCTTCGTCGGCCTGCCCGGCAATCCGGTCGCGGCCATGGTCACCTTCATGGTGATCGCCCGGCCGCTGATCATGATGCTGACGGGGGCCGCCGATACGGATGCGCCGCGCTTCCCGGTCAAGGCCGGGTTTCCTTATAAGAAGAAGACCGGCCGCCGCGAATGGGCGCGGGTCAAGCTGGCCTTCAACGGCGGCGGCATGCCGCTTGCCGAAAAGCACCATTCATCGGGGGCGGGGATCCTGACCTCCATGGTCGAGGCCGACGGGCTGGTCGAACTGCCCGAAGACATGACCGAATTGGCCGAAGGGGCCACCGTCGATTTCCTGCCGTTTCGCGAGGTAACCTGAATGTCCGCACCGCTTAAGCTTCTCTATTTCGCCTGGCTGCGCGAGAAGGCCGGGATCGGCGAAGAAGCCGTCCCCACCCCGGACGGTGTCGCCACCGTCGGCGAATTGATGGACTGGCTGGTCGGGCGCGGCGACGGCTATGCGGAGGCGTTCTCCGACCGCAAGGTCGTGCGTGTCGCCGTGAACCAGGAATATGTTAGTCTCGATCATCCCGTGGCGGCGGGCGACGAGGTCGCCTTTTTCCCGCCGGTCACCGGGGGCTGAGGTAGCGGGGGCCGCGCCATGATCAAGGTACAGACCGAAGATTTCGACCTGGGCGCCGAGTTGAAGGCGCTGACCGACGGGAACCACGCCATCGGCGGATTGTGTTCCTTCGTTGGCTTGGTCCGTGACATGGCGGGCGGCGATAAGATCGGCGCCATGACGCTGGAGCATTATCCCGGCATGACCGAAAAGGAACTGGCGCGGATCGAGGCGGAAGCGCATGAGCGCTGGCCGCTCGACGCGACGCTGATCATCCACCGCTACGGCAGGCTGGAGCCGGGCGATCAGATCGTTCTGGTCGCCGCCGCCTCGGCCCATCGCGAAGCGGCCTTCGAGGCCTGTCATTTTCTGATCGATTTCCTCAAGACCAAGGCGCCGTTCTGGAAATTGGAAGACACGCCGGGCGGCGGTCAATGGGTCGACGCCCGCGATACGGACGATGCCGCCACGGCGCGCTGGAACCTGCCCTCTGGAAAGGCCGCCGAGTGACGGCGCGGGCGACGGACATCGACGACGTCGTGCGGCCCGGCGAGGTCGATGCGATCTTTTTCGACTTCGACGGCGTCCTTGCCGAATCCAACGAAGTGAAGATCGAGGCCTTCCGTCGGCTCTACGAACCCTACGGCGAAGACGTGGTGACGGAAGTCATCGAACGGCACGTTCAGCAGGAAGGCATTTCCCGCGTCGTCAAATTGGAATCCTTCCACCGCGACCTGTTGGGCATTGAATTGGACGAAGGCGGCTTGGCGGACCTGGCGCAGACCTTTTCGGACATGGTCGAGGACGCGGTTGTCGCCTGTGATGCCGTGCCCGGGGCGATTGCAGCGCTCGGCGCCTGGGCGGCGCACTGCCCACTGTTCGTCGTTTCCGGCACGCCGCAGGACGAATTGCGCCGAATTATCGGTCGACGCGGCATGGACGGCTATTTCCATACGATCTACGGCTCGCCGCGCAAGAAACCGGATATCGTCGGTGAAAAGCTCGGCGACTTAGGGGTCGAGGCGGCCCGGGTTCTGTTCGTCGGCGATTCCCTGACCGATTATGATTGCGCGCGGGACGTCGGGACGCACTTTCTCGGCCGTGTCCCGGGTTGGCGAAAGAGCCGGTTTCCCGACGGCACCGTGGTGGTCGAAGACATGTGGCCGCTGGCCCGGGCCGGCGGCGGGGAAGGGGCCGGGGGATGATGGACAACGACGAAGATCCCGGCGACCTGGACGAACCCGGCGGTCCCGGAGGCTATCCTCATCCGCCCAAGGCCTACCGCAACGAAAAATTCCTGCGTTCGCCCAGCGCCCGCGGGCTCCGCATCCTGGCGGAATATGTCGAACCGGCGGCGCGGTTCCGCGCCCTGGACGTCGCCGACACGGTGGTTTTCTTCGGTTCGGCCCGGACGCTGCCCCGGGACGAGGCCGAACGCCGCTTGCAGGCCGCGCGCGAACATGGCGGCGACGTCGAGCGGGCGGAGGCGGCGCTCGACATGTCGCGCTATTACGAGGACGCGCGGGAATTGGCCCGTCGTCTGACCGAATGGTCGAAAAGCCTGGAAGACAGCCACAAGCGTTTCATCGTGTGCTCCGGCGGCGGGCCGGGCATCATGGAGGCCGCCAACCGGGGCGCCTCCGAGGCCAAGGGGATCAATATCGGGCTCGGTATCTCGTTGCCGCACGAACAACACGCCAATCCCTATATCACCCGCGAATTGGCCTTCGAGTTTCATTACTTCTTCATGCGCAAGCTCTGGTTCATCTATTTGGCCAAAGCCCTGATCGTGTTTCCCGGCGGGTTCGGATCGCTTGACGAATTGTTCGAGACCCTGACCTTGATACAGACCCGCAAGGTGAAGAAGCGCTTGCCGATCATCCTGTATGGCCAGGCCTTCTGGGACGAGGTGTTGAACCTGGATGCCTTGGTTCGGCATGGCACGATCAATGCGGAAGACCTGGACCTGCTGCACCGGGTCGATTCCGTGGACGACGCCTATACCTATATTACCGGGGAACTGACCAAGAGCCTCGTCGCGCCCAAAGGCCCCAGCCTTTAATTGATTCGCGTTTCCAGATGCGATGCTGGCTGTCGAAGTGGGGCTCGCCGACCTGCCAACAGCCTTTTCATCCACATAATTGATCAAATTTGTCGGGTATATTCAGTCCTATATAGTTTTTCTCGCAAACTACACGCTCCGCTGTGGACTTTGCATGCATGTATATGTAGTTTTCAGACCTAAGGGGGGTGAGTGAAGAGACATACCACGCCCCTGGGGCTTTGGCCCGTCGGGGATGTTGGCGTCCTCCTTCACTTATCCGGAGAAAATTCAAGAAAGAGACCGCCCGGCATGGCCGTGGGTGGCAACGGAGCCGTTATACCTATGCCGATTTTTTCTCGCGCCAATGACCGAATTTCCCAAAAAGAAGCCGAAGCCAAGCTGCGGGCGCTCGACAAATCACAGGCTGTTATCGAGTTCAAACCGGACGGCACGATTTTGACCGCGAATGCGAATTTCCTGGGCGTCATGGGCTACGAGTTTTCAGAAATAGAAGGCCGTCATCATTCCATGTTCGTCGCAGCCGACGAGAAGAACAGCCCCGAATATGCGGAGTTTTGGGCCGCCCTGGCCGGGGGCGAGTATCGCTCCGCCGAGTTCAGGCGTCTGGCAAAAGGCGGCCGCGAAGTCTGGATTCAGGCGAGCTACAACCCGATCGTCGGCAGTGACGGCCAAACCTACAAAGTCGTGAAATTCGCATCGGACATCACGGCGGCCAAGCGGCGGACCGCCGAGTTCGAAGGCCAACTCGCGGCGATCGGCCGGTCGCAGGCCGTCATCGAGTTCGAACCGAACGGCACGATTCTGTCCGCCAATCAAAACTTCCTGGACGTGATGGGCTATGAGCTTTCCGAGATCGAGGGCAAACATCATTCGATGTTCATCGAGCCGGGGGACCGTGAGACCGCGGCGTATAAGAATTTTTGGACGGAGTTGGCCGACGGCAAGCCCCGCGTCGGCGAATTCAAGCGGATCGCCAAGGATGGGGGAGAAGTTTGGATTCAGGCTTCCTACACTCCCATCGCCGACCCTTCCGGCCGCATCTACAAGGTCGTGAAGTTCGCGTCGGACATCACTCAGGCGAAACGCCGCACCGCCGATTTCGAAGGTCAAATCGCGGCAATCAACAAGTCGCAGGCGGTCATCGAATTCAATCTCGACGGCACGATCCTGACCGCGAACGGCAATTTCCTGGGCGCCATGGGGTATGAGCTTGCCGAAATCCAGGGCCGTCATCATTCCATGTTCGTCACGGCCGATGAAAAGGACAGCGAAGCCTACCGCACGTTCTGGGCGGCCTTGAACCAGGGCGAATACCGGGCCGGTGAATTCCTTCGTGTCGGCAAGGGGGGGCGCGAGGTTTGGATCCAGGCGTCCTACAATCCGATCGCGGATGCGTCGGGCGCACCTTACAAGGTCGTCAAATACGCGACGGACGTGACCGCGACGGTCCTGGCCCGCAAACGCGCCGAACATGTCCGGGCCTTGATGGAGGACACGGCCGCCGGCTCGGAAGAGCTCAGTGCCTCCGTCCGTGAGATTTCCGAAAGCATGGACAAGTCCCGGCAGGTCGCGAACGACGCCTTCGACCGGGTCATTCATGCCGATCATTCCACCCAGCGTCTGGACAGCGCCGCCGATCAGATCGGTGAGGTCATCAGTCTGATCACCGGCATCGCCGAGCAGACCAATCTTCTGGCCCTTAACGCGACGATCGAGGCCGCGCGCGCCGGTGAGGCGGGCAAGGGCTTCGCCGTTGTCGCGGGCGAGGTCAAGAACTTGGCCAATCAGGCGCGCCGCGCGACCGAGCAGATCGAAGGAGAGATCAACAACATGCGCGAAGTCTCGGCCGACGTGGTGGATTCTCTGGCGTCGATCAAGGAACGGATCGAAGCGGTGCGGGAGTACGTGTCGACGACCGCCGCGGCGATCGAGGAACAGACCGCCGTTGCCAACGAAATGTCGTCCAGCATGCAGCGCGCCGCCGCCGAAGCGGCCGACATGGGCGGGTCCCGCGCGGCATAACCGCCGCCCAGGCCCCTGCCGCTGCCATGCGGCGATGATGCTTAAGGAAGGTGAAGGCCGGAAGCCGGCGGCGGATTATTCCGCCGCGGCACTTTCCGATTTCTTGCCGACCGTCTTTTCGTAGTCTTCGATCAACTGGTGGGTGATCTCGCCGGGCGTGAAGGTCAGATCGTCGATCTGGCCGACCGGCGTGACCTCGGCGGCCGAGCCGGTCAGGAAGATTTCCGTCGCGTCCTTCAATTCGTCCGGCATGATCGCCCGTTCGATGACGTCGATGCCGCGGGCCTTGGCCAGGCCGATGACGGTCTGGCGCGTGATCCCGTCGAGGAAGCAATCGGGGGTCGGTGTGTGCAGTTTGCCGTCGCCGAAAGAGATGAAGATATTGGCGCCGGTGGCTTCCGCGACCTGGCCCCGATAATCCAGCATCAATGCGTCCTGGCAGCCGTTGGCTTCGGCCGCATGCTTGGACAGGGTGCAGATCATGTATAGGCCCGCCGCCTTGGCGTGGACCGGGGCACAGGCCGGGTCGGGCCGCCGCCATTTCGATGTTTCCAGCTTGATGCCTTTGACCCGGAGTTCCGGTGAGAAATAGCTCGGCCAGTCCCAGGCGGCGATGGCGACGTTGATACGGTTCTGTTGGGCCGAAACGCCCATCATTTCCGATCCGCGCCAGGCGACCGGGCGGATATAGCCGTCGACGATGCCGTTCTTCTCGCACGCCGCGATGCAGGCCTGATCGATCTCTTCCACCGTATAGGGGATTTTGAAACCCAGGGTCTGGGCCGAATAAAACAGACGTTCGGTGTGCTGGCGCAATTTGAAGATCGAGCCGGAATACATCCGCTCGCCCTCGAACACGCAGGAGCCGTAGTGCAGCCCGTGCGTCAGCACGTGGACGCGGGCGTCCCGCCAATCGACCCATTCGCCGTTGAACCAGATCAGACCGTCACGGTCATCGAAAGTACCTGCGCTCATTGTAATATTCTTTCGTCCGTCCATTTCTCCCAAGAAGGATGTTGCGTTTTTTATCAGTCTCGGGCATATAAGTCAATAACACTGACTTAAATTCATGAGGTGCGCGCGCATTTTTCTGCGACCGCCGCGACGCTTCGCTGAAGGGACGAGACATGGACGACCAGGCCGCATGGGAGACGCAGCAGACCGAGGTTCCGGCGCCGCGCGACGAGGAATTGCGCCATGCCATGGAACTGTTGTTCTTCGCCTATCGTGATTTCACGGGCGAGGCCGACGCGATCCTGGCCGACTACGACATGGGCCGGGCCCATCACCGCGCGATCTATTTCATCGGCGCCAACGCCGGCATCAGCGTGACCGAATTGCTGGCGATCCTGAAGATCACCAAACAGTCCCTCAACCGCGTGCTCTCGACGTTGATCGACGAAGGCTACGTGGTTCAGGAAACGGACGACGGCGACCGCCGCCGCCGCCTGATGCAGTTAACGCCCAAGGGCCGTGAACTGGAGCAGCTTTTGACCCGCCGTCAGACCGGGCGCATCACCCGTGCCTACCGCGAGGCCGGGCCCGAAGCGGTCGAAGGATTCCGCCGTGTGTTGCATGGTCTGATCAACGAAGAAGACCGCCACCGCGTTTCGCCCGCCGACCGCGCCCCGCGCCCTTGACGGGGTTTTCGGTGGCGGGTGGACTGCCCGGTGCCGGTCGTTTCATGTTAATCTTTCGCGCTGACCATGAATGTTTCGCGCGCCCCAACCAGGGCCGGGGGGAAACGCACCCGTGAATGCCGATCTGCCGCATCTTCTGGTCGTCGACGACGACGGGCGCCTGCGCGACCTGTTGAACCGCTTTCTCAGCGAGAACGGCTTTTTCGTGGTGACCGCCGCCGACGCCGCCGAAGCGCGCAAGCGGCTCAGTCATTTCGATTTCGACGCGGTGATCCTGGACCTCATGATGCCGGGAGAAAGCGGCCTGGAATTCGCCCGCGATCTACGCACGCGCTCCAACATTCCGATCCTCATGCTCACGGCGATGGCAGAAACCGAGGACCGGATCAACGGCCTGGAAGGCGGCGCCGACGATTACGTCGTCAAGCCGTTCGAGCCGCGGGAACTTCTCCTGCGTATCCGCAACGTCTTGAAACGTACGCCGCAGCCCCAGGCGCCGGCGGACGACCTGCGGTTCGGGGAGTTTTTGTTTCGCCGTGACCGGGGGGAATTGTCGCGCGGCGGCCGCCCGGTTCGATTGACGGAATTGGAAGCCGGTTTGCTCAACGCGCTGGCGGCCCGGCCCGGCGATATCCTTTCCCGGGACGACCTGATCGCGCGCACGGGGGCCGCCGGCGGCGGGCGTGCCGTCGATGTACAGGTGACCCGTCTTCGCCGTAAGATCGAGCCCAATCCCCGCGACCCCCGATACCTTCAGACCGTGCGGGGCAAGGGATACGTGCTTCGACCCGATTGATCTTCGGAGCCGACGCCACAATGGGCACTCGACGATGACCTTGCGCATGACCATCAAGAACGCACTGCCGAAAAGTCTGCTCGGCCGCGCCCTGCTGATCATCGTCACGCCGTTGATCCTGCTGCAGGTCGTCTCCGCCTTGATTTTCTATGAAACCCACTGGGACAAGGTCTCTTACCGTCTGGCACGCAGTGTCGCCGGCGACATATCGGCGATCCTGCATCTGGTGTCCCTGGACCCGAGCCCCGCCGGGCGGGAACGCGCCATCGACCTGGCCGGTGGGTCGATGGAGATGTTCGTAACCTTCCTTCCTTCTGCGATCCTGTCGAACAAGGCGGCCAAGCCCGACAACGACCTGGAGGATATGCTCGACCGCGCGATGCAGAGCTTCATCGTCAAGCCGTATCGCATCGATTCGGACTCATCGGACCGGAATGTCATCATCGATATCCAACTGGCCGACGGCGTCATGCGGGTGACGACAACGCGAAAGCGCCTGTTCTCCACGACGGTCTATGTCTTTGTCATTTGGATGGTCGGTACGTCGCTGATCCTGTTCGGGGTCGCGACGATCTTCATGCGCAATCAGGTCAAACCGATCCGTCGCCTTGCCCATGCCGCGGAAAACTTCGGCAAGGGCCGCGACGTTTCCAATTTCAAACCGGAGGGTGCGACGGAGGTTCGGCAGGCGGCGCAGGCGTTCATGGCCATGCGCGAACGCATCCAACGCCAGATTACTCAACGCACGGACATGCTGTCCGGCGTTTCCCACGATCTGCGCACGCCCTTGACCCGGATGAAACTGCAGCTGGCGATGCTTCAGGACGTTGACGGGGCGGATGACCTGTCCGCCGACGTTTCGGAAATGGAACACATGTTGGAGGGCTATCTGGCCTTCGCCCGGGGTGAGGGGACGGAAAAGCCGGCGCCGACGGACCTGGGTGATTTGCTTGAGGACGTGGTCGGCCAGGTCCGCCGCCGCGGGCGGCCCATTGACCTGCATCTGGAGGATCGCCTGCACCTGCCGCTCCGCCCGAACGCTTTCAAACGCTGCATCACAAACCTGGTGGAGAACGCGGCGCGCTACGGTCAGCACGTTTCCGTTCGTGCCGGGCATCGCGGCGACGCCATCGAGATCACAGTCGATGACGACGGCCCCGGAATACCCGAAGAAAAACGGGCCGAGGTCTTCCGTCCTTTCTTCCGGCTCGACGATTCCCGCAATCCGGAAACCGGTGGCGTGGGGCTGGGCCTGACCATCGCCCGCGATGTGGTGCGCAGCCACGGCGGCGAAATCCTGTTGTCCGAATCGCCGGCCGGCGGCCTTCGGGGGCGTATTCGTCTGCCTCTCTGAGCCTGCCGGGCGCCGGGAGGAGGTATCCACGGTGGCTGGAATTCATGGAAATTCCCCCATTGTGACCTATAATGGTTACCGATCGAATTGATCTCACGATTTAACGAGGTGCGTCGTCCGTAAACAGGAATAACAAGACGCCCCGGGGGGTGCAGGTGAGTGAACAGCTTCCGTCGAAAGTCCTGATCGCCGACGATCATGCCCTTTTCCGCAAGGGGCTGGGCTCGTTGTTGGAGATCATCGATCCCGAAATCACGGTGGTCGAAGCGGCCAGTTACCCCGAGGCCCTGCGGACCGCAAATGAAACCGACGATTTGGATCTCGCCCTTGTCGACCTGGGCATGCCCGGCATGGAACGGTTCGCCGGTCTGAACGCGCTGATCCGCTCGCTCGGCGAGGTGCCGGTGGTCGTCGTTTCCGCCGCCGAAACGTCCGAGGAAATGAGTCTCGCCATGGATTGCGGGGCGCATGGCTATATCCCGAAAACCTTGGACAGTTCGGTCGTCGTCAATGCGGTGCGGCAAGTCATCGCCGGTGAGATTTATCTGCCGCCGACCTTGCTTGACTGGTCGCCGGGCGGCACCAAGACGGATGCCGGTGGCGGTCTGCATCTGACGCCGCGCCAGCGCGATGTGTTGAATCTCATGGCGGGCGGTAAGTCGAACAAGGAAATCGCCCGCATCCTCGGGCTTGCCGAAGGCACCATCAAACTGCATGTGACCGGTCTGTTGAAGGTGCTGGACGCCAGCAACCGGACACAGGCGGTGATCAAGGCCGCATCCCTGGGGCTGACTCAGGGTCTGGATCAGGACTGACCCCGGCCGACACGGAGGTCCCGCATATGGCCCGTCTCTCCTTGGCTGTCACACGATTGACCGACCGGCGCTTGACCGGACGGCCGGCGCGTGATGTACGCCGCGGCGGCGTGACGTCGGCGATCCGATACGGTTTGCTCGCTGGGACCGCCTTCGCCGGATTGATGACGGATATCGGTCCTGCCTGGGCGGAGCCGATCGCGGACAATGTCGATGTGGCGAAGATGTTGCCCGGTCTGGCGGCGGCGTTGGCGATCGCCGGTGCCGGGTTCCTCGCGGGCGTCGTCGCGACGCGCCGGTTCCGGGATGGCGGGGCACCTGCCGCATCGGAGCAGGACAGCGGCGATGCCGCGTCTTCGAACGAGATGCCCGACGACGGTATCGCTCTGGAAGAGCCTTCGGAAGCGCGTTCCGAAACGGATGCCCATTACCGCATCATTTCCGAACTGACGTCCGATATCGTTTATGCCTACGACGTGGCCTCGGATGGGCGGGTGTCGTCGAAATGGCAGGTCGGCGGGATCGACGGCCTTGCCGGCCAGTCCGGGCAAAGCGATGCACCGCTTTCCTGGCTGACGCAGATCCATCCGGACGATGTTCCGATCCTGGAGTCCCGGGATCAGCGGTTGCGTCTGGGAATTCCGTCGACCGATGAGTTTCGCTTGTTGTCGGCGGATGGGCGCGTTCGCTGGCTGCGGGTTTATTCCCGGCCCGAACGGGGAACCGGCGGCGAGGTTGTCCGCGTCGTCGGTGCGGCCAAGGAAATCACCCAGGACAAGCGCTGGGAAGAAGCCTTGGCCGATAGCGAGAGCAAGCTTCAGGCAACGTCGCGCACCGCGCGGGTCGGCTATTGGGAACATTTCCCGGGCGACAACCGTTCGATCTGTTCACCCGTGCTCTGGCGGATCTGGGGGCTGCGCCCTGGCCGTTCGGGGCCGACGGGCCGGGTCTTCCTGGACATGATCCATCCCGACGACCGGGAGCGCATCGCCCGTGCCTACGACAGCCCAACGCCGAACAGTCAGCACGAATATCGCGTGCTCCGCCCCGACGGCACCGTCCGCTACGTGTTCGAGGATTTGACCGCCGATTTCGACGAGTTGGGCCGCCCGACCCGATTGTTCGGGGTGACGCAGGACATCACGGAACGCAAACGGGCGGAGCAGGCGCTCCGCGATTCCGAACTGCGTTATCACGCCATCGTCGAGGATCAGACGGAATTGATCCGCCGCTGTACGCCGGATGGCGTGCGGACCTTCGTGAACGAAGCCTATTGCCAGTACTACGGGGTGACACGCGACGCTCTGATCGGCCGCCCTGTCGGATCGGAACTTGCCGCCGATGAGGCCGCCGTGCGCATGGCGATCATCCGGCGGATCGGTGCCCATAATCCGCTAGAGGAAAACCTCCACCGCGTGGTCGGCAAGGACGGTCGGGTCAGTTGGCAGCAATGGACGGAACGGGCCGTGTTCAACGACGATGGCCGCATGGTTGAAATTCAGGGCGTCGGCCGCGACGTGACCGCGACCAAGATGGCCGAGGAAATGCTGGCCGAAGCGAAGGACGCCGCCGAACAGGCCAGCGCGGCGAAATCCCGGTTCCTTGCCGCCGCCAGTCACGATCTGCGCCAACCGCTGCAGGCGCTCGCGATGTTCGTCAACGTGCTGTCGGAACGGGACATGGAGGAGAAGGCGAAGCAGCTGATCAACCGCATCAGCGATTGTGCCGAAGCCTTGGAACGTCTGCTGGGATCATTGCTCGATATCTCGAAACTGGACGCCGGGCTGTTCGTGCCGCAGCGCCGGGATTTCTCCGCCGGTGCGGTGATTGAACGGCTGTGTTCGGAAATTCGCCCGCTCGCCGAAGAGAAAGGCCTGTCCCTCAGCTCGGTTCCCTGTTCCCTGCTGGTCGACAGCGACCCGGGCTTGCTCGACCGCCTGTTGCGCAACCTTTTGACCAATGCGGTGCGTCATACGGAGACGGGCAAGATTTTGATCGGGTGCCGCCGCGCCGGAGAGTCCGTGCGGATCGAGGTCTGGGACACGGGCGTCGGTATTCCCCAGGACCAGTTGGGCATGATTTTCGAAGAGTTCCATCAGGTCGGCAATCCGGCCCGCGACCGGCGCGAGGGCCTGGGGCTGGGCCTCGCCATCGTGCAGCGCCTGTCCAATCTGTTGAATCATTCGGTCGACGTGCAGTCCTGGGAAGGCCGCGGGTCGCGCTTCGCCGTGACGCTGCCGCTGGCCGGTGAACATGCCCCGGCGGAGATGATCCTGCCCGCCGACGAAATCGGCGACGTGCCCGGCGCGGTGGTTGTCGGCATCGACGACGAAGCCGATATCCGCGAGGCATTGGAATTGCTGCTCAGTGGTTGGGGGTACGATGCGGTGGTCGCCGGTTCGGCCGTCGAGGCCATCGCCAAGTTGGAACAGGAACGCAAGACGCCGGAACTCGTCGTCGCCGACTATCGGTTGAAGTTGGGCCATACGGGGGCGGATGCGATTTTGGCGATCCGCCATGTCTGGGGGGGAGAGGTGCCGGGGTTCCTGTTGACCGGCGATACCGGGCCTGACCGTTTGCGCGAGGCCGCGGCCTCGGGTTTCGAAGTGATGCACAAACCCATTCAACCGGAAAAGCTGCGCCTGATGGTCGCGGAATCGATCGCCGGTGCGCGCCGGGCCGACGCGGCCCGAACGAAATCGGCACCGCTGGACGACGGCGACGAGGCGTTAAGCGAGCTCGAACGGCACGCCTGATTGCCGGCGTCAATCAGCCGCGTCAGAACATCCGCCCGCCGTTCGGGACTTTCAGGTCGGGGTGCAGCAGAACGACCTCGCCGTCTTCGTCGGGAAAACCCAGAACGAGGACTTCGGACATGAATTTGCCGATCTGCTTCTTCGGAAAATTGATGACGCCGGCAACCTGGCGGCCGACCAGGGTTTCCGGCGTATAGTGCCGGGTGATCTGCGCCGAGGTTTTGCGCTCGCCGATGTCCGGCCCGAAGTCGACCCAAAGCTTGATCGCCGGGCGGCGGGCCTCGGGAAATTCCTCGGCCCGGATGACGGTGCCGACACGGACGTCGACGGCCAGAAAATCGTCGAAGGTTATTTCAGGGGTTGGCGGGGTCGGCGGG
>NZRL01000099.1 GCA_002696205.1 Rhodospirillaceae bacterium | reverse complement strand
TATCATATCTTTGTTCGAACACTCCTACCTGTACGATTTTGACTTTACTCATCGTAATTTACCCTGATTTAATTACTTCGCCATAATATGATACATACTAAATATTCCTCATTAAGTATTACTCAAACCCCAGCGCTGAACCGCGCCGAAACCATTGCCACACAACAAAAAATTTATAGAAATCCCCACTATTCTTATGATTGGAATTTATGAGACTTATTTCCGGAAAAGTGATGACCTGAGGATTACCCTTCCCCAGGCCATCTAGCTTTTCCTCATCGTTAAAACCGATCCCCACATTCAAGGCAGCGCGCCTTTCGGGGAAACGTGTCATCGACCACGGAACCGACAACCTGGCCGGCCTTGGCACCCCAAAGGAGACCGATCACGGCACAAGTCAGGATTACCACAGGTACAACCGGGGAAGCCCGCCCGACGACACGCCAGACAAGGATTGCTGCACCGGACAAGTCTCCCAAGACCGCGCCTGTTTCTTCCGCGCAGTCACCGGCCTCGATGTGCCTGGAACCACAATGAGGACAGCTCTTCCTATTCGCCATGCCGCCCTCCCAGCTTCAGAAGGTTCCATGGAATGCGGCACAGACCTTGTATCAAACGTTGCATGACATACCCTCCAAACAATACGCCCCACCTCCCTTTCGGGAAGCGGGGCGCGGATTGTGTTCTAGAGAATGATATATGCCTGAAATGAGATGAACTGCGTTTCAATAACTGCATAGCTCATGCAGTGATTTGTAGACCCAGTGCGGATACGTTCCGGAAAGTGATGAAATTGAAGCGTCTTTTATCACACAGCATCACTCAAGCCTTCCCAACCTGGATATTTCAATCTTTAATGTCATCTCTGGGACGGGAGCATACAAATTGGACATATTGGATCAGCAGGAGCCGTCGAAATCAGAAACGGATGGCGAAACTGCGCCACTTCCCCAGGTTTCGATCGAAGCTGACGTCGCAACGAGGATCACCTTTGCCACGCACCAGTGCGCCGTGCCGTTGCTTCGCGACCTAGTCATCCGCAACCCGACGGAAGACCAGCTTGAAGGATTAACCCTCTCCCTGACTGCCGAGCCAGAGATCGTTGGCTCAAAGACTTGGACAATCGACCGGCTTGCTCCCGGTTCCGAACTCCGCCTCCATGATCGCGATGTATCTCTGAAAGGCGGTCTACTTGATGAACTTAACGAAAGCCTCCTTGCGACCGTCAGGTTGGAGCTAATCCACCAGAGGAATGTCGTCGCAAGTTCCGCTCACGATGTGAGGGCGTTGGCGCGCAACGAATGGGGTGGCGCAAACCATATGCCTGAGTTATTGGCGGCGTTCGTGATGCCCAATGACATCGCCGTCCAAAGGTTGCTTAAGTCAGCCTCCCAGCTCATGGAGCAACAAGGCAAAAGCCCGTCGCTTGAAGGCTATCAAAGCAAATCCCGCGCTCGAATATGGGAGTTGACCGCAGCTGTGTGGGCGGCTGTCTCTGCGAGACAATTGACCTACGCCAATCCCCCCGCGAGTTTTGAACGCGAAGGCCAAAAGGTTCGTAGCCCTTCGGACATGGAAGACCAAGGACTGGCGACGTGCCTGGATACAGCTCTTATTTTCGCCGCAGCCCTGGAGCAAATCGGTCTCAACACCGTTGTCGCCTTCACCCAAGGTCATGCCTTCGCCGGCGTCTGGCTGCAGCCGCAAACACTCTCGCAACTCACAACCGATGATCCAATGGAACTGCGAAAGGCAGTTGCGGCGAAAGAACTGGTTCTTTTCGAAACAACTTTGGTTGCCGGCTCAACTCCACCTCCATTTTCCAAGGCCATTCGTGAAGCCAACCGTCAGATCGCGGAAGATCGTGAACAAGAGTTTGTGTACGCCATCGACATCAAACAAGCGCGAACACGCCAGATTGGTCCCTTACCATCCAAGGGCACAATGGCGGATGCGAGCGCATCGGCAGATGGCACCAGCACGTCGATCATCCCGGCGATCGAAGGGCCACCGGATGATCTACCTGGATTTGACTTCGGTCTGGAAACCGGCCCCCCGCCTGACACAGCGGAAGGCCGGCTGGATAACTGGAAGCGAAAGCTCCTGGATCTCAGCAAGCGCAACCGCCTATTGAATTTGCGGCCATCCAAAACCGCCATCCAGATTTTCTGTCCCGACCCGGCCAAGTTGGAAGACAAACTGGCTGACGAAAAGAGCATGACGTTCGTCACTCCTCCTATCAGAGAGCGACGTGACGGGGCGCCGGATGATCAAATCATGCTGCTTCGAACAGGGGATGACTTTTCCGAAGAATTCGCTCTGGACGCATTGAACAATGAACAGATCGTTGCCCAAACCAATGAAAAGGACCTGCAGGCCGGACTTATAGGGCTTTATCGGAAGGCCAAACTCGACCTCCAGGAAGGTGGAGCGAACACGCTCTTTTTGGCTCTCGGCATGCTGCGCTGGACTCCAGCCGGTGACAAAAGACAATACCGCGCACCCTTGATATTGCTGCCAGTGAAGCTGGATCGCTCGAGCGCACTTTCCAAGGTGAAACTCTCGCACCACGAAGACGATCCTGTCTTTAACCTCACCTTGCTCGAGTTGTTGCGGCAAGAGTTCCAAGTCTCCATTCCCGAGCTTGCCGGGGATTTACCACAAGACCATAGCGGCATCGACGTACCCTCGATTTGGCAAACCGTACGACAACGCGTTCGTGACATCCCCGGTTTTGAGGTCGTCCCAGAGGTGGTGTTGAGCACCTTCTCATTTGCGAAGTACCTGATGTGGAAAGATCTGTCGGATCGTACGGAAGCACTCAAGAAAAGCCCATTCGTACGGCACATGATCGACACTCCGCGCGACCCATACGGCAATTCCGCATCGTTTTTGGACCCAACAGAGATCGACCAAGAGATTCAGCCCGGCGATCTGTTCATGCCACTGAATGCCGACAGTTCCCAGATTGTCGCGGTCCATGCCTCGGCCCAAGATGGCGACTTCGTGCTTGAAGGCCCCCCTGGCACGGGCAAGTCTGAAACTATCGGCAACATCATTGCTCACAATCTCGCCCTTGGACGGCGTGTCCTATTCGTCTCCGAGAAGATGGCCGCCCTGGAAGTCGTGTATCGCCGGCTCCAAAGTAAGGGGCTCGGCGATTTTTGCCTCGAACTCCATTCCAACAAAGCGAACAAGAAGGATGTCATCGCCCAGTTGGATCAGGCCTGGGATGAAAGGTTGAAGCGCACCGCGTCGGAATGGCAACACACCGCCGATGAATTGAAACTAGCCCGAGACCGACTAAATGGCTTGGTTTCCGCACTCCACAAGCCGGGCCCGACAGGCCTCAGTCCCCGCCAGGCACTGGCAAGAGTGGTCCGATTTGAAGAGTTTCACCGGGTGCGCCTTGATTGGGGGCAAGACCTTCAGCGGGACGACCGCGCAAAATCATCCGAAGGATTAGAGGCGCTGCTGAGGCTCGCCCATGATCTCGGACGTCAGTTCAATGAATTGGAAAAGGCTGACTTTGAGTACTTCGAGGAGATTGATCACGAGGAATGGTCGTTCGCGTGGCAAGACCAAGTTCTGGGCGAAGCCAAGGCAGTTGTTGTCGCGGCGAAAGATATTGAGCAAGTGACTGCTGCCTTCCTTGATCGAATGGGAATGGAGCTAGGTTCGCGAACGAAAGGCGCATTTGCGGCTCTCGAAGACCTAGTCGATCAGTTGTCCGCTGCCCACGCACATGATCTTGGGTTCGGCCTATCGCCTGATGCCCCAACGGTTTTCGAAGCGCTGGAAGATGCGCTGAAGGAACTGGCAGCCTATCAACAAGCTCGCGAGGAGCTGTCGCAGCCGTTTTCTGACGCTGCAATTCGTTCGGCTCCCGTTTCCGAATGGACCGAGCAATGGAATCTTGCTTCAGATCGTATCTGGCCCTTCCGTTTGTTTGGTCAAAGCGGAGTACGTAAGAAGATCGGCCAGCATTTTGGGTTCGGCAAGTCCAGCATCAAACCCAACACCGACTTGCCCACGCTGCAGAAATTGCAACGAACTGCTGAACGTATGGACAAGGCGTCTGGGCAACTTCCAACTGACGCGCCTTGGCAAGGACTCAATACGGACATCGGCAAAGTTCGGACAGCGGCCGAGGCCGCAAAACGACTGCGCCGCTCCATGATCACTTTGGCCGGGTTCGATATGGATGTAGCGGACCTGCGGCCCATCTTCCGCAAACGCTTCGTGGAAGGTCGGGAAATGTTGGAGCCTGGCATGCCTATTTCAGAGGCGGGGCAGTCGTTTTTAAGCTCATTGAGTGAATTCACAAGATGTGCGAACGCGTTCCGACAAAGCATCGGCATGGCGGCGGTCCAAGCTGATCCGATGGAACAGACTGAAGCGGATTGGAGCCTTGATCAACTTGTCCACGTTGCGGAGGCTGTATTGGAGCGGGCCGTCCGGCTCAATCCTTGGTGCCAATGGGTGGAACTTCGCCGAAAGGCAGAGGCAGAAGCATTGGAGCCGTTGGTAACGGGGCTAATTGC
Organism: Rhodospirillaceae bacterium; assembly: GCA_002696205.1. GTDB lineage: Bacteria > Pseudomonadota > Alphaproteobacteria > Rhodospirillales > Casp-alpha2 > UBA1479. The sequence goes on along the minus strand of NZRL01000099.1, from coordinate 3,510 downwards.
CGGTGCCGTAGCCCCCAACCAGGCTCGCGAGACGACCTTGACCGCCTATTGTGTCTGGTTAGCGCCCAAACTGATCGATGCACGGGATGAACTGCGGACTTTTTCCGGCTCCTCCCAGGAGGAAACGATCGCGACGTTCCGCAAATTAGATCAAGAGTTGGCAGAGATGACCAGCTCATACATTAGGGCGCGGCTTTCAGGCCAAGTGCCAGAACGTGATAAGATTGGGAAAAACGCCGGCTTTTCTTTTCTTAGGCGTGAGTTGGCCAAGAAAAGGCATTTCCCGGTCCGTAAAATCATAAACGAATCCAGCGATGCGCTCCTGACCTTGACGCCCTGCCTCCTGATGAGCCCTCTTTCCGTCGCACAATACCTGAGCGCCGAAACGCCTGCCTTCGACCTAGTCGTTTTTGACGAGGCCTCTCAAATAACGGTGTGGGACGCAATCGGAGCAATCGCCAGGGGGAAACGTACCGTCATTGTCGGCGACCCCAAACAAATGCCGCCGACCAATTTCTTCGAGAAAGGGGCGGGAACAAGCGACGACAGCGACGATGACGATTCCGGATTTGGCGGTGATTTGGAAAGCATTTTGGATGAAGCGATGGCGGCTTCGGTAAAGCACTGGCGCCTTACCGGGCACTATCGCAGCAAGCATGAGAGCTTAATCGCGTTTTCCAACTATGCTTATTACAACAGTCAACTGGTCACCTACCCGTCAGCAGAGACCCGAGATACCGTCGTCACACTCCGAAAAGTTGACGGCATCTATGGCAAGGGGAAAGACCGCACCAACCCGATAGAAGCGAAAGCCACCGTAGAAGAGATTTTGCGTCGGTTGCGCGACCCGGACCTTAGCAAGTTCAGCATCGGTGTCGTGACCCTTAACTCTGAACAACAGCGGTTGATTCTTGACCTGCTCGATGCCGAGCGCCGTGCCGACGAGTCATTGGAGCCGTTTTTCGGAGATGACAACGAGGAGCCGGTTTTCGTCAAGAACTTGGAAACCGTCCAGGGCGATCAACGCGATGTCATTCTCATAAGTATTGGCTATGGACCGACTGAGCCCGGCGCGCAAACGATGTCCATGAATTTCGGCCCTCTCAATCGGCAGGGCGGTGAGCGACGTTTAAATGTCGCGATCACGCGAGCAACATCTGAAGTGGTCGTGTTTTCCAGCTTTGAGCCAAGCATGATCGACCTGAGCCGCACCCAGTCCGTTGCGGTTCGACATCTGAAACATTACCTCGATTTTGCAGCACGCGGCCCCCTAGCCTTGGGAGAGGCAATCCAGTCCGTTGGCGGCACGGATACCTATGATTCTGATTTTGAATTTGTCGTTGCAGAAGGCCTTCGTCGGCACGGTTGGACCGTTCATACGCAAGTCGGTGTTTCGAAATTCAGGATCGACCTTGGCATTGTTCATCCTGAAGAACCGGGGCGGTATCTGGCTGGCGTTGAGTGCGACGGTGCGACATATCACTCGTTGCCCTGTGCGCGGGACCGAGATCGTGTGCGCCACGCCATTCTTGAACGCCTGAATTGGAAACTGGTGCGAATATGGTCGACCGACTTCTTCCTTGATCCGCGCCACACTCTTGAACGGGTCAATGCGCGCCTACAAGAACTTCTTGATCAGGACCGTGCTGAAGCTGAACAGCGTGCTTTTGAGCAGGAAGAAGCACAAAAAGTCGCGGGAATGGCAGCAGATGTCAATTTGCAGGAGGACCAATCGTCGTTTGACGCGTCGGCCCAAAGCACATCTTTGCTTGATGAGATCGACGATGTCGAAACCGCTGATCAGAGTGAGGAACACTCAATAGAGCTAGAGGAAGAACTCAGCACACAGTCGGGTGAAACTTCGGGTTTGACCGTTGCTCAACCAAATAAGGATGGCGAGAATCTGCGACCTCAAGCACCTGATCTCTTCCAAGAAGCCCCCTCGGCCAAATCGCCATCCGACCTGAAACTTAACCCCGACCTTTTCTACGAAGACACCTACTTAAAGACAGTCGCGGCACTGGGATGTGAGGTCATCGATTCCGAAGGACCAATCACGTTCAAACTTCTCAGTGAGCGTATCGCAAGGCGACACGGATTTCAGCGAACTGGGAGCGAGATCAAGCGCGTCGTTTGGCGGGCAATTCAGCGTAAGCGGCGCTATACCGCCGCGCCTGATGGACAAAAGATTTTTTGGCCTGAGAACACAGAACCTTGCTCCCACCTTCCCTTCCGGGGCCTTGAGGTCAATGGACAACCTCGGGGATGGAACGATGTGCCTTATCCAGAGAAATTAGGGCTGGTTAAATCGGTTCTCAGTACCGCGCACTCGGCCGCAGACATTCCTGCACTTTGCGCCTCACGAATTGGCCTCGGACGCTTACGAGCGCGAACCCGCGCTGAACTGGAGGCCTTGGTCGAGGAAGTTTAAAGTTCCTAAGGAAGGCATTGGGCAGATGCAGATTGCCCCCTTCCAGGGTGTAGGGCACTACCGATTCGACGAGTAAACTGTGGACGCCCCCCGGCGAACTATCAGCGCTTTGGATACAACTCATGAAACCAAGGCATTATGCAGAAATTTAAGGGTTGGTTGTCGCAACGGTTCTTTTAGAAGTAGTTTGGTAGTGTTGAGTGGCGCGGATGCGCCTAAGAGTACAATTGGGGAACGGGGATACCCGTCTTTTTTCTATGAGCACGGCTCGTCATCTTGTCGCACTTTTGAAAAGCCACATTGCTGGGGATGATGACCACTTTCTCACCGTCGCGATGCAAATGGCCGCACATGAGTCACGTCAAGGGCACAGTAAGGTTGCTCAGGAGCTACGCGCTCTAATTGACCGCGCGAAAGAACAAAAATCCGCAATTGTCGTCAGAGGTCCTGGCCCTGTTCCATTAGCCCAACCCAAAGGAGAACTGGCAAATCTTCTATCAGTTCGGTATTCCGAAGAGCGACTGGCGGACGTTGTTTTGCCGGAAGAAACTGAGGAAAAGCTCCGCCGAACCCTCCTTGAACAAACGCAACAGAGAAGCCTACGAACACACGGACTCGTTCCTCGCAAAAAGCTTCTGCTGGTTGGCCCTCCCGGATCCGGGAAAACGATGACTGCGGCTGCCATAGCTGGTGAACTGCACTTGCCTTTGTTTACAGTGGTTCTCGACGGTTTAATTTCAAAATTCATGGGTGACACAGCCGGAAAGCTTCGCCAAATCTTCGATGCTATTCGGACTACGCGTGGCGTCTATCTTTTTGATGAGTTTGACGCCATCGGAACGCAGCGCTCCCGCGATAATGACGTAGGTGAAATCCGCCGCGTCCTAAACTCATTTCTTCAATTTCTCGAGCAAGAGGACAGCGACAGCCTTGTGATAGCGGCAACCAATTACCCAGACATGTTGGACCGGGCTTTGTTCCGTCGATTTGACGACGTAATTGAATATGGGATGCCAGATGAGAGGTTACTTGAGAGGCTACTTAAGGCACGCTTGGCATCATTTGACACCTTACGACTT
>NZRL01000098.1 GCA_002696205.1 Rhodospirillaceae bacterium | reverse complement strand
TGGCAGCCTGCGATGCGCGGTTGGCCTGCGCCGAGGCGGAAGTCGACGTGCCGTTGACGACGACCGTCCCGGCCCCGCTGGCGGCCTGGATCGCGCGGTTGCCGTTCAGTTCGGCCGACGCGGCGGCGGCGGCGGCGGCCTGCTGCGCCAGTTCGGCGGCGGCGGCGGCGGTCTCGGCGATCACGGCGGCGGCTTCGGCGGCTGCTGCGTTATTGGCGGCTTCGGCGGCGGCGGCATCTTGGGCGGCCTGGCTGGCCGTCAAGGCGAGCTCGGCTGCGATATCGGCCTGGTTTTGTGCTTCGGTGGCGGCGGCCTCGGCGGCATCGGCGAACCCGAGCGCCGAGTTGTAGGCCGCGAGATCGGCGGCGGCCTTGGCGGCGGCGGCTTCGGCGGCGGCGAAGGCCGTGGCTTCATCCTGGCCTTCCGCACCGCCCAGGGTCGGTTCGAAGTTGAGGGCCTGAACCAATGCGGCCCGCAAAGCGGCCATGGACGTCAGGCTCTCGTCGATGGTGATTGAAACCGTGCCGCTGGTCGTCAGGTCGGAACTCGGATCCAGGTTGCTGGAAACCGCAATCGTGTAGGTGTCGCCGACCTCGGGCGTGCCCAGCAATGTCACGGTCGTTACCTGCCCGCTGGTGCCGGACGCCGTGGTCGTCAGCGCAGAGGTGCCGCCGTTGTTATCGGTCGCGCCACCGTTCGACGCGCTGACCGTTACGGTCATCGCCTGGTCCGGGACGTTGCCCCGGATGACGATGGTATTGGCGGTCGTGCCGGTGGTCGCCGAAATCAGGCCCTCGTCGGCGACGATTTCCTGCTTTTCAGACAGTTCGGCCTGGGCCAGGGCAAGATAAGCGGCATCCGGATTGTCAGGCTCCGGATTGATGAAGTCGGCCAAATCGGCGGCAGCCGACGCGACCACGGACTTTGCCTTGATCAACTCGATCAGCTGTTCCGCGCGGTCGGTCTGGGCGTTGGCGGCGGCAACGGCGGCGTTGCGCGCGGCAACGGCTTCGGTGCCCTGGCTGGCGTAGCTCAGACCGGCGGCATCGGCGACGGCGTCCTTGACCGATGCGACATAGTCGTCGAGCGCGGTGACCAGGGCATCGCGGACTTCGGCTTCGGCCGTCGCGACGGCGGTCCGAAAGGCCGGGTCGTTCGTCGCGGCGGCCGGGAAATCGAGAATCTCGGTGCGCGCCTGCAGGCCGGCGTTGCCGCCTGCCGTGTCGGAAGCCAGGAAGGCCGCGACGTCGAAGCCGGCGATATCGACGGCGGCATCAAGCAGCGCCTGCAGCCCTTCCAGGGCAGCGGCGTTCGCCGCGACCTTGTCCGCCGTCCCGGCGATGGCGTTGGCTTGGGCTTCGTCGGCGGCGTCGTTCAGGACGTCCGCCAGGTCGGAAAGTTCGCCGGTCACCGTCGCGACATCGGCGACGGCGATTTCCAGGGCCGCCTCGGCCTGCGCTTCGGCGGCGGCCTGGGCGACCGAGAGATAGCCTTCGGCCTGGGCCTCAGCCGATTGTGCTTCGGCGACGGCATTGATGGCGGCGAGGGATTCGGTCAGTTCGCTCTGGGCCGTGGCTTCCAGCGTATCAAGGTTCGTCCGCGCCGCATCTGCCAAGGCGGATGCCGCATCGGCGACCTGATCGGCGCCGTTAATGTAACCGGTGTTTCCTGCGGTCACGTCGTCCAGGGCATCCAGGTTCACCGAAGCGGTGGTGCCGTCCGGTGCGGTGACCGCCGTGAAATTGGAGACTTCCAGGGTTCCGCCGTTGTTGGTGACGGTGACTTGGACCGACGAAATATCATAGCCGCCGGCATCGTTCTTGGCGGCGATCAGGAAGCTATCGGTCGCACTCTGGCCGTCGGTAAGAGCGGAATAGGCGTCTTCGTCGGGAATATACGTAACGTCGCCATCAGCCTCGAAGGCGACCTCGCCTTTTTCGCCGTCGCCGATGCCGCGGGCCCGGGCCTGCGCCGTTTGGGCGGCGTCCTGGAACAGGTCGCGGACGTCTTCCTGGAACTCGACGGCGGCTTCGGCGTTGGCCTGGTTCTGGGTCGCCAGCGCCAGGGCGGCTTCCAAGGCGGGCGTGCCGGGAGCGGCATTGGCGGCGTCGGTCGCATCGCTCAACGCGGTGTTGGCGTCGGCCAGCGCGGTTTCGGCGGCGTCGAGCAACTGCTGCGCACCATTGGCCGACAATGCGGACAGGCTGCCGGCGGCCGTCGTCAATGAATCGCCCGATCCCGACGTTACCGTGACGTCGTCAGACACGGTCAGCGTACCGCCTACGTTCGTGATGGTGACGGTGATTGTCTGTAGATCGAAGCCGCCCGACGAATTCTCGATGGCGATCTTGAAGCTGTCGGTCGTGCTGTCGCCCGGGTTCAGGGCCGCGATATCCGTGTTTGCGGCGTTCACTTCATATGTAAGAGAGCCATCCGCATCCGCGACGACATCGCCCTTGTCGCCGTCGCTGGCCCCTTTCTGGATCGCTTCGGCGCTTTTCGCGGCGTCCTCGAAGGCATCGTACGTGGCCTGGCCGACGGCTTCGTTGATCAGTTTGGTCAGCAAGTCGGCGCGGGCATCCAACACGTCGTTGGCGGCGCTGACGGCTTCGGCTTTTTCCGTGGTCGCCGTCGCTTGGGCGGCGGTCGTCGCAGCCTGCTTGGCGGTGAGATCCGCTTCGGCGGTGCCGTCTTTATATGCTTGCGCGGCTTCGCGGGCCTGCGACGCACCCTCGATGGCGGCGGTCGCCTGGTCGGCGGCGCTCTCGGCGGTGTTGGAATCTTGAACGGCGTTCTGGAAATCGCCGGCGACGGCGGGGTCGACCGGCCGGGTCGCCTGGAACGCATCATATGCCTGGATCGCCTGGGCCTTGAGGCTGTTGACCGTCTGCGCCGACGAAATGGCGTTGGCCTTGGCGGCCAGCATGACCGTCGGGTCGGTGGTGTTCAGCGTGCTCTGGGCATAGGTCGCCGCCTGGTCGGCGGCGTCGGCGGCCTGGACCGCAAGGTTGAGAACCGTCAGCAGTTCCGACGGCAGGTTCGGGTTGTTCAGGACGACATCGCGAATTCCGGTTACCTTGGAGGTGACGATATCGACAACGTTCTGCAGATTGTTGATGTCGGTTGTCGTGGCGCCGGCGGCAGCCAGTTGCGCGTTGATGTTGCTGCTCAGGGAATTTGCGGCGGCGGCGCGGGCGGCGGCAACGCCCCCATCGGCGGCAGCGATGGCGTCGGTCTTGGCCTGATTGGCGGCGGCGATGGCTGCGGTCACGACGGCGGAAATCTCCGTCGCCGCGGTTACCAGGTTATCGCCGGTGGCCCCGTCGAGGCCGACGGCTTCGCGTAGCGCGGCCAGGGTGTCGGCGTCGATCTCGTCGCCGGACGCGGCGGTCGCCAGCATGGCTTGCGCCGCCTGGATCATGGTGACCAGGGCTTCCGACAGGGCGCGCGCGGCGTTGAGTGCTTCCAGCGGGGCGACCACGACCTCGATGACCGAATCCGTTTCCGCATTCGTTAGCAAGGCATTGGGGCCGAGGATCGAAAGCGAGCCGGTCAGCGAACTGACCGCCGTCGAGGCCGAGGTTTCCGCGTTGGCCGCGACGATCGCTGCGGCGTTCAGAAGCGATAGCGCCTGATTGATCGAGTTGAAGCCGGAGGAATCAAAGACCAGCGAATTGAAGGTGCCGGCGCCTAGCAGGTTTTGCAGGGCGGTGATTTCCTGCGGGGAAAATTCCTGCTGCAGGGTCTGCAGCGTGAACCCGCCTTGGGGAATGCGCCCGGCGAGCCCTGCCAACTGCGTGGCGAGGCCGCCGAACTGAGCCGCCGTCAGGCCCGAAACCGGATCAAGAACAAAGGCGCCTTCGCCGTATTCCTGCTGCAGCGTTTCGAACAGACCTTCGACGGTGGCCTTCGCGTTCTGCAGCTGGATGTTGAACTTGGCGGCGTCGATGGCGCCTTGGGTGATGGCCTGTTGCAGCTGGTTGAGCTTTTCCGCCGTGTCGTCGCCCGGCGGCGGGGCGTTTCCTTCCGGCGTTCCGGGCTGGCCGGGAACGGCATTGTCGCCGTTGTCGCCCGGCGCCGGGGGAAGGTGGCGCAGAATGTTGCCGTATTGCTGCTGAATCTGGGCGGCCGAGATGATGATCGGCGGCGGCGGGGCCAGGTTGATGGAGCTGAGAGAAACCGTGGCCCCGACCTGGTTCAGGACGACCGTTCCCGCGTTGTTGGCGATCACCACTTCGCCGACGAACTGGCCTTCGGGCAGGATCGTGAAGTTGCTCTGCTCGCCCTCGGGTGCGGCCTTGCCGGCCAGGGCCGTGCCGCGGATCCCGATGGTCGCGGTCGGCGTGTTGATGAGCATGTTGTCCGGGCCGGTCTTGGCGATCTGACCCGAAATGAAGGAGAACGCGCCCTGGACGATGGAGGCGCCGAAGGTGCCCGATTGCGCCCCCGGATCGTAGACCATTTCGTCCAGGACCATGCGGCCGTTGTCGGCGAGAGAGAAGGTCGATTCGTCGGCGAATTCCATACCGACGGCGCCGAGCGGCCCGGTCTCGATCACATCGCCCTGATAGACCGGATCGCCGACCTTCAGCTCGGTCTTTGTGCCGTCGGCGCGGGTCGCCTCGACCTTGCCGGAAATGGTGACGATCTTGCCGATCGGTTCGGCGGCGGCGGCGGGCGCGGCCTGAGCCTCGGCGCCGGGTGCGGCCGGGCCGGCCAGCTTGACCGCCAGGTCGCCCCTGATCATCGCGCCGTCCGGCGTCAGCAGGTCGGGCGGGTCGGAGAATTTGAAGAAGCTTTTGATAAGGACGGTGGATCCGTCCTTGCCGACGAGCAGAAGGTCCGGCCCCTGGCGAACGAATTTCGCCTGGAGGATCCAGCCACCATCGGGCACGCGAATCTGGTCCGCGCCGTCGGCATCCAGGACATACGAACCGGCTCCGCTCCAATCAAGCGGTTCCGCTCCTTTATCCGTGCCGGGAACTTGCCAGTTCTTGGCCACCCCTTACGTGCTCGCTCTCCTGCGCCTAAAGCCGGACTGATCGTCCGGACCCTAGCTTAATCCCCTTGTTTCCCTTGGAATGAGCACAGACCGTTGGAAGTGCCGTTTCGAAATCTTGCGCGTCTCGATATTCGGCTCAAGGAAAGTCTAGGTATTCAACCTTACAACAATGTGACCGATTGGCCACAGGCTGATCGATATAATACGAATAAAATTAGACTAAAATCGACGAAAAAAATGTGACCGATGACCATTCGCGCGAACCGCTGACCCGCGGTCGAGAGAGGCGAAAACTTATTGTATCTTCAGGATAAAATACGGCCGGATGCCGTCAGTTCGGCTCAACCGCCGAAACTTCCAGGCGGCCCATCGCGTTGAGCAACCGAAACGCCGCCTGGACGATCGAGACTTCCGTCAAAACGGCGTCGCTCTGGGCATTGATCAGGCGGGTTTCACCCGACAGAACGTCCAACAGAGATCGCCGACCGGCTTCCCGTTCCTCGCGGGCGAGTTCCAGGAACTTGGCGGCGATTTCGATCTGGGCGGAGCGGACTTCGTGGTTTTGCCGCGCGGTTTCCAGATCGGCCCAGGCGAGACGGATCGTTTCTTCCGCCGTGCGTTGGGTGTCGGCGGCGCGGTCGATGGTCGCCTTGAAGCTGCTGCGTGAGGCATCGACCGAATCAAAGGCCGTCATGCCCAGGTTGAACGGAAAGGTCAATTCGACCTTGGCGACCTGTTCGTTGCGTTGTCCGATCGTGCCGTCCAGGTTCTTTTCATGCGACGTTTCGACCACGGCGCTGAGTTCCGGATAGAACAGATCCTGGCGGGTGCGGGTGACCGAATCCTTGGCGATATCGGCGGCCAGCCGGTCGATCCGAACCTGGAAATTATCCTTCATCCCGACTTCGATGGCTTCATCCAGCGTGCGCGGCATCAGGGTTTCGGGGATCGGCGGCAAGGCAAACGTGCCGATTTCACGCGGCATGTCGCGGAACAGCGCGTGGTACCGCGACAATGCATTGCGCAGGGTGCCCTCGGCGACGACGCGGCGGGATTGCGCTTCGGCCAATTCGGTCTTGGCCTGCAGCACGTCGGTCGAGAATCCGGCGCCGCCGGCGACCCGCGCGTCTTCAAGCTCGGTCTGCACCTTGATGTTATCTTCGGACTGACGCGACAAGGTCAGGCGGCGGCTGGCGCTGTAGACCTGGATATAGGCGGTGATGCCTTCGAGGATCAGATCCTGGCGAACCCGATGCAGGGAGATCGCCGCGGATTCATGATTCTTTTCCGAGATCGTGACGTCCGTGTTGGTCTTGCCGAAGTCCCAGAGCAGTTGGGTAATGCTCAACGTCGTATCGTTGAACCGCTTCGTCGTGTCCTGAGTGCCGGGATTGGTTCGCTTCTGATAGCCGTTGTTGAAATCGATCTGCGCCTCAGGGAACCAGGCACCGCGGGTTTCGCGAATGCGGCTGCGGGCGGCCTCCAAATCGTTCTTGGCGGCGTTGATGCGGTCGTGATGTTCGATGAGGTCCAGCAAGAGATCAGGCAAAGATTCGGCGCGCGCGGCGGCACCCCATGCCGACACGCCGAAGATCACCATTAACGTGAACCCCGCCTTGAGAAGGCTTCGCAAACTCTTTTCCCCGGTTACCTTCCTCGATTTGCAGCCATAAACTTGCACAATCGGCCCGCAATTGGAACATATTAAAGGCTCTGCTATCGGCAGTGGGCGATGGCCGCACGAATTTTGGCCGCGATCCGTAATGTAATGAAAACCCGGGCGAAAATCAGGCTGGCCAAGAGACCGGGGGCTTGGACCGGCTGGCGCCGACCGAACGCGGCGGGCGCGTGCCGAATCCGGGTGCGGGGTGCGGCGTTCTTGGGGCGCGGCGCGCTTGGGGCGCGTCCGATTCGGGCTATGCTGTCGCCGGAATACCGAACCGGCGGCCCGTGACCGGGGAGAAATTGGAAAAGGCGAGGCAACATGGACAATGAACTGAGACAATCCGAAAAGGATGCGGTGGCTCGCGCGGCGGCCTTCGCGGACGACAGACTTCGTCCTCATGCCGCCGCATGGGAACGGGCGCGGGCGTTGCCGCCGGAGGTTTTTGAAAGCGCGGCGGACGCCGGTCTGACGGCGGCGATTTTGCCGGTTGAAGTCGGCGGCGATGCCGTGTCCATGCAATGCGCGGCGCGCATGGCGGAAGTTCTCGCGGCGGCGGATTTCGCTTTCGCTTTCGCGCTCAAGGTCCATGCCAACGCCGCCAATGCGATCGCCCGCCGCGGCACCGACGAACAGCGCCATCGCCTGCTGCCGGAAATGATCGACGGCCGACGGATCGGCGCTTTCTGTCTGACCGAGCCCGGGGTCGGTTCCGACGCCACGGCGATCACCTGCCGGGCGGCGCCGGAAACCGGCGGTTGGACCGTCTCCGGCGACAAGGCCTGGGTGACCAACGGCGTTATCGCCGATGTCATGAGCGTCTATGTTCAGACCGATCCGGAAGCGGGCTGGCGGGGGATCGCCAATCTTTTAATCGAGGGCGATTTTACGGGCCTGTCCCGGGGCGAGCCTTACTCGATGATCGGCGGCCACGCGGCCGGCCTTTGCGACGTTCACTTCGACGGCTGTCGTGTGCCGGAAACTAATCTCCTGATTCCTGTCGGCGAAGGCTTCAAGGCCGCCATGGCCGGCATCAACATGGCACGCATGTTCGTCGCGGCGATCTGTTGCGGCATGCTGTCGGACAGCCTGGAGCGTGCGTTGACCTACGGCGCCGAACGCATGGCCTTCGGCCGCCCGATCCTTGCGAACCAGGGCCTGCAATGGGAATTGGCAGACGTTGCGACGGACCTGGAGGCGAGCCGCCGCCTGACCGAGCACGCCGCCCGCACCCTGGATGCGGGCGAACCGGGAATCACCGAATGCGCCCATGCCAAGAAATTCGCGACCGGCGCGGCGTTGCGCGGCATCGCCGCCTGCATGCAGGCCATGGGCGCGGCGGGCCTGCGCGACGGAGAGGCTCTCGGCCGTCATTTGGCGGCGGCCAAAATGTGCGAATTTCTGGATGGCACGACGCAAATTCAGAACGTCGTCATTTCCCGCGCCTTGCTGCGGCCCCATGGTCTGGACGCATCATAGAAATACGCGATGGAATATGTATTGCGGCGGGAAAAGCCGGCAGGTTCAGCCGCCCGGCGCGCCGCCCTTGATCTCTTCGTAACAGATCGTTCGATTGCGCCCGGCCCCCTTGGCTTGGTAGAGCGCTTCGTCGGCGCGGCTAAGGGCATTTTCGATGGAATCGTTCGGATCGGTGACGCAGGTATATCCGGCGCTGATCGTGAACGACAATTCCTTTCCGCCGATAGGCACAGCCATCTGACCGATATCCTGGCGGAGGC
>NZRL01000097.1 GCA_002696205.1 Rhodospirillaceae bacterium | reverse complement strand
GCCGATGATGACCGAGGACGGCCGCCACGCCATCGTCACCAACGGCGAAATTTACAATTACGTCGAACTGCGCGACGAGCTGGCGGCCGAGGGCGCAGTCTTCAAAACCCAGTCGGATACGGAAGTCCTGCTGATCGCGCTGGCCCGTTGGGGCGTCGAGAAGACCTTACCGCGCCTGACCGGAATGTACGCCTTCGCGTTCCTGGATACCGCCGCCGGCACCGTGACCCTGGCGCGCGATCCCTTCGGCATCAAGCCGCTGCTCTGGGCCGAGCGGGCCGGCGACATCGCCTTCGCGTCGGAACCGGGGGCGCTGCTGCAATTGACGGGATTGTCGCGCGCCGTCGCCCCACAGGCGATGTACGACTATCTGCGCTTTGGCCTGACCGACCGGGGCGAGCGCACCTTGTTCGACCGCATCCGCCATCTGCCGCCCGGCACCTGGGCGGTGATCGACACGGCCAAGCCATCGGCCCCCGCACCCGTCCATCATTGGCGACCGTCGATCGCGCAAACCTCCGGCCTATCGTTTGACGACGCCGCCGGTGAACTGAACCGTTTGTTCCGCCGGTCCGTCGCCTTGCACCTTCGGGCCGACGTGCCGGTGGGCGCCGCGCTTTCCGGCGGGATTGATTCCTCCGCCGTCGTCTGCGCCATGCGCGAAATCGAAGGCGACGGCCTGGACCTGCACACGTTCTCTTTCACCGCCCCCGGCGACCGCCACGACGAAGAACGCTGGGCCGACATCGCCGGGCAGGCCGCCCGCGCGACCATGCACAAAACAACGTCGGACGGCGCAGCACTGACCGCCGGGCTGGACGATCTGATCCGCGTCCAGGGCGAGCCGTTCGGATCGACCAGCATCTTCGCCCAGAACCGGGTCTACGCCCTGGTCCGCGACAACGGCATCAAAGTCACGCTGGACGGTCAGGGGGCCGATGAAATTCTCGCCGGCTACGTGCCATTCCTGGCCGCACGGCTGGCCGGGATGCTGCGGGGCGGCCATCTGATCCGCGGCGGAAAATTGATCGCCGCCGCGCGCGGCCAGGCCGAGCCCGCCGGCATGCTGGCCCGCGCCGCGCGCTTCATTCTGCCGGCAATGTTGCAAGGTGGCGCACGGCGGATGATCGGCGAGGACTTGGTTCCCGCTTGGATGGATGGCGGTTGGCTTTCCGCCAACGGCGTCGCCGCCCGCGCCCCTCAGGCGCCGCGCAGCGGCCGGGTATTGATGGGGGAGTTGGCAGAAAGTTTGTCGAACCGCGTGCTGCCCGCCCTGCTGCGCTATCAGGACCGCAATTCCATGTCCTACGCCATCGAGAGCCGAGTGCCTTTCCTGAACCCCGAGATTGTCGATTTCGTCTACGGCCTACCGGAAGAATTCCTGGTCTCGGACGCGGCAGAGACGAAATGCGTCTTCCGCGCCGCCATGCGCGGCCTGGTCCCGGATGCGATCCTCGACCGGCGCGACAAGATCGGTTTCATCACACCGCAGGACGAATGGCTGCGCCAGGCCGGCGGCTGGCTTTCCGGTTTGATCGACAGCGATGCGGCGCGTGCCGTCCCGGCCTTGAACCATCCGGTCCTGGCCGAAAACGTTCGGAACCTGATCCAGGGGGGTGGCGCCATGCCGCAGCATGTCTGGCGGGCGGCGAACCTGATCCGCTGGGCGGAGATTCACGAGGTGGAGTTCGCGGCATGACCGACGCCCCTCTTGCAATCAGAGCCCTGTTGCAAGACGGCGGCTCGCTGCGTCTGGATCAGGACGGCGGCGAGGGCTGGCGTCGCATCACCGAGGCCTCGTTGGAGGAATACCGCGCCCATCACGCCGCCGACGGTTACCCCGAGGCGACCCGCGAGACCATGGCCATGTTCGAAGGCTTCATTGCAAAGTGGGCGGGAATCTGGGGCGCCGACAGCATGATCGACCTGGGTTGCGGCATCGGCGCGGCCCTCCCCCCCTATGTCCGCAACATCGCCGGCACCCTCATCTATGCCGGGCTCGACCCCCTGGACGAGACGCCCGAACGCGACTATCCCTTCGTTTGTGGGCGCCTGGAAGATTTGGCGGCGAAGCCGCTGGATAAAAAATTCGGCCTGGCGCTGTTTGTGACCTCGCTTGATCACTTCGAGGATGCTAGGAACGCCCTGGCCCTGGCCGCCAGGATCACCGGCGGGGGCCATGCGGTCATCTGGTGCGGGTTGCACGATTCGCCCCTGATCGCGCGCAACGACCTGTCGATCAAGATTTCCGCCCTATGCCAAAGCAACCGAAACATCCTGACGCGAATGCTCGCCTTCCTGGCCTACGGCCTGGTGACCTGGCCGCGCGTCGCCTTGGCGCTCAGCCGGCGCGAACGCAAGCTCGCCGCCGGCCGGCCGCTGGACAATCTGCATTGCCACTACTTCACCGAACAATCCTTGAAGGCATTGTTGACGCAGGCCGGCACGGTGCACGAGTTTGCCCGTTGTCCCGGCACCAACAGCGCCTTCGCCGCGGTGACCTTGAACGACGCCACCTGACGGAACGCGCATGACCGAAACCTCTCCCGCCGCCCCGCCCACCGTCGCCGTTATCGGCTGCGGCCATTGGGGCAAGAACCACGTCCGTAATTTCCATGCTCTGGGGGCGCTTGCCGCCGTCAGCGACGCCAATCCGGACCTCGCCGCAAAGATGGCCGAAACCTACGAGGTGCCCGCCAAGGCCGTCGCCGAAATCCTGGCCGACGCGGGCATCACGGGCGTCGTCATCGCCGCCCCGGCCGAAGCCCATGCGGACCTGGCCATCGCCGCCCTCGAGGCCGGCAAGCATGTCTTCGTCGAGAAGCCGCTGGCGCTGACGCTGGCCGAAGCCGACGGAGTCCTGGCCGCTGCCGAAAAGGCCGGGTGCATTCTGATGGTCGGCCACTTGCTGCAATACCATCCGGCGTTCCTGAAGCTGGTCGAGATGGTCCGCGCGGGCGAATTGGGCAAGCTGCAGTACCTATACTCGAACCGACTGAACCTGGGCAAAATCCGGCGCGAGGAAAATGCCCTTTGGTCCTTCGCGCCGCACGATATCTCAATGATCCTGGCGCTGGTCGGGGACGAGCCGAAGGTCGTCCGCGCCGAAGGCGGCAGCTACCTGCACGAGGTCATCGCCGACGTGACGACGACGCATCTGACCTTCCCCGGCGGTGAACAGGCCCATGTTTTCGTGTCCTGGCTGCACCCCTTTAAGGAACAAAAACTGGTCGTCGTCGGCGAACAGGCCATGGCCGTGTTCAACGACGGCGAGCCCTGGGACAAGAAGTTGGTCGTCTATCCACACAAGATCGATTGGCGCGACGGCGTGCCGACCCCGGAAAAGGCCGACGCCCAGCCGGTCGCCCTGGCGGAGAGCGAGCCGCTGCGCGACGAATGCCGGCATTTCCTGGATTGCATGGCGACGGGCACCACCCCGCGCACGGACGGCGTCGAAGGCCGGCGGGTATTGAGCGTATTGGAACGGGCGGAGGCGGATATGAGCAAGACACGGGACGCGGGACGGTTCCCCGGCGCGACAGTCCATGAAACGGCGGTCGTCGATGACGGTGCCACCATCGGCGGCGGATCGAAGATCTGGCATTTCTCCCACGTCCTGCCGGGCACGGCCATCGGCGCCAACGTGGTGGTCGGCCAGAACGCCTCGATCGGTCCGGACGTAACCATCGGCGACAACTGCAAGATTCAGAACAACGTCAGCGTCTACAAAGGCGTGACCCTGGCCGAAGGCGTGTTCTGCGGGCCGAGCTGCGTGTTCACCAACGTCCTCACGCCGCGGGCCGAAGTCAACCGCAAGGAAGAGTTCCTGAAAACGCCCGTTGGGCGCGGTGCCACCATCGGCGCCAACGCGACCGTCGTCTGCGGCCATGCACTGGGCGCTTACTGCATGATCGCCGCCGGCGCCGTGGTGACCAAAGACGTCCCCGCCCACGCCCTGATGGCCGGGGTTCCCGCCAAACGCATCGGCTGGGTCAGCCACGCGGGCGAACGCCTGGGCGACGACCTGATCTGCCCGCGCGAAGGGCGTAAGTATAAAGTCTCCGAGACCGGAAACCTGGAAGAACTCAAGACATGACCTCTCCTGTATCCTCAGACGCCCCCATCGCCTTCATCGACCTGCAGGCGCAACGCGCCCGCCTGGGCGATGCCATCAATACCGCCATCGTCAAGGTTCTCGACCACGGCCGTTTCATCATGGGGCCCGAGGTCGCCGAGCTGGAGAAACGCCTGGCCGAGATGGGCGGAACCGCCCATTGCGTCAGCTGTTCCAGCGGCACGGATTCGCTGCTGCTGGTGCTCATGGCCTGGGGCGTCGGGCCGGGCGACGCGGTCTTCGTCCCCGCCATGACCTTCGCCTCGACGGCCGAGGTCGTGGCCCTGACCGGGGCGACGCCCGTGTTCTGCGATGTCTTCGACGATACCTTCAACATGGACCCGGCCTCGCTGGAAGACGCCATCACGGTTGCCAAGGACCGGGGATTGAATCTCGCCGCCGTGATCCCTGTCGACCTGTTCGGCCAGCCCGCCGACTATCGGGCGATCCAGAAAATCGCCGACGCCCATGGAATGAAGGTCATGGCCGATTCCGCGCAAAGCTTCGGCGGTGCTCTGGGCGGGAAGCCGATCGGCACCTTCGGCGACGCAACTTCGGTCTCGTTCTTCCCGGCCAAGCCGCTGGGATGTTACGGCGACGGCGGGGCGGTGCTGACCGACGATGCGGACCTGGCGGCCAAGATGCGCTCGCTCCGCGTCCACGGCCAAGGCACCAACAAGTACGACAACGTGGTGGTCGGCTTGAACGCGCGGCTGGACACCATTCAGGCGGCGGTGCTGCTGGCCAAGCTTACGATCTTCGAAGACGAGATTGAAGAACGGCAGGTCGTCGCCGCGCGCTACAATGGCGCCCTGGCGGGCGTCTGTACGCCACCCGCAATGATCGACGGCGGCATCAGCGCCTGGGCGCAATACACGATCAGGGTCGCGAACCGCGACGCGGTCGCCGCGGCATTGAAGGAAAAAGGCGTGCCGACCGCCGTCTATTACCCGGTGGCGCTATCCGACCAACCGGCCTATGCCCATTACCCTCGCGCCGGCAACGGCACCCCGGTCTCGGCCGCCTTGGCCCACGACGTCCTCAGCCTTCCTTTTCATCCTTATCTGGATGAAGCGACCCAGGACCGCATCATCGCCGCCGTGACGGAGGCCGCCGGATCGTGACCGGCGCCGCTTCCCTTCGGATCGCCACCGTCGTCGGCGCCCGCCCTCAGTTCATCAAGGCCGGGCCGGTCAGCCGCGCCTTCAAGGACGCGGGCGTCTCGGAAATCCTGATCCATACGGGCCAGCATTTCGACGACGCCATGTCGGCGGTGTTCTTTGAACAGATGGGCCTGGCCGAACCCGACCATCATCTGGGTATCAGCGGCGGCGGTCACGGCGACATGACCGGGCGGATGCTGATCGCGCTGGAACCGGTTTTGGAAGCAGAGAATCCGGACGGCCTGTTGATCTACGGCGACACCAATTCGACCCTGGCCGGCGCGCTCGCCGCGGCCAAGCTGGACATCCCCGTCTTTCATGTCGAGGCCGGGCTTCGGTCGTTCCGCCGCGCCCAGCCGGAGGAAATCAACCGGCGCGTCGCCGATCATATGTCCGCGCTGCTGTTCTGCCCGACGCCGCAAGCGACCCACAATCTGGCCAACGAAGGGATCTCGCGCGGGGTCATGCTGGTCGGCGACGTGATGTACGACGCGGCACTGGCCGCCGCCGAACGGCCCGAGGGTGCCGAGATCGTCGACCGCCTGGGCCTGACCGCGGGCCGTTATGAAGTCGCGACCGTGCACCGGGCCGAAAACACGGACGACGACGGGCAATTGGCCAAGGTCGTCGCCTACCTGAAGGCACGGCCGGGCCAGGTCGTCCTGCCTCTGCATCCGCGGACCAAGGCGGCCCTGGCGCGGGCGGGCCTGACGCTGGACGGGATCACGGTGACGGAACCGCTTGGATATCTCGAGATGACCCATCTGGTGAAAGCCAGCGCCGGGGTGCTGACCGATTCCGGCGGCCTGCAGAAAGAAGCCTATTTCCACCGCGTGCCCTGCATCACGCTGCGCGACGAAACGGAATGGGTGGAGACGATCACAGCCGGATGGAACAGGCTTTGGCTATCGCCGGAAGAAGATAAACCGCGAAGCGAAATCGCGGATTACGGCGACGGCCATGCGGCCCAACGGATCGCCCAGTCCGTCCGCGCCTACCTGGATGGCGACACCGGCGCGTGACCGGATCGAAGCGGCTCCTTTATCTGGCGTTGGAGGCCCCCCGCGAGGGCCAAGCGTCTTATGCCCATATTCATGAGATCGTCGGCGGCCTGGAACGCCGGGGCTGGACCGTCGATTTGTTCGTGCCGTCCTATTCCGGGCAATGGAGACGCCCAGGGCTCGTATCCCGGATGATCGAATATGTTCGGTTACAATGGCGGCTGATGCTGGCCTTCGAAGATGGCCAGGCACTATACGTGCGCTCACACTTTCTGGCCTTCCCGACGTCCGCATGGGCGCGCATTCGGGGTGTGCCCATCGTCCATGAAATCAACGGTCCCTATGAAGACGTCGCGATCGCCTATGCCTGGGCGCGGCCGCTCGCCGGGATCATCAAATGGATGTGGCGCAAACAATTCCAGTGGGCGGGCCGCTTGATCACGGTCACGCCGCACTTGGCCGATTGGGTGCGAGACCAGGGCGTGGCGACGCCGGTCGACGTGGTGCCGAACGGCGCCAACACAGATTTGTTCCATCCGGAAGCTTCTTGCGATCTGGACCTGCCGGACCGTTACGCCGTGTTCTTCGGCGGGCTTGCCCGTTGGCAGGGCATCCCGACCCTCCTGGCCGCCAAAGCGTCGCCCGAGTGGCCCGCCGGCGTCGACCTGGTGATCGTCGGGGACGGACCCGAACGCCCGGCGGTCGAGACAGCTGCGGCAGCCGACCCCGGCATTCACGACCTCGGCCGCCAACCTTACCGGGTCCTTCCTGGCATCGTCGCGCGAAGCATCTGCGGCCTGGTGCCGAAAAACAATCTGGGGGACCGCACAGGCACGGGGCTTTATCCGCTGAAGGTTTTCGAGACGCTCGCCTGTGGCGTGCCGGCCATCGTTTCGGATTTCCCGGGGCAGGCCGATTTGGTGCGCGACAACAATGCGGGCCTGGCCGTGCCCGCGGAAGACCCTGTCGCACTGGCCCGCGCTGTCGGCGATCTGGCGTCCGATCCCGAAATCGCACGTGCCAGTGGGACGCGAGGCCGCGCGGCCATTGTCGCCGCTCATTCCTGGGACATCCGCGCCGGGGCGACGCAGGATGTTCTCGACCGCTTGATGGGCGCCGCCGGATAATGGCTTTGGCCGGACGGCTCCGCCCGCTTCTGGGAGACCTGCTGGTCATCGACGGCGCGAAGATTTTCGCCGTCAATGTCGCCGGTGCCGGCCTCGCCTTCATCTCCCACGTCCTTTTCGCGCGCTGGATGACGCTCGAATCCTACGGCGTCTATGTCTTCGCGCTCGGTTGGCTGAACATCCTGTTCATCGCCGTGCAGGCGGGCATGAACCTGTCGATGGTACGCTTCGTCGCCGAGTACCGCGCCGCCGGCAACCGCCGGGCCATTTTGGCGCTACTCGGGTTTTCTAACCGTGTGGTGCTGTGCCTGGGACTCTCCGCCGCGGTCATCGGGGCCGCTCTCGTGACGTCGCTCACGGAAAGCGGTTCACCCGAATTGCGGCGAACCGTGTACGCGGCCCTGGCATTGACCGTGGTGATGGCGATGATTCAGCAACGGACGGCCCTGCTGCAGGGGTTGGAACGGGTCGTCCCGTCGACCCTGATGTTCGAAATCGCGCGGCCTCTGACGCTTCTCGCCGTGGTATTCATCCTGACGCGATACCTGGCGCTCGACGCGGCGGCTGTGATGGCCGCGAATTTGGGCGTCAGCGCCGGCGTGCTGATCCTGTTGATGTTTTACGCCCGCAAATGCATCGCGGCGGACCCCGTGGCCGTCGACAACGCTGTGCCGCCCTGGCGCGATTGGCTGAAGGTCAGCCTCCCCTATGTCGCAGTCACCGGCTTGACCATCCTTCTGACCCAGATGGACATCCTGATGATCGGCCACCTCCTGGGTCCGGAACAGGCCGGGCTTTATGCCCCGGCGGCGAAAGTTGCCTTGCTCGCGATTTTTCCCGCGGTCGCTATTCGCGCACGCTACGGACCGATGGCCGCACGGCTATATGCCGAGGGCAAGACTGACGAATTGCAAAGCCGGACCGGCATGGCGACCGGATTGTCGGCTCTTGCCTGCGGCGGCGTACTGGCGGTGATCGTGCCCGGGCGCGAGATTGCGCTCGGCCTGTTCGGTGCGGCCTATATGGGGGGCACGGAGGTCATCTTGATCCTGGCCGCCGGATACCTCGTGTATTCGTTGATGGGCGCGGTCGAGATGTTTTTCCTTGTCGGGCCGTTTGAACGATCCAATGCCGTGGTCGCGACGATGACCCTTGGACTCAATTTGGGACTTAACTTTGTCTTGATCCCCAAGTACGGAATTGAAGGCGCAGCCATGGCGACTGCGGCCGCCATTGTATTTCGCGCGATCGTATCGACGGCAATAATCCGAAGTCACGTCGGCTTGCTGCCCTGGGCCCCGCGCCGCGCTTCGGAGATCGATCCTTCATGATGTCGTCGACAGCACTGATCCTCGCGAGTGTGCTCGGGGTTTCGATGACCGTGATCGAGTTCCTCCACTTTCGTCACGTCAGGCGAATCACTTTCCTGTCGATCACGCATGTTCTGATTTTTGTGGGGTACTGCCTCCCTCCTTTTCTGATCACCATGCTGCCGGGTACTCCCTGGGAATCCGGTCCGTACGGCGCAGCCAATCCGAACCCTTGGGGCATTCGGCTCTACATCATCGATCTCGCGGAAGCGCTGAACCTTCCTGGAAGCGCGTATGTGACGGCGGGCCTTTTGCTCATCGGCGGATACGTCGTGCTGGTCGGCAGTTACTTCCTTCTCCCCAGGGACCGCATCCGCCCCCTGGATAGTCGCTCTTTGCCGCAGGGCGGGCTGACGGCTTGTGGCCTTGTCCTGGGCGCCGTGGCCGCGATCGCACTGTTCATTTACGCTTCGCAATTCGGGGGGCTTTCCCGTTTCATTCAGTCGGGGCTGTACATCCGGCGCGGCACCATGGAGGTCCAATGGGGATCGCTACAGGTGCTGGCGCAAGTCGCCTTTCCCGCCTTTTTATTCCTGGCCGCGGCCGCCGCATGGTCGAAAGGTCGGCGCCGCGCCCTTCTCGCCCTGGCCGCAGCGGCGGTATGGGCGGTCGTTGCGTTTCGCTTGGTTCATGTGGGTGGCCGGTTGGAGTTCGCGGCCGTTTTGATCACGCCCGTCCTTGCGTGGTCGTTCATCATGCAACCCGGCCTACGAACAACGGCCATTCTTCTGGGGATAGCCATCCTTGGCCTATTCCTCGCCTCCGTCGATCCGATATTTTTCCGAGACCCGATCGGCACATTCAGCGCTGAATTCACAAAGCTGAGATATGATTTGGCCAATAGCCTTCTTTATATCCTGGCCTACCTCGGGTTTCCCCATATCAACGCGGCGCATGCCCTAACCGTCGTACCCGGCGATATCCCGTTCCGATATTTCGTCGATATCCCCCTCGGCCTGGCCTACATGCTGCCCAATTTCACGGGCGTCGAAACCCTGCCGCCGATGATCCTGAGCCTGCACGTGAAGCTGCTGCCCTGGATCCCGGTCGATCTGCTTTCCTTCGGCTATTACAGCCTGGGCACCATCGGCGTATTGATCACCTTTGCCGCCTTCGGCGCGTTGCTCGCGATGTTCGACGGCTGGCTGACGGAAAGCACGGGATGGCTTGGGCAGGCGCTCCGCGCGGCCTGGCTGTTCTATCTGCCGTTCCGGCTGCTCTATGCCGATCCTTATGCGACCCTGCAATCCGGGTTCGGACTGATCACGGGAACGCTGGCGATCATCGCCCTGGCGCTGTGGTCTGCCTGGCAGCGGGACAATCCGAAGGGACGTTAGAAATTCGAGATCAGGATGCCGGGGCGATCAGCTTTCCGGCATCCGGATAGGTCAGGCCCGTGCGCACCGATCCGCCGCCGACCTGAGCGATGTCGAAGGTCATATCCTGAATGCCGTCGCCGGCCATATGGACGATGCCGAGGGGCTGATGCGGGGCATGAGGTTCGACGAAAAGGCGGCGGTCCGGATCGAACATCGGCGTGCCGTGACCGCACAGCCAATTGCAGTAGGCAGGCAGGAACGTGGCCGGCGCCTTGTCGCGATAAACCACGTAATTGAGCGCCGTCTGTTCCGAAATCCGTCCGTAAAGATCACGCACGCCCGGCGACATGCGCCACCGGCACATCGCCGACTTGTGAGCCGCCTGCCAGAATGCCCAATGGGGTGCATCCCCCCGGAGGGCGAAAGCGCCTGAATTGAGAATTGGATTGCGGCCCAGGCGATCGGCGACCCGCCAGCCGTAGGCCCATCGATACATCCGGTGGCTGAGCCGCCGGTGATAGGGGCGCGGGCGCTTGTAGAACATGGTGTAGCCGCGATCGATTTCCGGCACGACGGCAAGCTGACCCGCCGCTGCGGCGCGGAGATAGAGATCCAGAACCGACGCATCCTGAACCCAGGCGTCGGAATCGATCCACATATATAAGTCATAGTCGGGGAAATGGCGCGGCAGATACGGTCGGGACGTCATCGCCTTGAAGTATCCCGGCGTTTTGTCGCGGCCGGGAAAATCGAATTCCCAATCCACGCTCACCACAGACGTCGCCAAGTCCCGAAGGTGGGTGACCTGCTCCGCCGTCAATCCGACATCGAGAATACATAGGTCGAAGTCACGTCCACCCGCCCGTTCCCGCAGCGAATTCACCGTTCCCATCAGCAGGTCGAAATAATTGGCGTCCGAGGAAACGATGATCGCGGTCTTTGAACCGGGGGGCATGGCGGAGTCCGTTGGTTGAAATTCGGTCGATGATGAAAGCGGGCCGATATTAGGCGGTCGCGCGGCGAAGCGGAACCTAGTTGTTTCAACGGCCCAGAGGGGTTAAGAGCCTGATCATGACAATTAAACGCAGCATCTCCGTAATCGGTCTCGGGTACGTCGGTCTGCCCGTGGCGGTCGCCTTCGGGCGGGCCGGGTTTTCGGTCGTCGCTTTCGACATTTCAGCCGAGCGGCTCGCCGAATTGCGCGACGGCCACGACCGGACCCATGAAGTGACGG
>NZRL01000096.1 GCA_002696205.1 Rhodospirillaceae bacterium | reverse complement strand
GTCCTTGGCCTGGGCCCGGGCGCCGATCGCCTGGATCATGCGGCGGCCACCGGAATCGGCCGTGGTCAGGACGATTTCGAAGCGTCGGCCTTCTTCGTGCAGGAAAACGACGGACGCCTTCAGCCGTTTCGCCGAATCGCCGTCGAACCGCGCGGCCACGTCGTCGAATTTGGAATTCGTCCCGTCGCCCAGCGACAGCAGGGAGGCGAGCTTGCGCGAGCAGGTATCGGCGCCTGACGATCGGTCCCAGATGAACAGGCCGTCGGGTGCTCCGGCCAGGATTTCCCTGGCTTTCACGGCCACGGCCTCGATCCGGCCACGCTCGAATTCGGCCTCTTTCGCGCGGCGGCGAAACAGCCAGGCGACGATCAACAACAGGCCGGCGCCGATGAACAGGCCGGAACTGAACGCGTTGATGGGGGCGATATCGCTTAGCACGGCAGGATGTTAACCACACAACCCCTTGGCCACAAAGGAAAAGGCGGTGCCGAAACACCGCCTTTTAACCTTTTTGACATTGCTGGGCCGCTTAGTAGCGGTAGGCATCCGTCTTGAACGGGCCGGCAACCTCGACGCCGATGTAATCGGCCTGGTCCTGACGCAGCTGGGACAGCTGGGCGCCCAGCTTTTCCAGGTGCAGCATGGCGACCTTTTCGTCCAGGTGCTTGGGCAGCACGTAGACTTCGTTCTTGTACTGGTCGCCGCGGGTCCAAAGCTCGATCTGGGCCAGCGTCTGGTTGGTGAAGCTCGCCGACATGACGAAGGACGGGTGGCCGGTGGCGCAGCCCAGGTTCACCAGGCGGCCTTCGGCCAGAAGGATGATCCGCTTGCCGTCGGGGAATTCGATCTCGTCGACCTGCGGCTTGATGTTGTCCCATTTGAAGTTCTTCAACTTGGCGACTTCGATTTCGTTGTCGAAGTGGCCGATGTTGCAGACGATGGCACGGTCCTTCATGGCGCGCATGTGGTCGACGGTGATGACGTCGATGTTGCCCGTGGTGGTGACGAAGATGTCGCCGCGCGGAGCACCCGCTTCCATGGTCACGACCTCATAGCCTTCCATGCAGGCCTGCAGGGCGCAGATCGGATCGACTTCGGTCACCAGAACGCGGCAGCCGGCCTGCTTCAGGCTTTCGGCCGAGCCCTTGCCGACATCGCCGTAACCGGCGACGACGGCGACCTTGCCGGCCATCATCACGTCGGTCGCGCGGCGGATGCTGTCGACCAGGCTTTCGCGGCAGCCGTATTTGTTGTCGAACTTGGACTTGGTGACCGAATCGTTGACGTTGATGGCCGGGAACATCAGCGTTCCCTTCTTCTGCATGTCGTAAAGACGATGCACGCCCGTCGTCGTTTCTTCGGTCACGCCTTGAATGGCCTTGCCCTGCTTGGAATACCAGGTCGGGTCCTCGGCCAGCTTCTTCTTGATCGAGGCGAACATGTATTCGGCTTCTTCCGAACCCGGCTTGTCGAGGACGGAGATGTCTTTCTCCGCTTCCATGCCCAGGTGGATCAGCAGCGTCGCGTCGCCGCCGTCGTCCAGGATCATGTTGGCCGTGCCTTCGGGGAATTCGAAGATGCGGTGGCAATAATCCCAGTAGTCTTCCAGGGTTTCGCCCTTGACGGCGAAGACCGGCGTGCCGCCTTCGGCGATGGCGGCGGCGGCGTGGTCCTGGGTCGAGAAGATGTTGCAGGACGCCCAGCGCACGTCGGCGCCCAGGTCCTTCAGGGTTTCGATCAGCACAGCCGTCTGAATCGTCATGTGCAGGGATCCGGCGATGCGCGCCCCCTTCAACGGCTGCTCGGCGCGGTACTCGTCGCGCGTCGCCATCAGTCCCGGCATTTCCGTTTCGGCCAGGCTGATTTCCTTGCGGCCCCAAGCCGCGAGGGACATGTCGGCAACCTTGTAATCGTCGAAGGGCATATAGAACTCCTGTTCTCGTTTACTACACTGCGCGAACCCCGAACGTCGGTGTTCCAGAGGAAGGCGCGATTGATGAAAAATTGTGCCGGGCAGGGCGATGCCCGGCCGTCGGTGTTGGTGGGGGATGTAGCAGGCCCAGGGATTTTCTTCAAGGGGCGGCCCTGTGACGGTTCACGGGCACGGTCGAGAAAAACTCGGGGTCCCGCCAAGAATTTCGCGGTTTTCCGCCCCGGAGGCAGCGGCCATACTGCGCCGCGTTCAACCAACCCATTCATCCACCCCGCCACAGGAGGCACCATCCGATGACCGATCCGGACATCCTTAAACGCGAAATCAAAATCCTGGTGTTCGATCAGTACGGCACCGTCGTCGACATGCAGAAGGGCCTGACGGAAATCGCCACGCCGTTCCTGAAAGAAAAGGGCTGGGACGGCAATCCCCACAGCTTCGTCACCTGGTGGCGCCGCACCCATTTCGAGAACTCGATGATCGACGCCCTGAACGACCGCGGCCATACGCCCTATCGCCAGATCGGCCACCGCGCCGTCTCGGTCGTGATGGACCGCGCCGGGATCAAATACACCCAGGACGAAGTGCAATGGCTGGTCTCGGAAATCGAGAAGCTCAAGCCCTTCCCCGATGTGATCGAGGCCCTCGGCAATCTGCGCGAGGCGGGCTATCAGCTCGCGATCCTGTCGAACGGCGATCCGGACATGCTGGCCAATGCCGGGCCGCACATCGGTTTCCCCTTCGACCACGTCATTTCCGTCGCCGAAGCGGGCTATTTCAAGCCCCATTGGGCGACCTATGCGACGGCTTGCGAGATCACCGGGTTCGACCGGGTCGAATGCCTGTTCGTCGCCAATCATGAATTCGACGTGGTCGGCGCCAAGTCCTTCGGCATGCGGACGGCCTTCATCGACCGGCGCAAGCGGCCGTTCGGCGCCTGGCCGGAACATCCCGACTTGATCGTTGAAAACTTTAAGGAGTTGGCCGATACACTTTGCGGATGACTTCATCCACAAAGAGTTCCCCCAACTTCACCCTGGTTCCGCTTCCCGGCTTCATGACCGACCGGGCCCTCTGGTCGCGCATGGAAGCCGGGCTCGCGGAACTGGGCCCCTGCCACTACGGCGATTTCTCGGGTCTCACGGATTTGCCGACGACGGCCCGGGAAATCCTCGACACCGTCCCCGGTCCGTTGTTGCCCGTGGGCTTTTCCCTGGGCGGCTACGTCGCCCGGGAAATGGCGCGCCAGGCGCCGGACCGGCTGGCCGGCCTGGTGTTGATGAACACCTCGCCGCGTCCGCCGCGCCCGGAAATTATCTCGCGCAACACGGCCATCGCCGAAAAAATCAGGGAACGCGGCTTTCGCGGCCTGTCCCCGGCGGGGGTGCGCAAATCGCTGCACCCCGATTTGCGCGGCGACGACGCGATGGTTCAGGAAGTCCTCGACATGGCCCTGCGCCTGGGCGGCGAGACGTTTATCAATCAACTGGTCCTGCAACGCCCCGACGGCCGCGCCGACCTGGCGGCGATTACCTGCCCGGCCCTGGTGATCTGGTCGCGCCAGGACGAACTGCGGTCGCTCGACGAAGCCCGGGAAATGGCGGACGGGATTCCGGGGGCGAAGCTGGAAATCATCGAGGATGCGGGTCATATGACGCCGATGGAAGCGCCCGAGGCGTCGCTTGCCCTGATCCGGGACTGGATTTCCGAAAACGGACTTTGAGGTCCGGCGGCGTCAGGCCAACCCGTTGAAATCGTCCAGCAGCGCGGCGATCCGCCCCGGGTCGACATGGCCCATGATGGCATCGGCGCGGCGGGTCGCGGCGGATAGGTCCATTTCGCGGATACGCTGTTTCAGGACCGGAATCTTGACCGGCACCATGGACAATTCGCGCAAGCCCAGGCCCAACAGCAACGGCGCGTAGCGCGGATCGCCCGCCATCTCGCCGCAAAGCGAGATCGGAATGCGCGACCGCAGCGCCGCCTGGGTCGCGAACTGGATCAGGCGCAGGACCGCCGGATGGAGGCTGTCGTAAAGATGCGCGACATGTTCGTTCGTGCGGTCGGTCGCCAGCGTGTACATCGTCAGGTCGTTGGAGCCGATGGCGAAGAAGTCGGAGACCTGGGCCAGGGCGTCGGCGGCCAGCGCCGCCGCCGGCACCTCGATCATCACGCCGAGCGGCGGCAGCGGGTCCGGCACCTTCTGCTTGCGCCGCTTCAGGCGTTGCGCCGCTTTTTTGAGGGCTTCGCGCGCCTGGCGCACTTCCGAGACCGTCGAGACCATGGGCAGCAGGATGCGCACCGGCCCGTGGTTGGCGGCGCGCAGGATCGCGCACATCTGGTCGGCCATGCCTTTCTTGTGGGCCAGCGACAGGCGGATGCCGCGCAGCCCCAGGGCGGAGGCGGCGGCTTCGCTGAGATCGCCCAACAGGCCCTGGGCCGGTTTTTCGCCACCGACGTCCAGGGTGCGGATGGTCACCGGCTTGCCCTCCATGGCTTCGACGATGTCCTTGAGGATTTCGTACTGTTCGTCCTCGGTCGGCACGTCGTCGCGGCTCATGTAAAGGAATTCCGTGCGCAACAGGCCGATCCCGGCGGCCCCGTTGCGTTTCACCAAATCCATTTCGATCGGCAGTTCGACGTTGGCCGCCAGCGTCACCGTGACGTCATCGCGGGTCACCGCCGGAACGGCCCGCATATGGCCGAGCTTCTCCGCCCGCTTGCGGGCGTCGGTCTTCAACTGCTCGTACACGCCCAGGGTCCGCGCCGTCGGATTGACGACGACCGTGCCGTGGATGCCGTCGACGATGACCTGGCTCCCCGGTTTGACGGCGCCCGTCAGGCCCGGAATGCCCAGCACCAATGGAAGACCCAGGGCGCGGGCCATGATCGCCGCGTGGCCTTCGGCCCCGCCCAGCGCCGTCGCCGCCCCGGCGATGCGCGCCGGGTCCAATTGCGAGGCATCGGCCGGCGACAATTGGTCGGCGATGACGATGGCGCCGTCGGGGGCCTGGCTGAACGGTTTCAGCGGCTCGCGCATGAGGTTGCGGATGATCCGGTTGCCGACGTCGCGGACGTCGTCGATACGGGCCGAGATATAGGCGTTGTCCATGGCCTGGAAGGCATGAAGGATGCCGGTGAGGGTCTGTTGTACCGCCGCCTCGGCATTCATCGCGTTCTTGGCGATCAGGTCACGGGCCCCGCGGACAAGGCGGGAATCCTCCAGCATCTGCAGATAGGCGTCGAACAGGAAATGCATCTCGCCGGCGACGGCGTCTTTCTGGGCCTGGGCCTGCAGGCGTTTGATCTGGCGCCGGGCCAGGATGACCGCGGCGGTCAGGCGTTTCTCCTCGGCGGCCAGGTCCTTTTTCTTGATGCGGTAGTCGGGGACGTCCAGCGCCCCGGCCTCCCGCACATAGGCGGGGCCGATGGCGATGCCGGATGACACGCCCAGTCCTTCGAACCGCTTTTCCATTGCTGCCTTCATTGACAGGGACTCACTTGTTCGGCGTCTTCGGGTCGCACAATTCCTCGTCGAAGCCCGCGCCGACAAGTGCCGAAAGGGCATCCAGGGCGTCGTCGTCGCCGGTCCCTTCGCAGGAAATCTCGATTTCCGTGCCGGGGGCGGCGGCCAGCATCATCAGGCCCATGATCGACCGCCCGCCCACGGTCTGGCCGTCCTTGGAGACTTGGATATCGGCTTCGAACTCGCCCGCCAGTTGGGCGAATTTGGCGGCGGCGCGGGCGTGCAGCCCGCGCATGTTGACGATGGTGACGGAACGCGACGGCATGGCGTTCCTCAGTGCGCTTCTTGGGTCAGCAGCCGCGACGCGATGTTGATGTACTTGCGGCCGGCTTCCTGGGCGGCTTCGACCGCCTGGGCCAGGGGTTCGGTCTTGCGCACGCTGGCCAGCTTGACCAGCATCGGCAGGTTGATTCCGGCGATGACCTCGACATTGGCGCGGTCGAGAATCGAAATCGCCAGGTTCGACGGCGTGCCGCCGAACATGTCGGTCAACACCACGACGCCTTCGCCGCTATCGACCTGTTCGACCCGCTCCATGATCTCGGCGCGGCGTTCTTCCATATCGTCCTCGGGGCCGATACAGACGGCGGCGACCTCCGGTTGCGGTCCGACGACGTGTTCCAGCGCGGAAATCATCTCCGTCGCCAGGTTGCCGTGGGTGACGACGACCAGTCCGATCATAGCGGGCCTTCCTGCATTTTGTTTTTTCCCTCAAGCACGAGCATAGGCGTATCCCCGGTTGTTCCCCCCGGGTCGGTCCCTGCCTCCGGCTCTTGCGGCCGGTCCGGCGACGGTCCAGGGGGGCGATATTGGTACGATTTTCAGCGTTTGTCCAAGTCGCGATGGCGCACCCGCGCCTTTTCTCCCTTCCCGGTCAGCCAGGCGCCCAGGCGTTCAGAAACATAGACCGAACGGTGCCGTCCGCCGGTGCAGCCGATGGCGATGGTCAGATAGCTTTTGCCTTCTTCCGCGTAGCGCGGCAGCAATGGCTCCAACAGGTCCGTCAGGTGATTGAAAAACCCATCGAAATCCGGATCGCCCGCGACGTGATCGCCGACCGCGTCGTCCAGGCCCGTCAGCGGCCGCAGGTCCAGATCGTAATGCGGATTGCGCAGGAACCGCACGTCGAACACCAGGTCGGCATCGCGGGGCACGCCGTTCTTATAGGAAAAGGAGACGACGAAAATCGGCAGGCCCGGATCGCCCTGGCCGCCGAAATGGTCTTCCATCGCCGCTTTCTGCGCGCCCAGCGACATTTCGGACGTGTCCATCACCACGTCCGCCTGTTCGCGCAGGGGTGCCAATAGGTTGCGTTCCTGGCGGATGCCGTCGGCGACGGGCCGGTCGATGGCCAGCGGGTGGCGGCGGCGGGTTTCGGCATAACGCCGGGTCAGCACCTGATCGTCGCAGTCCATGAACAGGACTTTCACATCGACGTCGGCGCGGGCGCGCAATTGGGCGATCTGTTCGAGAAAGGCGTCGGCGCCGAAATCGCGGGTTCGGATATCGATCCCGGCGGCGATGGGATGGGGGAAACCGCCGGGCGCAACCAGCCGGCCCAGCAGCGACAGCGGCAGGTTGTCGATCGCTTCGAAACCCATGTCCTCCAGCGCCTTGAGGGCCGAACTCTTCCCGGCCCCCGAAACCCCGGTGACAAGGATCAGGGTCATTTTCCCGTTTTCCGGGATGCCCGCCGGGCCGCCGCCGGAAGGTGTCATGGACGGCCGTCCCCGGCCTGGCCCGTCTCGCCCGCATCGCCCGTCGGCGCGTCGTTCCAGGGCAGGCGGCGCAGCGCCAGCCGGATCTTGGCCGGGGCCGAGGCCTCGAACGGCGCCAGACGGATGAAGGGAATACTCAAGCCCAGAATGTCCGTCGCCCGTTCCTCGGGCAGGCGGTCGACCAGCGGCGGTGCGACCAGGTCGCAGACCAGGGCCAGCGGCACTTCGGGCGTGTGTTTCATGGGCATGATGCCGACGCCCCGAACCTCCAACAGGCCCTTCAACGCCTTGGGCCCGCGGGCCCAGACGCGGCCGTCGCGCAAGGCAAGATCGACCCGGTCGTCGGCGACCAGGCGCGGCCCGTCCGGTCCGCCGCCGTCGATCAGACGCAGGGCAAGATCCGACTTGCCGGCGCCCGACGGGCCCAGCAATAGGACGCCCGCGCCGCCCAGGTCCAGGCAGGTCCCGTGGACCTGTTCGGAAACCGCTCTCAGATTACCGCTCATGGCCGGAAGCCTGTGCCGACGGGCCGGTCCTGTCCAGCCCCTTTTTGTCTGTTCGGGTATTCATGGCGGACGATATTCCATGCAGACGATTTTTTTGTCCCGATTTTCGGAAAACGGCGCGCAACGGGGGATAACCGGGCCCCGGCCCCGTGGACGCGGCCCGGCCACCGGGGCATGCTGGCGGCAACAGGGGGGCAATCAGATACCTCACGGGAGGAACCAAGCATGGATTTCGAATTGAAGGGCAAGACCGCCTTCGTCACCGGCGGCTCGCGCGGCATCGGCCGGGCCATCGCCCTGACCCTGGCCAAACAGGGCGTCAATATCGCGATTTGCGGCCGCACCCAGGAAAGCCTGGACGCCACGAAGGCCGATATCGAGGCTTTGGGCGTCAAGGCCTGGGCCTATGCGACCGACGTCTCCAAGGTCGAGGAATTGGAAGCCTTTGCCGACAAGGCGCTGGCCGCCGCCGGCGGCATCGACATTCTGGTCAACAATGCCGTGACCTCGACCGCCGCCCCCTTCGACGAACAGACGGACGAGATGTTCCGATATCACATCGACGTCAAGCTGATGGCCTATATCCGTCTGGCGCGGATCATCCTGCCGCATCTGGAACAACAGGGCTGGGGCCGGATCGTCAACATCGGCGGCATGACGGCCCGCATCACGGCGCCGTTGCGGGTGACGAACGGCGTGGTCAACGCCGGTGTCGCCAACTTCACCAAGCAACTGGCGATGCGCGCCGCCCAGGGCGGGGTGACGATCAATTGCGTCCATCCCGGCCTGACGGTAACGGAACGGGTCATGCAGATTTTCGAACGCGAAGCCAAGGACAAAGGCATCAGTCTGGAAGACGCCATGTCCGACCGGGTCACGGAAATCCCGCTCGGCCGCCTGATCAAGCCCGAGGACATGGCGAACGCGGTGCTGTTCTTCTGCTCGCCCATGGCGGCGATGGTCACCGGCCAATGCATCGCCGTCGACGGCGGCCAGGGCCAGTCGATCAACTATTGACCGCGATCAACGACCGGTCCGGGATATTTACTGAACGACACTGGGACGACGCGGTATAAGGGCGACCATGACCGCCAAATGTCCCGTGTGTTCCGGCCCCGGCCGCATTCTTCGCCGTCTGCCCGCAAGCGAGCTTGCCGGTGGGCTGGAGGCGGTGTTTGGCGCACCGCCGCCGTCAGATGCCGTGCCGGGGGATTACGACCTCGCCGAATGCACGGCCTGCGGTCTGGTTTATGCGGACCCCATGTTGGCGGGCGGCGGCGCGCTTTACGACTGGCTGACCTCGTTTCCCAAGTATCACGCCCAGGGGCGTTGGGAATGGGCCAAGCTGAAGGAATTGCTGATCGCCGAAGGGCGGCCCGTGCGGCTGTTGGAACTGGGGGCCGGGCAGGGCGATTTCCTGGCGACGCTGCAAGACCTGCCCCAGGTCACGGCGCAAGGCATTGATCTGGCGGAACGCTCCGTCGCCAAGGCGCAGGCCCGCGGCCTGGACGTGCGCAAGGCGGCGCTCGAGCAGGTCATCGAAGAGGCCGCCGGAACATACGATGCGGTGGTGCTCAGCCATGTGCTGGAACACGTCGCGACGCCGGGGGCGTTGATGGGGGCGGTCAAAAACCTGCTGGCGCCGGGCGGGCGCATCCTGTTTTCCGTGCCTTATTCGCCGATGAGCCGCGAATACCTGCACGACGACGTCATGAATCTGCCGCCGCATCACATGACGCGGTGGAACATCCGCGCCCTCGAAGGTCTTTCACGGGTTACGGGGCTGGCACTGGAAACTTGGATGCCCAAGGCCAAAGCGCCGTGGAAACGGGCGCTCAAGCATACCTGCGACAAGGTGTGGGGCGAGGGCCGGGTGCGGGGGCTCGCCCGTATGCCCGTGGTGCTCGCCAATTGGAGCACCTTCCGTCAGGTCCTCTCCGATCACCGCAATCGGGAACGCGTCGGCGGTCAACCGGCGGCCGATACGGTTCTGGTCAGTTTGCAGAAAGTCTGAAGCGGCAGGTAGCCGAAGATGTTCAAGCGGCGGGCAGGGTCACCGTGAACCGCGCGCCCATGATCTTGCCGTCGGCGCCCAGGCGGTTGGACGCCAGGATGGTGCCTTCGTGGGCTTTGACGATCTGTTGCGAGATCGACAGGCCCAGCCCCGAATGGGTGCCGAATTTTTCGCCCTGCGGACGCTCCGTATAGAAGCGTTGGAAGATCGCCTCTTCCTTGCCGGGGGGGATACCGGGCCCGTCGTCGTCGACCGTGACGACGACGGTCTTGCGGTCGCGCTGGGCGGTGATGCGGATCGTGCCGCCGGGCGGGCTGAAGGTCATGGCATTGGTGATCAGATTGCGGAAGACCTGAACCAGACGGCTGTCCATGCCCTGTACCGTCAATTTCTGGCTGCCCATGATTTCAAGGCGCACCTCCGGCCCGCCTTCGGTCGCGGTCGTCGCATAGACGTCGGTCAGCGTCGACAGCATGCCGGAGATGTCCGTCGGCTCCCGGTGGGTGCGCGACAGTTCCGAATCAAGGCGCGAGGCATCGGAGATATCGGAAATCAAACGGTCCAGCCGCCCGACGTCGTCCTGAATGATCGACATCAGCTTGCGCTGCTGGTCCGGGTCGGTCACCCGGGCCGCCGTTTCGACGGCGCTGCGCAGGCTGGTCAAGGGGTTCTTGATTTCATGCGCGACATCGGCGGCGAAGC
This sequence comes from Rhodospirillaceae bacterium, assembly GCA_002696205.1. Taxonomy (GTDB): domain Bacteria; phylum Pseudomonadota; class Alphaproteobacteria; order Rhodospirillales; family Casp-alpha2; genus UBA1479. The sequence goes on along the minus strand of NZRL01000096.1, from coordinate 2,382 downwards.
GTTCGATGGCGTCCATGCGCATCCAGATCGCCGCCGTCATGTCGCGCAATGCCAGCGACAGGTCGCCGATTTCATCGTTGCGCATGGTGAAATCGGGGATTTCCGCTTCACGGCTATGGTCGCGGCGCAGGCGGTCGGCGGCGGCGGCCAGGCGCTTCACCGGCCGCGCGATGGTCCGCGCCAGATAGATCGACAGGAACGTCGTGATGGCGATGGCGATGGCGAAGATTTTCAGAATATCCAGGCGCACGTCCAACAGGGCGTTGTCGATCGACGACGACGGCTTGGTCAGCATCAGCGCGCCCAGAATGCGTTTGTAGCGCTGCACCGGCACGGCGACCGACAGGATCATGCTGTCCTGGTTGTAGGCCCGGACCATGCGCGTGTCGTCGCCCATCAATGCCGACATGACTTCGGGGTAATCGGCGGCCGACGGCTCGGGGATTTCCTTGTAATGGGTCAAGGGCATGGTGCCCGGCAGCCAGCGCGTGATGCGGTCGTAGAAATCGAACAGGGAATCGGCGGCGCTGTCCTCAGCCGTGCCGGGCGGCGGCAATTGTTCGACCTCGACCGCTTGGCGGGTCTTTCCGAAAAACCGCGAGTCGGCGGCCAATTCGCCCGCCCGGTTGAACAGCCGCGCCCGCGTGCCCGTGGTCTCCACCAGTCTTCGCAGCATCTGGTTGCGGATGTTGGTCGCAACCTGCGCTTCGGACGATTGATCCAGGTGCATGGCCCCTTCGGCCAGGGCCACGGCGAACAGCTGCGCCTGGGTCCGGAGCGCGCCCAGTTCGGCGCGGATCAGGCTTTGCCGGTAATCGCCCAGATAAAGAACGCCCGCGACCAGGATCGACAAGGCCAGCATGTTGATGGCCAGGATATGAACGGAAATGGGCGAGATCAGGCGCCGTTTGCGGCCGCGCCCGGCGCGGCCCGCGGATGCGGCGCCATCCCGGTCGTCGCCGGTATCCGCGTCTTCGGCGGCCTCGCCCGGCGCGTCTTCCGCTAATTGTCCGTCTTTGGCCATGGGCCCCCTTTACAGGCTTTCGCGGCCGCCGCCCAGGCCTTTAACGGACGGCCGCGGCGCCGCTTATTGCTCGGCCTTGTAGCGATAACCGATGCCGTAGAGCGTCTCGATTTCGGAAAATTCGTCGTCGACGGCGCGGAACTTGCGGCGCAGGCGTTTGATATGGCTGTCGATGGTGCGGTCGTCGACGTAAATGTTTTCGCCGTAGGCCGCGTCGATCAACTGGTCGCGGTTCTTGACGTGGCCGGGGCGGCGGGCCAGGGCCTCGACGATCAGGAATTCGGTCACCGTCAGGTTCACTTCCTTGCCCTGCCAGGTGCAGAGGTGGCGCGACGGATCCAGCACCAGTTCGCCCCGGCGCAGGACGTCCTGGGAATCCGGCTCCTTGTCGGCCAGTTCCCGGCGGCGCAGGACGGCGCGGATGCGTTCGATCAACAGGCGCTGGGAAAACGGTTTTTTGATGTAGTCGTCGGCCCCCATGCGCAGACCCACGACCTCATCCACCTCGTCGTCCTTGGAGGTCAGAAAGATCACCGGCAGATTGTCGCGTTCGCGGATGCGGGTCAGAAGTTCCATGCCGTCCATGCGCGGCATCTTGATGTCGAGAACGGCCAGGTCGACAGGGGCCCGCCCCAGACCTTCCAGCGCCTCGGCGCCGTCGGAATAGGTGGTGACGTCGTAGCCTTCGGCCTCCAGCGCCATGGACACGGAGGTCAGGATATTCTGATCGTCGTCGACAAGAGCGATGGAACTGGACATGGACTTCTCCTCGAATACGGGGCGGCCTGTGGGGCCAAGTGGGGGCAGCGTGTAAACGCCGCATCGGGCGTCTTCGACTTTCCATAAGACGTTTCGATAGGGCCCAATTTCGTCCGCCTATATGGCGGAATTTTAACGCGATTTGGGCACGATTGGCTAATTTCTGCGGGCAATTGTGGCAAGGCCCGAAATTGTGGCGCCAATTCCCCCTCTTTCATCCCGGTCGGCATTTGATTGACCGGCGGCCCCGCCGTTCCTTATAGTCGCCGCCAGACGGTTCCCCGATCAAGGGCATAAGGCCCCGGGGCTAAGAGGGAACACGGAACGAAGCGGACCCAATCCGGGGGCTTCCGAACCGTGGCTGCCCCCGCAACTGTGAGCGGCGAGCATCGTTCAACGTCGCGCCACTGGACCCGGTTCTTCTTCATGTATGGGAAGAGGACCGCCGTCCGGGAAGGCCGGATGATGCCGAGACCCGTAAGCCAGGAGACCTGCCGTCTGTCACCGCGATACCCAAGGGACGGGGGTCCTGTCGGGGCGGAAAGCCGCAAGCGGTGAAACCTTGACCGTAACCCATACTCTCTATCGGAGGTTTCACG
>NZRL01000095.1 GCA_002696205.1 Rhodospirillaceae bacterium | reverse complement strand
TTTCGCCCACGGCGCCCCCGCCGGGGCGATCGTCACGACGGGTCCGGGGTTCTTCAATTTGATCACCGGCATCGCCGCCTGTTACTACGACAACGTGCCATCCGTCTTCCTTTGCGGACAGGTCAACCGCGGGCTCAATAAGGCGGCGGAATTCCAGACAAAAATGTACGGCTTTCAAGAAGCGCCTCATGCTGAGATCGCTGAGTTCATTGCAGACACGACGATCAAGGTCGGAACCGATTCGGAACTTTCCGATGCCCTTGCGGCCATCGCCCGTATATCGACGCGGGAAGCCAACGGTCCCTTGGTTCTGGAAATCCAAGACGATTTCCAGCGCCAGCCTTTTGCCGCGAATGCCGACGCGGGCAAGGTGAAGGCGGTGGATGCCGGGGCCGTTCCGGGCGCCGCCATTGACGTTGACGGGATCGCGCAAGCCCTGGCGTCCAGCGAAAGGCCGGTCTTCGCCGTCGGCGGCGGCGTATGGCGGACGGACGACAACGCGCGCGCGTTGATTGACCGGCTCGCCCGGGATTTTTCCGTACCCACTGTTTTTTCGTGGGGCGGTCAACGGCTGCAAAATTACGAAAACCCGTTTCATGTCGGGCTGTTCGGAGGGCACAGCCCGGGCGCCGGTAACAGTTTGGTTCAACAGAGCGACCTGATGATTGCCGTCGGCCTGAACCTGCTCCAGCACCAGGCGGGCAAGGCGCACGACATCTTCGCGCCCAATGCCCGCATTATCGCCATCAACAGGGATACCCGGGAACTCGCCCGTCTTCATACGGACTTCGGGGACCGCCTTGCCCATTGCGTCGGCGACAGCGTCGAAACGTTGGAAGGCCTCGAAACCAAACTTCGGTCGGAAAAATCCAACACCATCTATTGGCCCGAATACGGCTCGACCGAGAGCGCCCCCGACTGGCGGAAACAAACGAACCCCACCGTTTCCGGGGACATTGCCAATCATCAAGGTGTCGCCTCCATCGCCGCCTTTCTCGATGCCTGTCCGAAATCCTATTGGGCGTTCAGCGATGCGGGCGCAACGCTGAGTTGGACCTATCAAGCCGCGGACCAATGTATGTCTCCGCCGATTTCGACGTCTTTCAACCTGCACACGATGGGCTATTCGCTTCCCGCCGCGGTCGGCGCAGCGGTGAGCAATGGCTGCGACGGTGTCTTATCGATATCCGGTGACGGCGCATTTATGATGAATATTCAGGAACTCGCCGTCGCAAACAATCTGGACACGCCGATCAAGATTCTCATCATCGATAACGAAGGGTACGGCATTATCCGGCAAACTCAGGATGCGTTTCTCGGCGGCCGCCATTTCGCAACGGATATCGGAAAGTCGCCGAACCTTCCGCCGTACGACCTTGCCAAGCTAATCTCGGCGTTCGGGATCGAGACCAAGAAAGGCAACCGAGCGGAAGTCGGCACCTTGGCCGAATGGCTGTTCGAACCGGGATCAGGCCATCGCGCGGTCGTGGTTTCCGTAGACAAGGCCGCCATCGTCGAACATACGACCCCCAACAACCAGCCCTTGGTCTTCTGATGCCGGGTGCCGGCTGACCCGGCCAAAACGTCCGGCGCGCAAGACAAATCGCCCTTTCGGAATGAAACGACCATGAAGCAAGAAATCAATCTTCTCGAAAAGTACCCGAAATCCAAACGCCCGATCGACGAACGCGCAAAGATGATCACGGAAGAGCATCGCGCCGTCGCACGGCGTTTCGACCGACACTTTTTCGATGGCGACCGCCTGACCGGGTACGGGGGGTTCAACTACCATCCGCGGTTCTGGACCGACACCGTTGCCTTCATTCGGGATCATTATCAATTGGCCGCCGACGCCGAGATCCTGGATATCGGCTGCGCCAAGGGATTCATGTTGCACGATTTCAAACAACTGATGCCCGACAGTTCGGTGCGCGGGATTGACGTATCCGCCTACGCAATCGAAAACGCCAAACCGGAAGTCAAAGAATTCCTACAGGTCGCGGACGCCAAGGACCTTCCCTTCGAGGACGATTCATTCGATCTGGTCCTGGCGATCAACACGCTCCATAACCTGCCTCTCGAGGAATGCAAGCAGGCGCTTCGCGAAGTCATGCGCGTCACCAGAAAACACGCGTTTGTAATGAACGACGCCTGGCGTAACGACGATGAAAAGCAGGCCATGTTGAATTGGAATTTGACCGCCTTGACCTATATGCATGTCGATGATTGGCGGGCTTTATTCGACGAGGTCGGCTACACTGGCGACTATTACTGGTTTATTGCGAAAAGCGATTAGTGGGCAATTACAGACACGTCATCCGACACACGGAAACAACCATGCCCCGCAACACTATCTATCTCGCCGATTTGACGCACGACGGCCCGATCCTGTCGTCGAATGTCTTCCCATTGTCGATCGGACTGATCAGCGCCTATCTGCTGAAAAATCGGCGCGCGGACGTATCGGTCGAATTGTTCAAGTATCCGAAAGACCTGAGCCACGCCCTTGAAACGGCGCCGCCGCCGATTATCGTCGGCTTCGCCAACTACTCTTGGAACTTTTCCCTGTCCCTTGCCTACGCACGGCGCATTAAGAAGTTTTGGCCGTCCACGACGATTGTATTCGGCGGCCCCAACTATGGCCTCACACCCGAGGAAATGAACGAATTTTGGCAGACCTGCGGAGACGCCGTCGATTTCTCCGTGGTGAAAGAAGGCGAAGAGAGCTTCCTGCGCCTGTACGATGCGCTTGCCGCCCGCGCCTTCCAGGCGGATCGGGTGAAATCGGCGCGTCTGGAGATTGGCAACATCCATTATCCGGTCGACAGCGAAATAATCACCGGCCCGGACCTGCCGCGCATTGAGATCTCGTCGATCCCGTCGCCCTATACCATGGGGCTGATGGATAAATTCTTCGACCACAAGCTTTCGCCGCTGGTTCATACGACGCGGGGATGCCCCTTCCGCTGCGCGTTCTGCACGGAAGGCTCGTCTTACTTCAACCTGGTCAAGCAGCGTGTCGACGATTTCGAAGAAGAAATGCGATACATTTCGCCGCGCATCAAAGGCCCCAAAGACCTGTTCATTTCCGACGCGAACTTCGGGATGTTCAAACAGGATCAGACAAAAGCCAACGTCCTCGCGAAATGCCAAAGCGAGTTCGGCTATCCCAAGAACATTTATGTTTCGACCGGGAAAAATCAGAAAGAACGGGTCATTAAAATCATCCAGTCGCTGAACGGCGCGGTTTCGATGGCCGCTTCGTTGCAATCGACGAACGAGACGGTCCTGCAAAACGTGGCCCGCTCGAATATCTCCGTGGAAAAGCTCGCCGCCGCAGGGAAGATGGCGAGCGCCTCGGAAGCCGGCACCTATTCCGAAATCATCCTGGGCCTTCCCGGAGACAGCCTCGACGCCCATCGGCAGTCGCTCAACGACGCGGTCGAACTCGGCTTCGACAATATCCGGATGTACCAGTTCATCCTATTGCCACAGACCGTATTGAACACCCCGGAGCAACGGCAAAAGTACGACATGAAATCCTTGTTTCGTATCGTGCCGCGCTCGTTCGGAAAATACACCCTGGCCGGCGAAGAGTTCGTCGCCTGCGAGTTCGAGGAAATTCTGGTTTCGCATTCCACCCTTTCATTCGAGGACTATGCGAAATGCCGAGAAATGGACCTCACGATTGAGATTCTCCATAACGGCGGCATCTTCAATGAGGTCGCGGGCGCCTGCGACGCCTTCGGGCTTTCCTGGTTTCAGTTGATGATGGAGTTCTATGAACGCCGCCGCGAGTTTGGGCCTGCAATCGCAGCCATGTACGACGAATTCATCGACGGCATGACCAAATTCACCTGGCCGTCGAAAACCGCGCTTGCCGAGTATGTCGAGCGAAACATCGACGCCATGCTTTCCGACGAAAGCGGCACCAATGAGATGTCGAAAGGCAAGGCGACGGCGTTCTTCCTGAATTTCAAGGAGATCAATGCCGCATTGTTTCAATTGCTCGAAGAAGCGATTTGCGCGACGCGCAGGCTGGACGACGACACCAGGTTTTTCATCAAGGATCTGGAACGTTACAGCTACTTGAGAAAAAGCGAGTTGTTTTCCAATCCGGGACAGATCGTCGAAAGCTTTTCGATCGATCTTCCCGAGATCGAGCGTCAGAAATTCCGCGTCCCCCCCGGTCAGGCGATGCTATCGGAGCGGAGGTTGTTTTCGATCTCGCATGATGCGGAGCAGGCTGACCGCATCGGCGAATTCCGCGACACCTACAGCCACTCCATCGATGGGCTGGGCCGGTTGCTGATGCGCTATCCTTACATCAACCGCCTGTTCAGGCGCCCGGAACCGGTCGCCTGATGCAGCCACTCACCGGCCGCCGCATTTTGATTACGGGCGGAACCCGAGGGATCGGGCGCGCCGCGGCGACCTGCCTGTCGGATGCAGGCGCGTCCGTCTTCATTTCCGGACGGAACAGAGAAACCGTCGACGCCGCCTGTACGGACCTGAACCTGCCCGGCAAGGTCTGTGATGTCGCCGATTACGATTCATGCCGCCTTTTGCTGGAACGAGCCACGCATTCGCTGGGCGGACTGGACGCCGTAATCAACAGCGCCGGCGTCGGTGATATCAAAAACATCGAAGATGCGTCGCCGGCCGACTGGCGCCAGATGATTGAAATAAACCTGATTGGAACCTTCAATATTTGCAAGGCCGCAATCCCGTTTCTCAAGGCCTCCGCGCGGGCCGATATTATCAACCTCGGGAGTCGGGCCGGCCGATACGCATTTGCCGGCGGCACGGCATATTGCGCATCCAAATCGGGGATCCAGGGCTTCAGCGAGGCGTTGTTTCTCGATCTGGAAAAGTACGGCGTCTCGGTCAGCCTGATCGCACCGGGGCCGGTCAACACGGGCTTTCCCGGTGTCGACCCGGACAATTGGACCCTTCGCCCGGAAGATGTCGCGACGGCGATCCGCCATTGCCTCGAGTCCGATCGGGGCGCCAATCTCAATTGGATCGAGATGCGCCCGTCGCGCAGACCATGAACACAGAACGGACATGTTGCTGAAAGACCGGAATATAATCGTCACCGGCGCCGCACAAGGCATCGGGGCGGGCATAGCGCGCACCTTGACCGCCCACGGCGCCAACGTCTGCATTGTCGATCTTCAGGAAGAGGCCCTGCTCACCCAAGCCCGGGATCTCGGCGCCTTGCCCATTTCCGCCGACATCTCCACAGAGACCGGAATTTCGACAGTCGTCGAGACCGTCGTCAAAGAACGGGGAGGAATCGACGCAATCGTCAACAACGCCGCCCCCGGACGCGACAAGAAGGTCGTCGGCGAATTGACCGATACCGATTGGGAGCCCCACGCCGATGTCGTGCTGCGCGCCGTTATCGGACTGACGAACGAAGCCCGACCGCATATGCGTCCGGGCAGCAGCATCGTGAACATCTCATCGATCGTCGGCAGCGCGATCGCCGAAGACCAATGCAGCCTCTCCTACCATATGTCCAAGGCGGGGCTGGATCATTTGACCCGCTATCTGGCCTGCCATCTCGGCCCAAGCGGCATTCGCGTCAACGGGATCGCTCCCGGTCTTGTGCAGCGGACGAATGCCCCTCTCCATGCCGACCATCCGTCGATGGCGAAGGTCATGGAGTCGACGATTCCTCTCGGTCGGGCCGGCACAGACTCCGACATCGGGGACGCAGCCGCGTTCCTGTGTTCCGATTTATCGCACTACATCTCCGGCCAATTGCTGACCGTCGACGGGGGGCTTGGCGCACGCGAGGTTCTCGGCGCCGCGATCCGAATGACCCGGTATCTCGACAATCCCCTTGTCGAGTTCAGCGGATCCACCATCAAACGCAGCAAATAAGCAAAGCTGGAGCCTAAAAATGACCGAGAGAACTGAAGCCGCTGTACTTGTGGAAACGGGGAAGCCGCTGCAACTTATGAAACTTGTTCTTCCCGATCTCGGCAACGGTCAGGTTCTGGTCGATATCGCTTATAGCGGCGTTTGCCATAGCCAACTGAACGAGATCCAGGGCAATAGAGGGCCCGACCGATTCTTGCCGCATACGTTGGGACACGAAGGCAGCGGAACCGTCCTCGAGGTCGGACCGGGGGTCACCAAGGTGGTGCCCGGCGACCGGGTCGTCGTTACCTGGCTCAAGGGCGACGGCGCCGACGTCCCGTCAACCCAGTATGGCAGCGAGGCCGGCCCGGTCAATTCGGGCGCGGTCAGCACTTTTATCCGGCGCGCCGTTATTTCTGAAAACAGGCTCGTTCCTATTCCCCAACATATGCCGCTCCGTGAAGCCGCCTTGCTCGGTTGCGCCATTCCGACCGGCGGCGGAATCGTCTTAAACACCATGAAGGTCGACGCGGGCGATAGCGTCGCCGTATTCGGCGTCGGCGGCATCGGCCTAAGCGCGGTGCTCACCGCGTCCATGTGCAAAGCCGATAAGATCATCGCAATCGACATCTGCGGTGACAAGCTCGCGCACGCCGGGAAAATGGGCGCGACACATACAATCGACGCCTCCACCGAAGGGCCGCTCGAGAAGATACTGCAGCTTACCGACGGCAAGGGCGTGGATTTCGCCATTGAGGCCGCCGGCATCACCGAAGTAATGGAAACCGCATTGAAGTCGGTCAGAACGGGCGGCGGTCTATGCGTCCTCGCGGGGAATCCGGCAATGGGAAAAACGATCGCCATCGATCCCTTCGACCTGATCCAAGGCCGCAATATCAAGGGAAGTTGGGGCGGCGAAAGCGATTCCGACCGCGACATTCTGCGTTACGCGCAATGGCATCTCACGGGCAACATGCCGCTTTCGGGCCTGATCACCCACGAGTATTCCCTCGATCAAATCAATCAGGCCTTCGCAGACCTCGAAAGCGGAAAACTCGGACGCGGCATCGTCGACATGAGCCTCGGGGCGACCAACGGCGAAACCTAACCCGGCCCCGCTTCGCGGGCCGGGCAACCGCCGGGCTTGTCCCTTTTCCACCTTCCCTGGATTACAGATGGTGAAGAAGCTTTACCGGAGAATCGTTCCCCTTTCCCTGCGGCGCGCGGTCTGGCTTCTGAAATCGCGCATCATCTTCACATGCCAACTTTCCGGGGGATTGGTCATCGGCGCACTGGCGCTTTGCCTTGCGCCGTTGCGCAGGTACCGTTTCGGCGCGATCAGTCCCGAGCGTCTCGGACATATGGTC
>NZRL01000094.1 GCA_002696205.1 Rhodospirillaceae bacterium | reverse complement strand
GCCTCATCAAACGACGCCCTCCGCCCTATACCTATAGGCGCACCGATAGAATCACGCTGGACATCGTCCAGGTCCGCTTTGGTCACCGCGGCGGCGAAACCTTCGCGGTCGACGGCGAGGGCGGCGCCCGCCGGCACGCGGTGGGCATCGGCCGAAGACAGGATCAAGGACCCAAGGCGGCGCATTTCCTCGTGCAGCAGGCCGACGGCGTTGGTCTCGTAATCGTCGGAGCGGAACGAGTTGGAGCAGACCAGTTCGGCCATGTCCTGGGTATGATGGGCGTCGGTCGCCCGTTCGGGCCGCATTTCATGCAGCACCACGGACACGCCGGCGCGGGCCAGCTGCCAGGCGGCTTCCGAACCGGCAAGGCCGCCGCCGATCACGTGAACGGGGGCGGAATCGGTGAGAGAGTGATCATTCATGGGGCGATAGATAGCTATAAATGCCGGTAGGAGCAATCGCCCCGATATGCGAATGTTGCAGGGGTGTTAAGGAAATTTACCCTTCGTTTATTTGGCGCTGGCTATAGTCCCTATTGGATTTTTGGGCCGGACCGGGGACCGGTGGGGTTAAGCCAGCGGGAGTCGCTTGATGTCTCTGCAGAGTTCGCGAGAATTCGGCGATCATCAGTGGAAGAAAATTTCTCAACAGGAACTCGATGAGATCCTTGAGAAACACATGTTGTTCGCCAACGGGCGCACCGGCGGCGAGCGCGCGACCCTGTCCATGTTCGATCTCAGCTACCTCGACCTTTCCGGCCGCAATCTGGCGCGCATCGAATGCGCGGGCACATTGTTCTGTCATTGCGACCTGTCGGACGCCAATCTGGAAGGGGCGGTCCTGTTCGCCGCCGACATGCGCTACACGAACCTCCAACGCGTCAAGTTGGACAAAGCCGATATCCGGGGGGCCTGCCTCGCGGGCTCCGACCTGACGGGGGCGACTCTGGTCGATGCCGACATGCGCGACGGGGTCCTTTTGAAACCGAAGAAGGGCGGCGGCGATTTGATCCCCGTGGTCCACGAGGATGCCACCGGCGGCTTCGAGAAGGCGATCATTCGCGGCGCCGATATGACCGGGGCCAAGGTCTCCGATTCCATGATCGTGCAGACGGACATGACCGACTGCATCCTGCGCAACGCGAAATTCATCCGCACCAACCTGTCGCTGTCGAACCTGACCGGATGCGACCTGGAAGGGGCGGACTTCACGGACGCCAACCTGTCCGGCGCGATTTTCCACGGCGCCGTGTTCAACCACACCAACCTGTCGAACGCCGACCTGTCGGGCGCCGACCTGGTGGGCGCGATCTTCGACAACATGGACCTGACCAAGGTCAACTTGGACGTCGCCTATCTGGCGAAGCGGGTCGAGGATCTGGATATCAGCCTGCAGGAAATCGTGCTGTTGCATGCGCGGTGGGTCGATTCGAACGGATCGGACGGCCAGCGCGCCGTGTTTTCCAAGACTGACCTGACGGGCAAGGACCTGTCGGGCGTCAACCTGGCGGCGTCGGACATGTCCTTCGCGATCCTGCAGAAGGTCAATTTTTCCCGCTCTGAACTGCTGATGGCGGACCTGTCCTTCGCCGACCTGCGCGGTGCCGAGATGGCGCGGTCGGACCTGCGGGGCATCAAACTGACCCGCGCCAATCTGGTCGGTGCCAACATGGTGGGGGCCTTGTTGGGCGAGGTGGTGATTTCGACCAAGGCTCAGGGCGGCAAGGTGCGGGCCAATCTGGACCACGCGATCCTGCGCGACGCCAAACTGAACGGCGCCGACATGCGCAACGCGGACCTGGAGGCGGCGGACCTTCGCAACGCCGACCTTCGCGATGCCGACCTGCGCGGCGCCAGCCTGCTGGACGCGGACCTGACCGGCGCCGATCTTCGTGGTGCCCAACTGGCGGGTATCGACAAGCGGGGGGCCGTGGGCCTGCCGGATAGCGCCGGGAAGGAAGACGCGGTCATCGACTAGTCGCGACCACCGTTCCTGGGGTATACCTTCCGTCCCCGCACATCGGCCCCAAGAACGGAACACCGGACCATGGAAACCCCCGAATTCCCATTCGACCAACGCACGGTGATGAGCCTGCTGCTGATCGTTTTCGCCTTTTATATCGGGCGGAAAATTCCGCGCTGGATTGCCGGTGTGCCGTACGTGAAGCCGGAAGAGGCCCGCGACCAGATCGCCGCCGATGCGGAGACCCTGGTCGTCGATGTGCGCTCGCCCAGCCAATTTTCCGGCAAGGACGGCCATATCGCGAATGCCCTGAACCTGCCGCTGATCGATCTGATGGGCCGTATCCGCCACATCAAAAGCGACCTGGGCCAATACGCGGAAACGCCGGTCCTGGTCGTCTGCAAAAACGACCAGTTGTCCGCCCGCGCCGCCCGCATTCTGCGCAAGAACGGCTTGAACAAGGTCGCCGTGCTGGACGGCGGTCTGAAGGCCTGGAAGAAGGCGGGCATGGCGGTTCAAGGGGCGACGGCCTAGACGGGGTGGCGGCGCCTCCAGCGGGAATTGACCGCCTTCCGGCCCTGTGACACCCTGGCGGGTGAAACATCCAACACCGGACAAGAAAATCATGACCGACCAAACCGATGTCGCGGCCCTTGCCGAACAGGTGCCCGACGGGGCGCTTGTCGCCCTGCCGCCCGATTACAGCTTCGTTCCCATGGAATTGATCCGCGCGTTGATCCGCCGCGGGGTCAAAGACCTGCATGCGATCGCCGTGCCCGTTTCCGGCATGGCCGCCGACCTTCTGATCGGCGCCGGCTGCCTGCGGGTGATGGAAGCCGCCGCCGTTTCCCTGGGCGAGGCCGGATTGGCCCCGTCGTTCACGCGCGGCGTGCAGGACGGCAGCCTGACCATGAAGGACAGCACCTGTCCCGCCATCCATACGGCCCTGCAGGCGTCGGAGAAGGGCGTGCCCTTCATGCCTTTGGGTGGGATCATCGGCTCCGACATCGTGAAGTACCGCAACGATTGGAAGGTCGTGGACGATCCCATGGGCGAAGGCAACGGGCGTATCCTGCTGGTCCCGGCGATCCGGCCCGACGTCGCCTTCGTCCATGCGCCGCTGGCCGACCGCCACGGCAACATCTGGGTCGGCAAGCGGCACGAGTTGTTCACCATCGCCCATGCGGCGAAAACGACGCTGGCGACGTATGAGGAACTGCACGACGGCGACCTGACCGAAGATCCCGTTCTGTCCGCGGGCACGATCCCGGCCATGTACATCGGCGGCCTGGCCCGTGCGGTGGAGGGGGCGAAGCCCCTGGGCCTCGCCGGCAGCTACGGTGCCGACATGGACCACATCCGTGCCTACGCCAAGGAGGCCCGCACCCAGGAAGGCTTCGACGCCTATCTCAAGCGCGAGGTTCTGGGTGGTCAGGCCGAGGCGGCGTCCTGATCATGGCCGATTATTCTTCCGAAGAATTCCTGATCTCCGTCATCACCGGACTGTTGCCCGAGAAAGGCAACGCGGCGGTGGGGGCGGCGTCGCCCGTACCCGGCTCGGCCGTTCTGTTGAAACGCGAATTGACCGGCGGCGCGCTGCGCGCCTCGCTGATCCAGGGGACGGCCAACAACCCGTTCACCGACGGCGGGCGCGAATTGTTCGACGCCGCCGGGCAGGGGCGCATCGATGTGTTCTTTCTGGGCGGCGTGCAGATCGATGGCCAGGCCAATTTGAACCTGGTCGGCACGGGCGCGTACCCGGCGTTGGAGCGGCGTTTCCCGGGATCGTTCGGGTCGCCCTATATGTATTTCACCGTGCCCAACGTGATCCTGTTCCGCCCGGAACATACCCGGCGGGTCTTTGTCGAGAAGGTCGATTTCATCAGCGCCCCCGGTGTCAGCCCACCCGACGTGCATCGCATCGGCGGGCCCAAGGCTTTGGTGACCGAACTCTGCCTGATGTCCTTCGATCGGGACAAGGGGCGCTTCCGCCTGGAAAGCGTCCATCCGGGACATAGCGTCGAGGAAGTCCGCGACAATACCGGCTTCGATTTCGACGTGCCGGACAACGTGCCGACGACGGCGGAGCCGAGCGACGAAATGCTCGGCGTGCTGCGGTCGAAGATCGGCCGCGAGATCGCCGGAACCTATCCGGACTTCGCCGAAAGGGTGCTGGGGTACCGCGCGGAAATGACCGCCTAGGCCCCGATCCGGGCCTTGATCGCCGTGTGAACGATCCGTTTTTATCGTGATTCCGCCCGGTTTTCCGCGGGGTGAGGCGTGATCATGCCTGATTGGGCGACTTGCCGTGCGCTAGAAACCCTATAGTTTCAATGGTTAAGGCGAATGTTCGGGCAACATGTCGTTGCCATATTTATTTTTGGACGTACATGTGTCATATAGATAGGGCTGACAGAACGTCACCCTTAGAGCGGAGAAGCGCTATGATTGATCAAGCTTCTACTGTCGCGTCATTTCCTTTGACGCTTGTGAAGCAGATTTCTCAAAGCACCGAGAACTCGCTTCAGCAAACTCGTGAAGAGGTCGAGGATGCTGTCGAGAGTGGTTTCCGTTCTGAGGAACGGCAATCACTCGAAGAATCGACCTCTCCTTCGGCGGCCACTCAGCCGTCTCAGGACAGCAACTCCTCTGGTGAGGACCGCGGAGAAGACCCCGCGAACCAGCCTAAAGGTGAGAGTGGAGACACTCAAACCGCCAGGGGCAATGTCTTCAATGATATTGCCTGACACTCTTGCTTCCCCTTCGGGGGAGGTTGCAAACCCGTCGGTCTTCGGACCGGCAGAGTCTCAACCTTAGGAGACGTTCTGAAGGCACGGCTGAGCTCCCCCGGGTTTCCCGGGGGGGCTCTTTCGTTTTTCCGGCCGGGTGTGTAAAACGGACGCCCGTCCCAATGGCGCCCGGGCCCCGTCCGCGCGACAGGAAACATCCGACCAAAACCACCGAAGGCAACATCCATGGCATCCCAGACCAATTCGTCCGGCGGCGACAACGCCGGGCCGCTCGCCGGTATTCGCGTTCTCGATTTTTCCCGCGTTCTGGCCGGGCCGTGGTGCGCCATGATCCTGGGTGACCTGGGCGCCGAGGTGATCAAGGTCGAAAGCCCGGAGGGCGACGACCTGCGTCATTTCGGCCCGCCGTTCCAGAACGGCGAAAGCGCCTATTTCCAGATCACGAACCGAAACAAGAAAAGCATCGTGATCGACCTGAAAACGGAAGAGGGGCAAAAACTCGCCCACGATCTGGCGATGACAGCCGACGTCCTGGTCGAGAATTTGCGGGGCGGGGCCATGGAAAAATACGGCCTCGGATATGAGCAGTTGCGCGCCGACAACCCGGGGCTGATTTATTGCGCCGTATCGGGTTATGGCCGCACGGGGCCCGCGAAGGACCGCGCCGGCTACGATTTCCTGATCCAGGCCGAAAGCGGCCTGATGTCGATCATCGGGGACGAAACCATGCCGCCCATGAAGGTGGGGGCCGCCGTGACCGACATGGCGGCCGGGCAGGATGCCCTGAACGGCGTGCTGGCCGCCCTGTATTACCGGGAAAAAACCGGCAAGGGGCAGTTCGTCGACGCGGCCCTGCTGGACAGCGCCGTCACGTTGTTGGCCAATCAGGGCTCTGCCTATCTGATGACCGGTGAGCGGCCGAAGCGGTTGGGCAACGACCATCCGTCGGTGGTCCCGTACCGGCCGTTCGAAACCAAGGATCACCCCCTGGCTCTGGCGATCGGCGCCGACCGGCAGTTCCGCAAATTCGCCGCCGTTCTCGGCCGTCCCGACATGGCGGACGATCCGCGTTTCGCGACCAACGGGTCGCGGGCGGACAACCGGGTCGCGTTATATGAAATCGTCGAGGCGATCCTGATGACCCGTGGCCGTGACGAATGGCTGGTCGATCTGCATGCGGCGGGTTTGCCGGCCGGTGCGATCCGGACCGTCGACGAGGTCCTGGAAGCCCCCGAAGTGAAAGCCCGCGACATGGTGGTCGAGGTCGAGCATTCCACATTGGGCCGGGAACGTATTCTCGGATCGCCCCTGAAATTGTCGGAAACGCCCGTCGTCATCCGTTCGGCGCCGCCGACCTTGGGCGAGCAGACCGCCGAGGTCCTGACCGACGTTCTGGGATGGAGCGATGCCGACGCCGAGTCTTATGCCGCGAAAGTAAAAGGATAGCGTCCGCGCCTTCGTTTAGGCCGGCCGATATGCCTCACGCGCCGAAAGATAGCGTGTCGGACTGCCGCGCGATGGTCGACAGGGCAGCGTAGATCGCCATCATCGAGGTGCGCTTGTTCTCGCTCGGCGCGTTCGAGATATTGACGGTCAACTCCCCGAAAGCACCCTTGGCGTGAATTTCCGCCATGTTCAGACGGGCCGAAGGATCGGCGACGACCTCGACGACGGTTCGGTCCAGGGCGTCCGCCGCCAGGGCGGCGCTGACCGCGATATTGGCGTTCTTCGGAAACTGTTTACCGATCTCCCGTGCCGAGGCGGCGTTGATCACGCGGGGAGCCTCCAGGGCCGCGGCTTCGTCGGGCCCCAGCAGGGCAGCCGGGGGCTTGCGTTGCACGATGCGAATCTCATCGATCGCCCCGAAGCGGCTGGCCGCCAAGGCATCGACCCCGGCGAGCGCGCCGGCCGAGACGAAGATACGCGCCCCGGATTTGCGTGCGCGCTCGGTCAGGTCGTGGCGGAAATCGTCATCGCCCAGCGCCGCCGCCGACATCACGACCAGCGAGACGCCGTTTTCGACGATCTGCGGGCCCAAGGCACGAAGGGCATCGCCGCCCGCCGCTTCCAACACCAGATCGGGTTTTGCCGCGAGGAATGCGGCCAGATCGCGACAAATGGGGGCGGGCATGTTGATGCCGTCATCGGTTTTCCGCTGACGCAGGATCGCGGTCAACGCGACGTCGGCGATGGCGCCGTCGGCGATCCGGCGGCCGACGCCCTCGCCGATGGTACCCCAGCCCATGATGCCGAGATGAAGTGTCATTCAGGTTCGTCCTTGATGCTGTTCCGCAGTTCCTCGAAATGCTGCTTCATGGCGGCGACGGCGGCGTCGACGTCGCGCGCGGCAATTGCGTCTGCGATGGGTTGATGGTCGTCTTGCAGGGTCCGCCAATCTTGCAGCGGCAGCAGGCCTTTCAGGTTCAGATCCCTTGCCTTGTCGATCAGCGCGCGCAGCGCTTCCTGGGTGAAGGGATTGTTGCTGGCACGGGCGATGGCCATGTGAAAATCGAGATTGAAATCGCCGAGCCGGAACTCTTCCGGCTCCAGGTCCTTCAATTGCGCGAGCGGGCGGAGGATATCCTCGATCTGGCTGTCGTCGGCGCGTTCGACGGCGGCCCGGACCGCCATCAATTCGATCGGTTCACGGATTTCCCAAAGCAGCAGAAGCTGATCCCGCGTCGCAAGCAGGCTTTGCGCCCGCAATTCCTTGTTGCTGGGGATGTGCGCCGTCTGAAGGTAGCGCCCGCCGCCGGCCCGGGATTTGACGACGCCCTGGCGTTCGAGGACGCGAAAGGCTTCGCGCAGAACCGGGCGGCTGACCCGCCATAGATCCTGCAGTTTGCGTTCCGAGGGAAATTGATCGCCCGGTTTGATGACGCCCTTTTCCGCCAGGGATGCGATCTGATCGATGATCGTTTCATACAATCGAACGGTCCGTACTTCCGTGAACGCGCCGAAGCGGTCGTCGTCATCGTTGTCCATTGGGGCTCCTCTCCCTTGCCCTTGTTCTTTGGGGGACGCCGTCACCCGCTTCGCCCCGGTCGGGGGGGCGAAGCGGGCGGACGCCACCTGTCGTCTTTCTTGGCGATACTCTATTTAGTCATTCCCAAATCCGCCAAAATATTCGCGAAGGCCTTGTACTCCGCATGCCAGACGGGCTCGAACTCGGCGCCCGGCTTGACCGAGATGGTTTCGCCCAAAGCCTTCATCAGTTTCTTGAAGCCTTTGTCCGTGCCCAGGGCCAGGGCGGCCTTCTGCAGGGCTTCGAACCGGTCCTTCGGCGTGTCGGCGCGCACGAACAGGGCCTTCCAACCGGTGCTGGTGAAATCGACGCCGGAGCCAGCGAAGGTCGGAACATCGGGCAGGACGGTGAGCGGCTTCTTGGCCGAGACGGCGAGACCGTTGAGCTTGCCGTCCTCGACATAACTGATCACCGCGTTCGGATAGCTGACGATGGCGTCGACATGGCCGCCCAGGGCCGCCGTCACCGCCTTGCCGGTGCCGCTGAAGGGAATATGGGTCAGCTGCTTTTCAATCCCGGCGACGCGGGCCATCTGTTCCATCGCCAGGTGAAAGGGGCTGCCGATGCCGGAGGTCGCGTAGGTCAGCTTGCGTTCCTTGGCGGCGGCGATGAATTCCTTCAGCGAGGAAATGCCCTTGCTCTTCGGGGTCGATAGCATGAAGTAGGCTTCGTTGATCGAGGCTACGACTTTGAAGTCGGTATAGGCGTAGGGCAGTTTTTCCGTCTGCGGTTTGACCGACATCGAAGCGGAATCGCTGATCAGCACCGTGTACCCGTCGGGGTCGGCGGCGGCGGCGGCGGCCGTGCCGACCGTTCCCGTCGCGCCCGGGCGGTTGATGATCACCATGGGCTGACCGAGATAGCCGGTGATCGAGCCGGTGATGATCCGGGCGATGGTGTCGGTGCCGCCGCCGGGGCCGTAGGGCACGATCAGGCGAACCGGTTTTTCCGGGAATTCGGCGGCCGCCGCGGGCGTCTGGCCGACCGCGAACAAGGCGGAGGCAAGGGCGACGGAGTGGAGGATTGTCTTCAGTTTCATTTTTTTCTCCTGGGTATCGGGAGGGGGTTACATGGCAGCATCATCAGGTTTCCCTGAATTCCGCCCCTCCACTGAGGCGGCCGACCTGCGCCGCTGCCAGACAACGGCTGCACAGGCCAAAACGGTAAGAACAAGAAACAGAACGGATATGGGGCTGGCGACGAAGACCGCCGGGTCACCCTGGGATATCAGCATCGCCCGCTTGAAGGCGCTTTCCATCGGCGCGCCCAGCACGAAGGCGACGACGAAGGCCGAGGCCGGCAAGCCCACCTTGCGCATGGCGTAGCCGAGCAGGCCGAACACGCTCATCGCGATCAGATCGAACGTGGACGAACTGTTGGCGTAAACACCCGTGTAGGACAGCACCAGGACCGCCGGGTAGAGAATGCTTCGCGGCAGCGCCAGCAGTTTCAGGGAAAAGCGGGACGCCGTCAGTCCGACGGGCAGCAGGAACAGGCTCGCCACCACGAACATGATCATCAGGGCGGTGACCAGCGTCGGATCGCTGTTGAACATGGACGGCCCGGGGGTGATCCCGTGGATCATCAAGGCGCCGCCGAAGACCGCGGCGATGGGCGCCCCGGGAATGCCCAGCGTGAACAGCGGGATCAGGGTCGACGAACAGGTCGCGTTGTTGCCCGCGTCCGGTGCGGCGACACCCTTGATGTTGCCCTTGCCGAAGCTGTCCGGTGTGTCGGAAAGCTGGCGTTCCAGCGCATAGGACGCAAAGGCCGAGGTCGTGGCGCCCGGGCCGGGGATGGCGCCGATGAAGGCCCCCAGGGCGCTCGACCGAAGGACCGTCGGCAGCAGGGAGCCGATCTCCCGAAAGGTCAGATGTTTGCCGGGGCCGGGTGCGGTGGGGCTGGCTCCGGCCGCGGCGGGCGACGCGGTTTCAGCCGCCGGCGTCTTTCGGCTTTCCTCGATCTGAATGAGGATTTCGCTGATCGCGAAGACCCCCATGATCAGCGACAGCAGGGAAATCCCACCCGACAGGTCAAACACGCCGAAGGTGAACCGGGCCGTGCCGGTGATCTGGTCCATGCCGATCGTCGCGACGATCAGGCCCAGCAGCGCCGCTGCTATGCCTTTGGTCAGGCTGCGCCCGGAGACCGCGCCGACGATGGACAGGGAGAACACGAACAGCGCGAAAAACTCCGCCGGCCCGAACCGCAGGGCGACCGAGGCCAGGGGGGCGGCGACGGCGATCAGGAACAGGTCGCCGACCAGGCAACCCGACACGGAGGCGAACAACGACGCGCCGATCGCCTTGGCGCCCAGGCCGCGCCGCACCAGGGCGTTGCCGTCCAGGGATGTCGCGGCGGCTTCGGGCGCGCCGGGAATGTTCAGCAGAATGGCGGGCAGGGAGCCCGCGTAGACGCCGCCCTTGTACAGACCGATCAGCAGGCTGAGGGCCGCGACCGGCGACAGGCTGAAGGTGAAGGGCAGGACCAGGGCGACGCCGACGATCGCATTCAGCCCCGGCAGGGCGCCGAACACGATCCCGAGCAGAAGGCCGACCGCGACCATCAGGACATTGTGTGGGTCGGCCAGTACCTGCCAGCCGATTTCAACGAATTCCATGGGGGCTCCGATCGTTTCTTGCGGCGATTTACGGAAAGACGACGTGTAGGACCCGGCCGGCGATCCAGGTGACCGATACCGGTGCGAGGATGGCGACCGAGGCCAGGACGATCAGGCGCCGTTCACCCATCGCCAGCATCACGGCCAGGCAAAGGACGATGGCCGAAGGCACGAACCCGAAGGTGGGAACGGCGAGGGCGAACAGGACGAGAGCCAGGCCGAGCAGCAGGCCGGACCATCGGGGGGCCTCGAAATCGGTGTCGTAGGGACGCAAGGCAAAGGTCAGGACGCAGAGGATCAGAGCGGCGACGGCCAGGGCGGACAGCAGGAGTTCGGGAAAGAATTCCGGCGCCAGAACTTTCGGCCCGCCACGTTGTGCCCATTCCTGGTAGGGCAGGCCGATCAGGTTCCCCAAAGCGAAAAGCAGGAGAAAGCCGGCCAGGCAGCGGTCCACGATCTTGTCCATCGGATCCTCGTCTTGTTGCACTGCATCAAACTTGCAAAGGAACGATGGGTGTGTCAATAAACAATTATAACTGGGTAGCCCAATTTTAAAAAAGGCAATAAAACCCGAAGGATAGTCACTAGACCCCCAGGAGATACCGCATGCATTGGACCGGAAAATTGGAACACATCCACATCGCCGAGGCGGCGTCGGTGGAGATGGAAGAACTTAAATCGGCCGACCTCATCGCCGGAAAAGGGGTCGACGGCGACCGCTACCTGCTCGGTAACGGCACTTATTCGAGCAAGCCGTTTCCCGCCCGCCAAGTGACCCTTATCGAGATGGAAACCCTGGAGGCGTTGAAACGGGATCACGGGATCGACCTCACGCCCGACCTGAGCCGCCGGAATCTGACCGTCACCGATACGCCGCTCAATCATCTGGTCGGGCGGAAGTTCAAGGTGGGGGAGGTCGTGCTTCTGGGCGGCCGTCTGAACCGGCCCTGCAAGTATCTCGACGAACTGCTGGAGATGGAGCTTTTCAATCTGCTGCTCAACCGGTCCGGCTTGAATTGCGAGATCGTCTCCGGCGGCACCATTCGCCCCGGCGATACGGTCGAACCCCTGTAAGGCGGGGTGGCCATGAATTTGAAGATGCCGGTGGTCTTGGAGGCCGTCGAGGCGGTCTCGCCGGACGTCCGGGCGTTCGTCTTCCGACACGCCAAACGCGATACCCTGCCGGGGTTCGAGGCCGGCGCCCATGTCGCGGTCTATCTGCCGGGCGATGTGATCCGCCATTATTCGATCTGCTCGGACCCGGCGGACCTTCGCACATACCGCTTGGCCGTGCTGTTGGAGCCGGACTCCCGGGGGGGATCACGTGCCATGCACGCGCTGGCCCCGGGCGACCGGTTGTATATCTCATACCCTCGGAACAAATTTCCGCTTCGCGACGGGGCGGCGCCGGTCGTTCTGGTCGCCGGCGGGATCGGGATCACGCCCTTGCTGGCCATGGCCTATCGGCTGAAGGCGCAGGGGCGGCCGTTCCGGATGTTGTTCCTGGGGCGCGAGGAACAGCGCCTGCCGTTCCTGAACGAAATAGCGGCGCTTGCCGGGGCGGAGAACGTCGCGGTGCATTGCGACGGCGGAGATCCTGGTCGACGGTTCGATATCGACGCCTATGTGCGGTCGCTGCCAGCGGATTGCGCGATCTATGCCTGCGGCCCGGGGCCGTTGCTCGACGCGCTGGCCCGGGCCGGCGCCCAGTGGGGACGGTCGGTCGAACTGGAACGGTTCTCGGGCGTCGTCCCGACGGGGCCGGACAAGGGCGCGCCGTTCGATATTCTTCTGGCCCGCGACGGCCGTCGGTTGACCGTCGGCGCGCAAGAGACGGCGATCGACGTGTTGGCGGCCGCCGGGATCGATGTCCCGAATTCTTGCCGCGGCGGGGTCTGCGGCGAATGCAAGCTGCCCTACCTCGACGGCGCGCCGGTCCATGCCGACATGGTTCTGCGCCCGGACGAGCGGGATACTTTGTGGACGGCCTGCGTGTCGCGGGCGGACGGCACGATCAAGCTGGACCTGTGATCAGTCGCTTCGCTGCAGGCAGCGATGAAAGGCGCGGCTCTTCGCCCGGGCGGCGCTGTCGCGTCCGTCCTGTTTGAGCCGCCGTTCATCGCGCAGCAGACGCAGGCAGTCGATCTGGTCCGGGCGGTCGGCGGCGGCGGCGGCGCCACGGGACGGCACGCCCGCGCCCGCTTGGATGTCGCGTGACCGCAGGCTGCCGCCATAGGTCTCGCGGCCGGTGGCGTTGCGGTAGAACAGTTCGTCGGGATGAACCCAAAACCCATGTGGCGTCGGGCACCAGGTGTCGGTGACGGCGCCGCCGGGGCCGGCTGCTTCGACGCGGCGGCATCCTTCGGCGTCCGGGCCACCCTTCAGGGTGACCGTCCCGCCGGTGCCGCCGGGGCCCTGCCAGCTCCGAGATGTATCTGTTTCGCCGGACGTCAAAGCGGCCTGAATGGCGGCCTGTTCCGCCTGCATGTCGGAAAACGGGCGGCTTTCCGGCGCTTGGGCACAGGCCGACAGCAGGGCGCCGATGAACAGGGCCGCAATCAGAACCGACGGTCGGGAATGGGGGCGGTGTCGTCTCATTGCGGGAGATATAGGAACGGTTTCGCCGTGAAGCCAGACCGCATCGGGACGGTAGGGACAGATGCCTAGGACGCGGGCCCGCGCGGGCACAGGGCCGCGCCCAGGATGTGCCCTTGGTTCGGGGCCTGTACCAGGACCGCGCAGCCCATGGCCTTGCCCTCCGGGTTGTCCGCCAGCGCATCGTTCGGAAGGCGCAGCTTTTTCTCCGCGCCCTGCCAGTTACCCAGCTTGCGCAGGTCCCGGACGATGTGGCGGCTGACCAGGATTTTTCCGTGATTTTCGCCTTTCTCGACCTCGGTCTCGGCGCGATCGAGGAATCGCGCCAGAAAGACATCCGCGATATCGCTGCCGCCCGCGCTGCCCGATAGCGTGACTTCCAACGCGCCGCCGCCGGACGCCGGGGTGATCGCGACGTCGAGTTTGCGTACGTGCGACGCCCGGTCGATGGCATCGGCGACCTGCGAACGCCGCGATCCGACCGCTTCATAACGGCCGTCGATGATCATCTGCGGCGTATAGACGCCGGATTGGCCGCGGATGGCGACATTGTAGTCGCGCTGGCGCGCGGTGTACTGGGGTGAGGAGAAGGGGTCTTTCCATTGCCCGTGCCACATGTAGGTCAGGCTGTCCCAGTAATCGACGTGAAACTCCAGGGCGACAATCTCCGACTGTTCCGCAAGCTCACCCAGATAGGCCTCGGCGGGCGGGCAGGAATAACAGCCCTGCGAGGGGAACAGTTCGACCACCACGGGTGCCGGATTCTGCGCCGACGCGGGCGAAAACATGCCCGTGACGAACATCACTGAAAGGGCGGTGAATAGCGTTCTAATATATGACATGGCTGCGTTCCCTGTTGTCTTTCATGATGATTGGGGACGCGTGAATTCCATGTCAATTTCGCACCTAAAGGCGTATGCTCAAAAGATGGTGAGCCAAGTTCACAATTCCGCCGCGTCGCTTCCCCGCCCGACCACGTTGGGCGAGAAATTGATGCGTGAAGCGCGCCAGGCACTGGCCAATCCGGGCCAATCCAAGGGCGGTCGGACGGTCGAGGACACGGTCGATTTTTCGACCGTCGATCTCGGCGGCGGTAACAAAGCCGTGAACCTGGCTCGCGGCGGGCAAAATGCGAATGCCGTCCGTTCAGCCAAGCCGGAAGACCTGGCCGAGACGCTGGACCGTGGATTGGCCGAAGGATGGCATGTCGGGAATCTGTTCCGCGGTGTGATCCGCGGGTTTTCGTCCCTGTTCCGGTTCCGCTTCTAAAACCCCCCATCTGATTGCCGCTATCTGATTGTCGGGCAGGCCCGATAAGGCCGAATGCCGTGTGCGTTTTTTGCTGAGAGACGGCGGCCTACGGTCATTCCTGCCGGGTCGACCGTGCCGGGCGAGGGGCTATGGCGCGTAAGTGCGCGGGGGCATCCCGAGGTCGAGGGTCAGGTCCGTCGGGGGAATAAAGTAGTCCTGGTAGTACATGGCCTGGCCGTCCGGCGCGTATCCGACGACGTTCAGGACCGACGCCCGCTCGCCCTTGGGCCATCGGCATTTTTTGGAAATCCAGGCAGGGGGGTCTTCGAAGCGCATCAACTGGCGGCTCCGTTCGACAGCGAGGTGTTGCCCCCGGGCCATCATGTCCTTCAGGTTGATGCCGTTCAATTCCGCCAGCGGCGGGGTGACCAGTTCGGGGAAATTGTCGGCCAGCGCGTAGAACAGGTTGAACACGTCGAATCGGTCGTCGATCACCATGACGCGTTCGATGCGGACGACCGTGTCCGTCGTCTGACCCAGGTCGGCGGTCCAGGGGCCGTGATCGGAAATGATATCCCGCTGGAGTACGCGGGTGGCGACGGGAAGGAAACTGCCGGCGGCGCCGTCCGCATCCAGGAACCGCATATGCCAAGGCCCGTCGATCCGGCGGCTCAGATCCGAGACGACGCTGCCGCTGCCGCGGCGGCGTTGAATGATCCCGGCGAAGGCCAGATTGCGCAGCGCGCGTTGCACGGTGCCCAGGCTGCAGGGGGTCGTGCGGACCAATTCGGCCTCCGTCGGAAGGCGCGCCCCCGCCGCCCAAAAGCCGTCCATGATCGATTCCGTGAAGGCCCGGGACAGCGTCTCATGTTTCGGCAGGTCCGTCTGCTCGGGCCAGTACCGTTTGACGAAATCCTCGGTCTTCCTGGCGGAAAAGCCGGTCATGTGAATCCTCTATGCACGTCGCGCGTCGGTCGGGCGCCGCTTCGGTCGACCGGAGAGGCGCCATTGACAGTGTAAATTACTATGTCTTAATTACTATATTCTTTTTGAGGGATGCGGATTAACGCGTCCCGATTGTTGGGACGGGAGAGACTGCCTTGAATTTGACGGATGAAGAAAAGGCCATGCTGGCCGGTGAGATGGGCGAAGCGAAGCGCTGGGCCATCGATCACCAGATCAAGGTCGGGGGCATGTTCGACGCGCCGGACCTGGTGCCGGTCAGTCAGGCCCATATGATGGCCGACCCGGAATCCCTGGGCGAGGCCGGCGGCGATTTCCTGGAAGACATGGTGGCCAAGGGCGCGCGCGTCGCGATCCCGATGATCACCGATCCCCGGGGCGTCGACCTCAATCATTATCGCCCGCTGGGCCAGTCCGAAGAGATGGCCACGCTGGAACGGCGGATGATCGCCGCCTGCGAAAAGATGGGCATCCTGATGACGAATACCTGCGTCAACTATCAGACGATCATGCCGCCGGTCCTGGGCGACCACGTCGCCTACGGCGATACGGGTGTGGTGATCTATTCCAACAGCATTTGCGGCGCGCGCTCCAACTTCGAAGGCGGGCCGTCGGCCCTGGCCGCCGGGTTGACCGGACGCACGCCGCGTTACGGCCTGCACCTGGATGAAAATCGTCAGGCGACGCGGCGCTTCGTGGTCCGCGAACAACCCAAGGAACTGACCGATTGGGGCGTGCTCGGCGCGCTGGTCGGCAAGCTCGCCGGATCCTATTGGGCCGTGCCGGTCATCGAAGGGCTGGAGGTCGTGCCGACCTCGGACGAGGCCAAGCACATGGGGGCCGCGATGGCGAGCTTCGGCTCGACCCCGCTGTTCCATATGGCGGGGATCACGCCCGAGGCTGAGACCCTGGCCGATGTCGGGGCCGACAAGCTGCCGGTCGAGGAAATCACCAAGGCGGACCTGGATGCCCTGCGCGCCGGGTTCGGCGCCAAGGGCGACAAGATCGACGTGGTGGTCTTCGCCGCACCGCAGTTGTCCATCGTCGAGATGCAGGCCCTGGCGGCGCAATGCGCCGGCAAGACGTTCAAGTCGGCTGTCATCGTCTGCACCTCGCCGCAGGTTTATCCGGACGCCACCCGCATGGGGCTGATCGACGTCATCGAAGGGACCGGCGCCAAGGTGCTGGAAGGGACCTGCTTCTACAATCAATACGCCCGCGAGATTGGCGAGGCCAACGGCTGGACGCGCCTGCTCAGCAACTCGGCCAAGATCGTCAACATCATCAGCGGCTATGGCTATACCCCGGCGCTGGCGAGCATGGAACGATGCGTCGCCTCCGCCGTTGCAGGAGAAATCGTATGACCAAGGAATTGAAATGCCACAAGGGCATCGGCGAGAAAGTGCAGGGCATCGCCCTGGTGGCCGACGACAACTTCTCGGCCCGCTATGACCTGGACCGCAAGAAGGGCGTGTTTTCCCGCCCGGCCCATAAGCTGTGCGGGCAGTCCTATCACGACAAGATCCTGGTTCTGAACACGTCGAAGGGCGGGGTCGCCTCGGCCTGGATGCTGCACGAAATGAAGTCGCGCAACATCTGCCCCAAGGCGATCCTGTTCAACACGGCGAACACGATTCTGGCCCAGGGCGCGGCCCTGGCCAACCTGACCATGTGCGACCGCTTCGAAGACGGCGACGTGACGCAACTGATCCAGACCGGCGATGAGGTGATCGTCGATCCGGAACAGGGTTTGGTGACGGTGGTGAACGGCTAAGCAGCGCCGCCGGTTTATTCGCGGGCCTGTCGGCATCCGCCCCTATGGGCGGTGCCGGTCAGGCCCGTATCTTTTCCGGCTTCCGGTCGAGATGAGATCGGGCGCGATATGTTTGCGGGGATAATTGGCGTTGATCCGAATGATGTGTCGAACACCGTCGCCGCGATTGGCGGCTATCGGCATGTAACAGAACCAAGCCATCGCCTTTGGTTCGGCCTCCGGTTGACAATACATGAGATTTTCGTGATTT
>NZRL01000093.1 GCA_002696205.1 Rhodospirillaceae bacterium | reverse complement strand
GACCGACGAGCATAACGGGATCCCCGGCTTGACCGTCACGCCGCTGCAGGTCATCGCCGACGAGCGCGGCGCGGTCATGCATATGTTGCGGGCCGAAGCGCCTCAGTTCGCCGGGTTCGGCGAGATCTATTTCTCTGTCGTCAATCCGGGAGCGGTAAAGGCCTGGAAGCGCCACCGGCGGATGACCCTGAACTTGTGTTGCGTCGTGGGGGTCATCCGCCTGGTCGTCTTCGACCCGGACGGCAAAGCGCTCCGCGAGATCACATTGGGCCCGGCAAGCCCCGCGACCTATTCCCTGGTAACCGTCGCGCCGGGTCTATGGACCGGCTTCACCTGCATCGGCGAAACACCGGCCGTTCTCGCCAACTGCGCGAGCATTCCTCACGATCCGGCCGAGGCCGATGGCTTGCCCGCCGATACGGACGGGGTTCCCTACAGTTGGAGATGAGCTCCGCGCCCCGCACCATCGTGGTTACCGGCACATCGAGCTTCGTCGGCGCGCACCTGGCCGACGCCTTCGCCCGGACAGGCCATCGCGTAACCGCAACCCATAGCCGACCGCGCGCCGGCTACGACGGCGTCCGGGCCGACCGCCTGGCCCATGCGGAAGCGGGCGGCGCGATCCTCACCGAACTCGACATCACCGACGGCGGCGCCGTCCGGGCTCTGGTGGACCGCTTCGCGCCAGACATCTGGATTCATCACGCAGGCCATGCCGTGGATTACGCCTCCTTGAGCTACGACCAGGCGCTGGGCGATTCCGTGAACGTCGCCCCCCTCGACGCCATCTTCCGCGCCCTCGCCGGATCCCGCGGCGGCGTGATCGTCACCGGATCATCCGCCGAGTACGCGGCGAGCGACCGCGCCAATCGCGAGGACGAGACGGAGGCCCCCGAGATGCCCTACGGCCGATCGAAAAAATCGGAGACCGAGCGCGCGCGCGAACTTTCCGCCGCAACCGGCGTACCTTGCCGCGTGGGACGACTCTACATTCCGTTCGGGCGGCTCGATCATCCGGGAAAACTGCTTGCCCAGGCGATGGACGGGCTCGCCGCCGGACAGCACATCGACCTATCGCCCTGCACCCAGCGGCGTGACTTCATCGGCGTCGGCGATGTCTGCACGGGCTGGGCCGCGATGGCGGGCGACTTGGCGCGCGGCGGCTTCGACATCTTCAATATCTGTTCCGGCGGGGCGACGGAGTTGAAAACCCTATTGGTCGAGATCGCCAACGCCATGGACGCCGACACGGCCTTGTTGCGGTTCGGTGCGCGCGGCATGCGGCCAGGCGAAGCGCCGGTTTCCTTCGGCAACAATTCAAAGGCCAATGCGTTGTTGAACTGGTCGCCCCGGCCGCTCGCCCAGGCGCTGCGCGAAGACCTGCTGCCGGGCGCCGTCCGGATCGCGGAAGCCAGATCGTGACGCCGCCCAAGGTCTCGGTCGTGATGTCCGTTCTGGACGGCGAGGATTATTTGCGCGAAGCCATAGACAGCGTGCTTGCGCAAAGCTTCGCGGATTTCGAGTTCGTCATCGTCGACAATGCCTCGACGGATCGAACACCGGAGATCATCGCCTCCCTCGACGACCCACGGATCGTCACCGTCACCAATACGGAAATGCTGAACCTGAGCCAATCCTTGAACAAGGGGATGGCGACGGCGTGCGGCGACTACGTCGCGCGGCTGGACGCCGACGACGTGGCGATGCCCGGCCGCCTGGAAAAGCAGGCGGCGCTACTCGATAGCCACCCCGACGTCGTCCTGGTCGCCAGCGCGGCAACGGAATTTTCCGGCGCTGACGATTTCCCCGGCACGGCGCCGCTGATCCCCCCGCAGGATCATGACGCCCTGATGACCGCCCTTGCCCGCGACAGCATTCTGTCCCATTCGTCGATCATGTTCCGGCGGGAGGCGGCACTAGCCGTCGGCGGATATGACGAGGCCTATGCCTATTGCATGGACTACCTTCTGTACTTTCGCCTTGCCGAACGGCACCGCTTGGCGGCCCTGGCCGATCCCCTGGTCGCCATCCGCATGCACGCGGGACAGATTACCCATCGCCCGGAATGGGAGGCCCGCCGCCACCGCGAAGCGGCGACCGCGTTCCGCGACATTCTGGCCCGCGGCGGTCTGGCTCCGGACGCCCGGCGCGGCCTGCGGCGATACCTGATCCTCACCTCGTTACGCATGGCCGTCCTGTCATTGCGCGCGGCGGCCCCGGGAAAAGCCGCCTGCTGGTTCAGCCGGGCCTTGGCGACGGGGCCGTTCTTGTTCATAAGCGTCGTTGCGTCGTCGGCCTGCCGCCGGCTGCGCCGCGCCTGACCGCCCCGCCATTCCAGGACGATCATGAGACCCGAACACCTTTCATTACTGCGCTGCCCGCAAACGGGCGCCGAACTGGAGATCGCCGACGGCCTCATCGAAGGCGGACGTGTGAAGTCCGGGCGGCTGGTCGCCAAGAACGGCAGCGGCGCTTCGGCGCCGGTCTATCCCATCGTCGATTTCGTGCCGCGCTTCGTCTCGTCGGAAAATTACGCCGAGAACTTCGGGTTCGAATGGAACCTGCACGCGCGCACACAATACGATTCGGAATCAGGCCACAACGTTTCCGAGGACAGGCTCGATACCTTCACCGCCTGGCCCGCAGACATGAAGGGCGAGGTCCTTCTGGAGGCCGGGTCTGGATCCGGCCGATTCACCGAAACCTTGCTGCGCCGGGGCGCCACGGTCGTCTCCTTCGACTATTCGGACGCGGTCGAAGCCAACCGCGAGTCCAACGGCAACCATCCGAAACTGCTTCTGGTTCAGGCCGATATCTACGCCATGCCGTTCCCGACAAGCGCCTTCGACCGGGTGCTTTGCTACGGCGTGCTGCAGCACACGCCGAACCCCGAAGCGGCGTTCAAAGCCTTGGTTCCGATGGTCAAGGCCGGCGGCCATATAGCGACCGATATTTATTTGAAGTCGTTGTCATATTATTGGCTGAACACGCGATATTGGGTGCGCCCGCTAACCCGCGGCATGAATTCCGAACGGCTGTATCGGTGGTGCAAAGGCTACGTCACCTTCATGTGGCCGTTGGTCCGGCTATTGCGCCGCCTACCCTACGGCCAGGCGATCATCTGGCGTCTGCTGGTCGCCGATCCGATCGACGATATGCCCCGGGCCGACGATGCGACCCTGCGCGAATGGGCGATCCTGGACACCTTCGACATGCTGTCGCCCAGCTTTGACCTGCCCCAGACTCCGGCGGTGTTTGAACGCTGGCATCGGGAATGCGATCTGGACCATATTGACGTGCGGCTCGGCTCCAACGGCGTGGTCGCAACGGCCCGCCGGACCGGCGGTCAGACTTCAATGGAAAAGGCAATGGCACGGGCATGATCGCGATTGTCGATATCGGCGTCGGCAACCTGGGCGCCATCAAGAACATGCTGCGCAAGGTCGGCGCCGAGGCGCAGATCACCGATACGCCCGACGACATCCGCGCCGCCGACAAGATCATCCTGCCGGGCGTCGGCGCTTTCGATCAAGGGATGCGCGCACTCGCCGACAGCGGCCTCATGGACACGTTGAACGAACAGGCGCTGGACGCAAAAAAGCCCGTGCTGGGCATCTGCTTGGGCGCCCAGATGCTGGGCCGGAAAAGCGAGGAGGGAGAGCTTCCCGGCCTGGGTTGGATCGACATGGACGTGGTGCGGTTTCCCCGTAAGGCCGGAATAAAGGTGCCGCACATGGGCTGGAACACCGTCGCCCCGGCCCAGCCGAACGGCGCGGTCCACCCCCTGTTCGCCGGCAACGACCCGGACCCCCGGTTCTATTTCGTGCATTCCTATCATTTCGCCTGCAATGACGAGGCCGAAGTCGCCGCGATCTGCGATTACGGCGGGCCGTTCGCCGCCGCCGTCGCGCGGGACAACGTCTGGGGCGTGCAGTTTCATCCGGAAAAGAGCCACCGGTTCGGCGCGGACCTGCTGCGTAACTTTGCGGAAAACACCTGAATGAACTGGCCCCGGGTCATCCCCGTTCTCTTGCTGCGCGGGCGCGGTCTGTACAAGACGATCAAGTTCAAGGAACCGGTCTACGTCGGCGATCCTCTGAACACGGTGCGCCTATTCAACGAAAAGGAAGCCAACGAGATCGTCGTCCTGGATATCGGCGCGACGGCCGAAGGCCGGGGCCCCAACTTCGAGTTTCTCGAAGACCTGGCCTCCGAATGCTTCATGCCCTTCGCCTACGGCGGCGGCATCACGACGGTCGACGAGATCAAGCGCCTGTTCTTTCTCGGCGCGGAAAAGGCCGTCATCAACTCCGCCGCGATGGACCGCCCGGATTTGATCGACGAGGCCGCCCGCCTGTTCGGCGCGCAGAGCGTCGTCGTCTCCATCGACGCCAAGAAGAAGATGCTGGGCAGCTACGACGTCTGCACCCATAACGGCCGCAAGGGCCGGGGGCGCAAGCCGGCCGACGTCGCCCGCGAAATGGAAGACCGCGGAGCGGGCGAAATCCTGATCAACGCCATCGACCGCGACGGCACCCTGGCGGGATACGACACCGGCCTGATCGGCGAGGTCGCCTCGGCCGTTTCCGTTCCGGTCGTCGCCTGCGGCGGCGCCTCGGGCCCCGCGGACTTCCGCGCCGCCATCGCCGCCGGCGCGGCGGCCGTCTCCGCCGGCGCCTATTTCGTGTTTCAGGGAAAGCACCGGGCGGTGCTGATCAGCTATCCCAGCGAAGAAGAACTCGACACCATCTTTTCACCGGAAACCTGAATGACTGAGACCTCCCATCAAGTCTGCACCCGATGTGTCATGGACACCACGGACCCGGAGATCGTCTTCGACGAAAACGGCGTATGTAACCATTGCCTCAACTTCGATCAGATGTTGGGGTCCGACTGGCTGCCTGGCGACGCCGGAAAGGCCAGACTCGACGCCCTGATCGCCGAGATCAAGGAATGGGGCCGAGGCCGCGAATACGACTGCACGATCGGTCTGTCCGGCGGCGCGGATTCATCCTACCTGGCCTACCTGGCGGCTAAGGAATGGGGCCTCCGCCCACTGGCGGTGCATGTCGATACGGGATGGAATTCCCCTTACGCCGTGCGCAACATCGAAAACCTCGTCAAGAAGCTCGATATCGACCTTTATACCTTCGTGATCGATTGGGAAGAGATGCGTGACCTTCAGGTCGCGTTTCTTAAGTCCGGCGTCGCCAACCAGGACACGCCCCAGGATCACGCCATCTTCGCAAAGTTGTTCAGTTTCACGGCGGAGAACAAGATCCGTTACGTACTTTCGGGTCACAACATCGCCACGGAGAGTGTCCTACCGGAATCCTGGGAATACACCGCGCGCGACGACAAACATATCCGCGCCATCCATAAGCGGTTCGGCACGCGGCCGCTCCGGACGCTGCCGATCATGTCCGTGTTCCGGAACTTCCTCTATGCCCGTCTCGCGCCCATCAGGTTCCTGCCGGGCATGAAGATCGTCAATCCGCTCGACTTCGTCGACTACAC
Source organism: Rhodospirillaceae bacterium (assembly GCA_002696205.1). Taxonomy (GTDB): domain Bacteria; phylum Pseudomonadota; class Alphaproteobacteria; order Rhodospirillales; family Casp-alpha2; genus UBA1479. Next base: position 4,792 of record NZRL01000093.1, on the reverse strand, counting down.
AAAAGAAAAAGCCAAAGAGAAACTTTCGCGAGAGATCGGGTGGCAAGAATATGGCGCCAAGCACTTCGAATCCCGGTTCACCAAGTTCTTTCAGGCCTATTGGCTACCGCAACGGTTCGGCTACGACAAACGCCGGGCCCATCTGTCGTCATTGATCCTGTCCGGCCAGATGACCCGCGATCAAGCTGTCGCGGAACTGGAAAAACCTATGTACCCGCCCGACGAGTTGGCCGAGGACATGGAGTTCGTCCGCAAAAAACTGGAACTCGGCGAGCTTGAGTTCAAAGAGATTCTCAACGCGCCGACGCATCACCACACGGAATATCCTTCTTATGCGCGCCTGGCGCGGGCATGGCGCTTCCTTCGGCGCAGCATACGAGCCATCCGTCGGTCGTTCATGGCAAAGAAACCCCGCATTGCCGAGGCGCCGATATCCGACGGCAAGCTGAACATTTGTTTCCTCGGCTCCGCACGCGACACTCATGTCGTCACCCGCGCCCGCGCCATGGCGCATCGAGGCCACAAAGTCACAATGATTTCACGGGTTCCCGGCTCGGCCACCGATTTTCCGGTGATTGCCCCGCATGGCTGGCACACACCCTTCGATTTTCTCAACAAGGCCCTTGTCGCCTTCCCCCTCGCCTGGGCGATCCATCGCCAGAAAGCCGATGTATTCTATGCCCATTACGCAGCGGAATACGAATGCTGGCTGGCTGCGCTGATATTCCGGCGACCATTTGCGGTAAACGCCATGGGCTCGGACGTCCTGATCGAAGCCACCGGACGGCGGGGGGCCTTGCGTGCCTGGCTGACCCGCTTCGCCCTGCGCTCGGCCCAGGTTCTGACCGTCAAATCCCCCTATCTCGCGGAAACGGCCCGCGACCTCGGCGTCGACGACAGCCGTATCACCGAAATTCTCTGGGGCATCGATCCGGCGAACTACCGGCGCGATATGGAAAAGCGCCGGGCCTGGCGCGAGACATGGGGCGTCGGCGACGATGCGCTGGTGATACTCAGCCCCCGGCCGCTCGAAAGCCTATACCGCCAGCACCTGGCCATTCAAGCCATGCCGGTGCTCCTCGAGCACGTGCCCGATGCGCTTCTCGCCTTGTCGGAGTTCAAACAGGATGGGGAATACCGGGAATCAATCGAAACCATGGCGGCCCAACTCGGCATTTCAAACCGGATTCGGTTCGTGCCGGCCCAGACGGAAGCGGAGATGCCCGGCCTGCTGTCGGCGGCCGATGCCGTCGTCAGCCTGGCCTATACGGACGGCACGCCGCAAACCGTGCTCGAGGCCCAGGCCTGCGACACGCCGGTACTGATCGCCGATATCCCGGACATCCGCCACGTCTTCACCGATCGCAAGGATTGCTATTTCTCGACCGACGACCCGGCTTCCATCGCCGAGGGATTGATCGCAATCGCGACGGACGACAACCTGCGGAACACCATCGTCGCCGGCGGCCGGCAATTGGTTTCGGAAAAGGCCAATCTGCCGCGTGAAGTATCGCGGGTGGAAGCGCTGCTCCGGGAAATCGTTTGACCGGCGGAGAATTCTTTCCGGTGCTCGGATCACGCAGCGGAGGATTGCAGGGCCTCGACCATGCGACCCGCGCCTTCCTCGATGGAGACACGGGCCTCGATCCCGTAGCGGTCACCCGCCTTCGTCGGATCGCCGACCGAGGAAGCGACCTCGGTTTCCGGATCGCCTTCGAACCGGAGATCCAGGGAACGCCCCGACACGGTTTCGAGAATTCCCGCCAAGTCACGAATTTCCGTCGCCCGCCCCGTGCAGACATTGACGACGTCCGCCCCCTGCAAGGGAATATCGAGCAGCCCGACAAAGGCATCGACGACGTCATCGACATAGACGAAATCGCGGGTATGGCTGCCGCCACCGTAGATCACGGCACTGCCGCCGTTGAGGACCTTGTCGGCGAACCGGCGAACGACGCCGCAATAGGGCGAAGCGAGGTTTTGGCCGGGCCCATAGACATTGAACATGCGAAGGCCGAGAGACGGGAGATCCCGGCGCTCGGCGTATTGCGCGGCGCAGGTTTCCAGGGACAGCTTTTCAAGGCCGTGCGCCGTCACCGGATGGCGCGGCGCGGTTTCGGCGATCGGCAGATCGGCGGCCTCGCCGTAGACCGCCGCCGAGGACGCGTAGATCACGGGAACCCCGTCTCGGGCGGCGGCCGCGAACAAAGGCTCGACCGCCGCGAGGAAGGGGGCGGAGGCTTCCGCCAGATGCGCGCGCGGATTTTCGAGAACGGGCGTGCCGGCCAGATGCACGCAACGATCGATGTCGGCGAACGCCGTGGCCAGCACGGAGGCATCGCCGACCGACCCCTGAACGAACTCCACGCCCGCCGGGTCGCCCGGTCCGGCGGCGTCGGTTCGATTGTCGAGCACCCGCACCGCATGGCCCGCGGCGCGGAGATTTTCCGCCAAGGCCGCGCCGATAAAACCGCGTCCACCCGTTATAAGTATCGAAGCCAAATGAAGATTCCGGATCTGAGCGCCCCCCGCGGGCTTGGACTCTTATTGCATGTTCTCCGCCAATGTAAATGCCTTGGGGCCGGCCGGGGCCTGAACCGGACGTTCCCATGTGCGGCCTGACCGGTATTCTCGACCCGCGCCTCTCGGCGCCGCTCGATCCGACGGCGCGGGCGATGGCCGCCGCGCTCGCCCACCGGGGCCCCGACGCCGACGGCGTCTGGTGCGACGACGGCGCCGGAATCGCGCTCGGCCATACGCGGCTGTCGATCATCGATCTCAGCCCCGCCGGGGCGCAGCCCATGGCCTCGGCCTGCGGGCGCTACGTCATCGCCTACAATGGCGAGGTCTATAACGCCGAGGACATCCGGGACGAATTGGCGGCGGCCGGCGACGCGCCCAACTACCGCGGCCATTCGGATACGGAAGTGATCCTGGCGGCGATCTCCCATTGGGGCCTGCGCCCGACCGTCGACCGGTTGATCGGCATGTTCGCCTTCGCGCTGTGGGACCGGGAGGAACGATGCCTGGTCCTGGCCCGCGATCGTCTGGGCATCAAACCGCTTTATTGGGGCGAGGACGGCGATCTGTTTCTGTTCGCGTCGGAGCTCAAATCCTTCCATGCCCATCCCGGTTTCAAACCGGAGATCGACCCGGCGGCGTTGGCCGCCTATATGCGCTACAACTACGTACCCGCCCCCGCCGCCATATATAAAGGTGTGGCGAAGTTGGGGCCGGGCTGTCTCCTGATTAAACAGGCGGGCCAGCCAGCCCGCGTCGAACGCTATTGGGATCTGCGCCGGATCGCCCACGACGGTCAGGCCGCCCCCCGCGATCTTTCCGATGCCGCCGCCATCGACGATGCCGATCGCCTGATCGGCGATGCCGTCAAACGGCGCATGGTTTCCGACGTGCCGTTGGGGGCGTTTCTTTCCGGCGGGATCGATTCCTCGACCGTCGCGGCATTGATGCAGGCACAGAGCAGCGGGCCGGTAAAAACGTTCTCAATCGGGTTCGACGTCGACGGTTTCGACGAGGCCCCCCATGCCGCCGCCGTCGCCAAACACCTGGGCACCGAGCATACGGAGCTATACGTCGATCCGGATCAGGCTCTCGACGTCATTCCGCGCCTGCCCGATTTTTATGACGAGCCCTTCGCCGATTCATCGCAGATCCCGACCTATCTGGTCTCCGCCCTGACACGTCAGCATGTGACCGTGGCCCTGTCGGGTGACGGCGGCGACGAAGTCTTCGCCGGATACACCCGCTACGCCTGGGGCGATCTGTTGCGTCGGCGCACGGGATGGATACCACGGCCGCTACGCGCCGGGGCGGCGGGGCTCCTTTATATGCTAAGCGAGGAGACCTGGGATCGCGCCCTTTCCCCCCTGCCTGCCCGCTGCCTGCCGAGCCATCCGGGCCAAAAGATGCACAAACTCGCCGACGTCCTGGCGCAGCCCGACGACATGGCGCTCTACCGTCGGCTGATCACCGCCTGGCGCGATCCGGCGGCATTGGTCCCGGGAGCGACGGAAACCCCGACCGTCGCCTGGGACGACAATGTCCGCGACGACGTGCCGGCGTTCATGGAATGCATGCAGATGCTGGACACCCTGACCTACCTGCCGGACGATATCCTGACAAAGGTCGACCGCGCCTCTATGGCGGTGTCGCTGGAGGCCCGGGTGCCGCTGCTGGATCACCGGGTGGTCGAATTCGCCTGGTCCCTGCCGCGCCATATGCGGGTGCGCGGCGGCCAGGGCAAATGGATTCTGCGCCGGGTGCTCGACCGCTACGTGCCGCGCGATCTGACGGAACGGCCGAAGATGGGCTTCGGCATTCCCGTCGATCATTGGATCAAGGGGCCGCTGCGCGATTGGGCGGAAGACCTGCTGTCGGACGAGGCCTTATCCGACGGCGGCCTGCTCGACCCCGCGCCCATCCGCCACGCCTGGGCCGAACACCTGGCCGGCACCCGCAATCGCACGACGGAACTGTGGAGCGTCCTGATGTTCCAGGCCTGGCGGCGACGCTGGATGGCGGCCTGACGCCCATGTGCGGGATTGCCGGCATCATCGCGGATAAGGGGCGGACGGTCGATCCGACCGAGCTTGCGCGCCTGTCCGCCGCCATCGCCCACCGCGGCCCCGACGACCAGGGGGCCTGTTCCTGGTCGGCCGAGGCGGGCCTGTCCCCCGCCGGCGATTGCGCGGGCCTGACACCCGGCGGCCGCGTCGGCTTCGCGCATCGGCGGCTGTCGATCATCGACACCGGGCCCGGCGGGCATCAGCCG
>NZRL01000092.1 GCA_002696205.1 Rhodospirillaceae bacterium | reverse complement strand
TTCCTGGATATCGTTCGGCGGATGATGGACGGCGCGATGTCGCCGCAGATCTTCGTCGAGGAATTCAAATCCTTCACCGCCGATGTGGCCGGTCGCCTGGATTTCGGCATCTACAGCTTCTGCCTGGACCGTCTGTTCGGCAGCCTGCGCATTCCCGTTGCGGTCAAACAGCTGCTGGTCGGCGAATTGTTGGCCTTTCCGCCCGCGGTGCGCCGGGAACTGCTGACCAATATTCTGGTCTTCCCGGGCCAGACCGAGGATTTGAAGCGGTTCGTGCGAAACACGGTGCTGGCCGAACTGGGCCGCTCCGTCGCCGTCGAGATCGAATTGCTGGAAGCGTACCGGATGCGGCGCATCACCTTGGACGACCTCGCCGGTACCGTCTGAATTTCCCGATATCAGCCGTTCGGCAACTGCCCCTTGGGGTAGAGCCGATTGACGTGGCCCATCTTGCGGCCCGGGCGGGCCTCGGCCTTGCCGTAAAGGTGCAGGCGCGCGCCGGGGTCGGCCAACAGATCGGGCCAGCCAGTGACGTCGTCGCCGATCAGGTTCTTCATCACCGCGTCATGATGCGCCTCGACCGAACCCAGCGGCAGGCCGCAGACGGCCCGCACCAGTTGTTCGAACTGGCTGGTCGGGCAGGCATCCATGGTCCAATGCCCTGAATTGTGGGGCCGGGGGGCCAGTTCGTTGACCAGGATGCGTTTGTCGCGGGTGACGAACATCTCGACCGCCAAGAGGCCGACCAGGTCCAGCGCATCGGCCAGATCATGGGCGATGGCGACGGCCTGTTCCGCCAGGTCGCCGGGCAGGCGCGCGGGGGCCAGGGTGGTATCCAGGATATGATTGACGTGGCGGTTCTCGACCGCCGGATAAGTCACCCAGCCGCCGTGCGGCGACCGCGCGGTGATGACCGAGACCTCGCAATCCAGGTCGACGAAGCCTTCCAGGATGCCGATTTCGGCCCCCATGGCGGCCCAGGCGGCGGCGTAATCGCAATCGGGGGCGATCAATACCTGGCCCTTGCCGTCGTATCCCATGCGCGAGGTCTTCAGGACGGCGGGGCGGCCGATCTCGTCGGCGGCCTTGGCCAGATCCTCGGCCGAGGTCACCTTGCGGTAGGGCGTGGTCGGCGCGGTTTTGTTGATGAAGTCCTTTTCCTTCAGCCGGTCCTGGGCGATCGCCAGACATTGCGCGCCCGGGCGGACCAGGGCGTGTTCGGCCAGGTATTCGGCGCTTTCGGCGGGCACGTTTTCGAATTCGAAGGTCACGACGTCGACCGAGCCAGCGAAGGACTTAAGCGCCTTGCGGTCTTCGTAATCGGCGATGGTCGCCGCCGCGGAAACCTGTTCGCCCGGTGAATCGGTCTCCGGCGTGAAGATATGGCATTTGTAGCCCAACCGCGCGGCGGCCAGGGCGGTCATGCGGCCCAATTGGCCGCCGCCCATGATGCCGATGGTGCTGCCCGGCGGCAGCGGATGCACGGATGCGGACGCCATGATCAGGATGCCGGTGGTGTGTCGGTGGGAATTTCGGCGACGCCCGCCGTCTGCTTGGCGCGGAAATCGTCCAGCGCGGCGGCGACGTTGTCGTCCATCAGGGCGACCACGGCGGCGGCCAGCAGGCCCGCGTTCTTGGCCCCGGCCTTGCCGACGGCAAGGGTGCCGACGGGCACGCCGCCCGGCATCTGAACGATGGACAGCAGGGAATCCATGCCTTTCAGCGCCTTGCTTTCGACCGGCACGCCGAATACGGGCAGGGGCGTCATCGCCGCCGCCATGCCCGGCAGGTGCGCGGCCCCGCCGGCCCCGGCGATGATGGCTTTCAGGCCACGGCCCTTGGCGGATTTGGCGTACTCGAACAGGCGGTCCGGCGTGCGGTGGGCGGAGACGATACGCGTCTCATGCGGAACGCCCAGCGCCGTCAGCACATCCGCCGCTTCGCGCATGGTGTCCCAGTCCGATTGACTGCCCATGATGATGCCGATCAAGGGGGTGTCGGCGGCCGTGTCCGGCATGTGTAACCTCGCTTCCTGTGAAGGCGTTCTGAAATCGCCTTCCCGTGACGGGAAGCGCGCCATTATATGGGCCGCCGCCGCCTTCGCAAGCCTGCAATATGCCCTTGAATCGCAAGCCTTTCTTAACCACATGACGGTAATCTAATTTTAGATTAGTCCGTTTGATCGCCCGAAAGGGCGCCTGACAACAGAGACCCGGACAAAGGGAGACGTGGTCATGGACGTGAACCAAGCGGCCCCCATCCAGCCGGTCGGATCCGGCGGTGGCAACGGCGGCGGCGCCGGCCATGGTGGCGGCAAGAAAGACGAACACAAGGACGAACAGACCCCGCACGGCCATACGGAGCCGGCGATCAACGTCTCGGGTTTGTTGTCCATGGAGGGCCTGACGCCCGAGGCGCAGCATGCCCTTGAGCGCATGGCGGCGGAGATCGAACCGCTGCGCCATCAGCTGACCCATGCCCAGGAAGAATTGGAACACGCGCTGGAACGGGAATTCCAGGACGCGGTGGTGCCCGCCCTCAACCGCCGGGGGATCGTGCACGACCTGGACAAGTTGATCCACCGGTTGGGTCAGACCCAGTCCCGCCCGTCGCTGATCCTGGTCCACCTCGCCAACGGCGACGATATCCGCCGGCGGCATGGCCGCGAGGCGCTGGATGCGGCGTTGCGCTCGGCCTGCGGCGTGCTGTCGTCGGACCGGCATCAGGCGATGGTCGTCGGTTGCCTGGGCGGCAACGATTTCGCCCTGGCGGTTCTCGAAGACGGCCTGGACGGCGGGCGCAGGAAGGCCGCCGAGATCGAGGCGGCGTTGCGCGAAACACAAACGGCGCAGGGTCTGTTCCTGGAAGCCCGGACGGGCGTCGCGCTGTTGGAGCCGGGGATGACGCCGGAGGCGGCCATTGCCGCCGCCGACCGCGATCTGCTCTAGGCCGAAGGTCCAGGCTTTACAGGCCTCGCCGCACTAACTACAACACGGGCCAACACAAGGGGCGCGCCCGAGGGGCGCATCCCGCGTGCGCCGAAGGCGACCTGATGCGCGCGGGCGCACGAAACCCGCATTCCGAAAGTTGACACATGACCGAATTCGACGGCGTCACAACGGCGCTCGGCCAGGCATTGGCCAAGCGCGGCTATACCGACCTGACACCCGTGCAAACCGCGATCCTGGCCCCCGAACTGGCCGAGGCCGATGTGCTCGTCTCCGCCCAGACGGGGTCGGGCAAGACCGTGGCCTTCGGGCTGGCCCTGGCGCCGACGCTGTTGGCGGGTGCCGACCGATTCGATCGGGCGGATCAGCCGCTCGCCCTGGTCGTCGCCCCGACGCGTGAACTGGCGCTGCAGGTCAAACGCGAACTGGATTGGCTGTATGAAATGACGGGCGCGGTTTCGGCGTCCTGCATCGGCGGCATGGACATGGGCCGCGAACGCCGCGCCTTGAACCAGGGTGCCCATATCGTCGTCGGCACGCCGGGCCGCCTGCGCGATCATATCGAACGCGGGTCCCTGAATGTCGGTGCCCTGCGCGCCGTGGTCCTGGACGAAGCGGACGAGATGCTCGACCTGGGGTTCCGGGAGGATCTGGAATTCATTCTGGATTCCGCCCCGGACGAGCGGCGGACCCTGCTGTTCTCCGCCACCGTGCCCCGGACCATCGCGACCTTGGCAAAGCGTTATCAGCGCGACGCGGTCCGAGTTAAGACCACCGAGGAACGGTCGCAGCATGGCGATATCGAATACCGCGCCCTGGCGGTCGCACCTAACGACCGGGAAAACGCGATCATCAACGTGCTGCGCTATTACGACGCCAAAAGTGCGCTGGTGTTCTGCGCCACGCGGGCGACGGTCAACCATATGACCAGCCGCTTCGCCAACCGGGGCTTTCCCGTGGTCGCCCTATCCGGCGAGCTGAGCCAGAACGAGCGGACCCACGCGCTGCAGGCCATGCGCGACGGGCGGGCCAAGGTCTGCATCGCGACGGACGTGGCGGCCCGCGGCATCGACCTTCCGAACCTGGAACTGGTCATCCATGCCGACATCCCGAAGACCGGCGAAACCCTTTTGCACCGAAGCGGGCGCACGGGCCGCGCCGGGCGCAAGGGCGTCTGCGCCCTGATCGTGCCGCACAACATGCGTAACCGTACGGAACGGCTGCTGAAAGGTGCGAATATCGAGGCGACCTGGGCCAAGGCGCCTTCCGCTGATGAAATCCGCGCCCGCGACCACGAACGCCTGTTGGCGGACCCGCTGTTGACCGAACCGTTGAACGACGAAGAACAAGCCTTCGCCGCCGAACTTCTCGGCCGATACGCACCGGAACAGATCGCCGGCGCCTTCCTGCGCCAGCAGATGGCAAGCCAGTCGGCGCCGGAGGAACTCCTCGACGTCGATCCGGCGAATTTCAGCGACCGTCCGGACCGGGGCGAGCGCAAGGCCCGCCGCGACGCGTTTCAGGGCGGCGCCTGGATTTCCGTTTCCGTCGGCCACAAACACAATGCGGAGCCGCGCTGGCTTCTGCCCATGCTTTGCCGCGCGGGCCATGTGACGAAAAAGGATATCGGCGCGATCCGCATCTTCCACACGGAAACCTTCGTCGAACTGAGCGCCGACCGCGCCGAGCAATTCATCGACGCCCTTGGCCCCGACATGGTCATGGAAAAGACCGTCAAGGTCGCCCGGGTCGACGGCCCGCCGGACGTCGCCGCCGACGGCTCGCGCGAGGCACGCGGCAAGACCTATCAGGGCGACCGGCCCGGGTGGGATCCGCAATCGGCCAAGCGCGGGGACGGGCCGAAAAAACGCAAGTTCAACCGCCGCCAGGAAGCCCGCGACGAAGCCCGGGCCGACGCCTTCAACGATGACCGCCCGCCGCCGGGCGACGGCGGCGCGCCCAAGCCCAAGGGCAAAAAGCCCCATCGCGGCAAGGGAGGGCCCAAAGGCGGGCCCCATGGCGCGGCCAAGGGTGGTGCCAAAAGCGGCAACCCCGGCGGTCACGCACCTGTAAAGCGGAAGAAACCGAAAAAGCATTTTGACTAGGCATTCTCGGCCCTCCGCAATCCAAGTCGGCGATGGTGCCGTCCTCCTGTCTCACTAAAAAATCGGAATCGAATATTTTGCCTCTACGTTTGCTCGCCGCCTTCGCGGACAGTTACTCGCTTGCCGACTGGAAAGGCGACGGATCGCCCGGAAACCTTATCGGCCGTATTAAAATCGAATTGCTGGCGGGCCTGACCGTCGCCCTGGCCTTGGTGCCGGAAGCGGTTGCCTTTGCCTTCGTCGCCGGGGTGCATCCCCTGGTCGGGCTTTACGCTGCCTTTTTGGTCGGCCTGATCACCGCCGTTCTGGGCGGCCGGCCGGGCATGATCTCGGGCGCCACCGGCGCGCTCGCCGTGGTCATGGTCGCCCTGGTCGCCAGCCACGGAGTCGAATACCTGTTCGCGACGGTGGTCCTGATGGGGGGCATTCAGATCGCCGTCGGCCTTCTGCGCCTGGGCAAGTTCATCCGCCTGGTGCCGCACCCGGTGATGATGGGCTTCGTCAACGGCCTGGCGATCGTCATCTTCCTGGCCCAGTTGACGCAGTTCCAGGTGCCGGGCCCGGACGGGGTCAAGGTCTGGATGACCGGCTGGCCCCTGGTCTCCATGTTGGGGCTGGTCGCCTTGACCATGGCGATCATCTGGCTGATGCCGAAGATCACTTCGGTCATTCCGGCGCCGCTCGCGGGGATCGCCGTGGTCGCGGCAATCGTCATCGGCTTCGGCATCGACGTGCCCCGGGTCGGTGATCTGGCGACGGTCAAGGGCGGTCTGCCGGAATTCCACATTCCCATGGTGCCGCTGACTTTGGAAACGCTTGAGGTCATCGTCCCTTACGCCGTGATCCTGGCGGCGATCGGCCTGATCGAAAGCCTGCTGACCCTGAACCTGGTCGGCGACATCACCGGTAAGCGGGGCGGGGCGTCGCAGGAATGCGTGGCCCAGGGCCTGGCCAATACGGTGACGGGCCTGTTCGGCGGCATGGGCGGCTGCGCCATGATCGGCCAGTCCATGATCAACGTGCAGTCCGGCGGGCGGACGCGGATCTCGGGCATCTCGGCGGCGCTGTTCCTGCTGGCCTTCATCCTGGTCGCCTCCAGCCTGATTGAACAGATCCCCCTGGCGGCCCTGGTCGGCGTGATGTTCATGGTCGTCATCGGCACCTTCGCCTGGCAGAGCTTTCTGATTTTGCGGCGCATTCCGCTGACCGACGCCCTTGTCATGGGGTTGGTCACGGTGGTGACGGTGATCAGCGATCTGGCGGTCGCGGTGGTCGTGGGTGTCATCGTTTCGGCCCTGGCGTATGCCTGGAACAACGCGACCCGCATTCACGCCAAGACCCACGAGACGCCCGAGGGCGGCAAGGTCTATCAGATCGAAGGACCGCTGTTCTTCGGCTCCACCGACGGGTTCGACGAACTGTTCAAACCGGAAAGCGATCCGGGCCTGGTGATCATCGATTTCCTGAACAGCCGCGTCGTCGATCATTCCGCCCTGCAGGCGATCGAGGCCCTGGCCCAGAAGTATCAGGCCCAGGGCAAGACCCTGCAGCTTCGCCATCTGTCGCGGGACTGCCACCAATTGCTGAAGCGGGCGGGGCAGTTGATGCTGGATTCCGACGACGATCCGACCTACGGCGTCGCGGTCGACTATTTCGTCAAAACCGGTAGTCTGGGGGGCGGTCACTAACCCTTGCCGCACCGGAGCCGCCGAAGGAGGCATCGCATGACCTTTGTCCGCATTCTGTCTCTGATCGGCTTTTTGATGTCAGGAGCCGCCATGGCCGCCGACCCCCAGAATCCCACCGCCCACGATTTCACCTTCGTCGGGATCGACGGGCAGCCGCTGCCGCTTAAGACCTTCGCGGGCAAGGTGGTGATGATCGTCAATACGGCGTCGCAATGCGGGTTCACGTCCCAGTACACGGGCCTGCAGGACCTTTGGACGCGGTATCGGGACAAGGGCTTCGTGCTGCTGGGTGTGCCCTCCAACGACTTCGGCGGTCAGGAGCCGGGCAGCGAGGCCGAGATCAAGGATTTCTGCGAAACCAATTTCAGCGTCGATTTCCCGCTGACGGCGAAGGCCGTGGTTTCCGGCGACGACGCCCATCCGTTCTATAAATGGGCGGGCAAGGAACTGGGCGTCGTGGCGAAGCCGCGCTGGAACTTTCACAAGTATCTGGTGGGGCCGGACGGGCGGCTGATCGATTGGTTCTCGACGCCGACCAAGCCCACGGCGGGGCGGGTGATCAAGGCGGTCGAGGCGGCGCTTCCCAATTAGTGGGCCGGCGGCGCGTCGGATATCAGGCGATGATGTCGGGCAACAGCTGATCTTCGAGGATCGCGATCTCATCCTTCAGCGCCAATTTGCGCTTCTTCAACCGTTGCAGCTTCAATTGATCGAAGGGCAGGGCTTCGACGAGATGGCTGATCGCCTCGTCCAGGTCGCGGTGTTCGACCTTCAATTCCTCGACCCTTTGGCGTAACGCGTCCTGCTCGTCCATGGCGCTCCATCCGGGACCGGAAGTCGCCGCGCGCCTGTTCGCGCCGCCCGTTTCCGTTCCGCCGAATTCATGTTACCAGAATGGCGGATGTTCCTATAGACGCCTCGAGAGGTGCGCGCAATGAAACGCCTCGGAGTCCTGACCAGCGGCGGCGACTGCGCCGGGCTTAACGCCGCGATCCGCGCCGTGGTCAAACGCGCGATCACCGGCTACGGCGCCGAGGTCGTGGGGATCCTGCAAGGCACCAAGGGCCTGATGGAACGCCCGGTGATGGCCCGGCCTCTGGACCTTTCCGTTTTCACCGGCGATATCCTGCGCCAGGGCGGGACCATGTTGGGCACCGTCAACACGGGCGATCCCTTCGCCTTTCCCGATGGCCAGGGCGGGTTTGCCGACCGCTCGGACGAGGTCATCGACGGGATCCGGCAATTGGGCCTGGACGCGCTGATCGGCATCGGCGGCGACGGCAGCATGCGAATCCTCCGGCGCCTGGCCGATCAGGGCGGCCTTCCCTTCGTCGGCATCCCCAAGACCATCGACAACGACGTGCAGGGTACGGAGCTCTGCATCGGCTATCACACCGCCGTCGCCACGGCGGTCGAGGCGTTGGACCGCCTGCAGCCGACGGCGGCCAGCCACCACCGCGTCATGGTGCTGGAGGTCATGGGCCGCGACGCGGGGCATATCGCGTTGGCCGCCGGGATCGCCGGCGGCGCCGACGTGGTCTTGATCCCGGAAATTCCCTACGACCTGGACGCCGTGACGGCGAAGCTGACGACCGTCGCCCAGGAAGGCCGCAATCACGCCCTGGTCGTCTGCGCCGAGGCGGCGGCCGAGGACGGCATCGGCCGCGAATCCTTCGCGGGCGGCGGCGGCAGCGCGCATATCGGCGGCGCCGGTCAGGCCGTCGGCACCAAGATCGCCGAGGCGACAGGCGCCGACGTTCGGGTCACGGTCCTGGGCCATGTTCAGCGCGGCGGCATGCCGACCAGCGTCGACCGCCTGCTGGCCTCGGCCTTCGGCGTTCACGCGGTCGATCTGGCGGCGGCGGGGCATACGGGGCGTTTGGTCGGTTGGCGCGACGGCGATACCTTCGACACGGCGCTCGACGACCTGCCGGCCGATTCGCGGGTGGTCGATCTTAACGGCTCCCAGGCCCGTACCGCACGGGGCCTGGGCATCTGCCTGGGCGACCGCTGAGGGCCCGCGCGGCGGTCCGTCGCGAAGGCCGTGCGGCGCCAGGTTTTCCATAGGAAAATCCACCGACACAGGGGAATGGTCAGAATTTCAGCGACTTAGGGTGCGAAATATAATTACGTTTCGCTGTCTCCAGCTTTCTTTTTCTTGCAAGATTCGATACCATGACAGTGTCGTTACAATCGTGCTTGAAAGGGCTGTCATAGGTCCGACGGCCCACCGAAGAGGAAGGAGTTCGTCACCATGAGTCTTGAAGAACGGTTGGAAGCCTTAAAGGTTCGTCATTCAACGCTGGAAGACATGATCCAACAGGAAAGTTCAAGACCTCTCCCGGACGACGTCGAAATACACGCCCTCAAAAAGCAGAAGCTCAGGATCAAAGATGAAATAGCGGGTATCGCCACCCGGCATTAGCCGGCGGCGGCGCTTCCGCGCGGGCGGCCGCCTGAGTTAGGCAAGCGGCCAACTCCCGCTGCGGAGTGCTTCAAATTTCGGGAAAGACGCGGCAGCCAAGGACAGTTCCGTGCCCCTCTTGAAGTTAACCAAGCTGAGTTCCAATCTCGCCGACAGCAAGGCTCGCGCGCAGAGCTCGGCTG
>NZRL01000091.1 GCA_002696205.1 Rhodospirillaceae bacterium | reverse complement strand
TGCGCAGCATGGGCATGGAAGCCTGTGCGACGCTGGGCATGCTGACCCCGGACCAGGCGCAGCGCCTGCAGGACGCCGGGCTGGACTACTACAACCATAACCTGGACACCTCCGAGAGCTTCTATTCGGAAATCATCACCACCCGGACCTACGCCGACCGCCTGGATACCCTTCAGGCCGTGCGCGACGCCGGGATCAAGGTCTGCTGCGGCGGCATCCTGGGCATGGGCGAGGCCGCCCGCGACCGGGCCGAAATGCTGGTTACCCTGGCGGGCCTCTCGCCCCATCCGGAAAGCGTGCCGATCAACATGCTGGTTCAGGTTGAAGGCACGCCGCTTGAAGGCCGGGAAGAGCTGGACCCGCTCGATTTCGTGCGCACCATCGCCGTCGCCAAGATCATGATGCCGGCCTCGACCGTGCGGTTGTCGGCCGGACGCGAGGAAATGTCGGATGAATTGCAGGCCCTTTGCTTCCTGGCGGGTGCCGGCTCCATCTTCGTCGGGCCGAAGCTGTTGACCACGGCCAACCCGGAACAGGACAAGGACGCCAATCTGTTCCGCCGCCTCGGCATCCATGGCGAAGACATCGGACCGGTTTCGACCGACACTCTATGACGGATACTCCGCAGACGCCCGATTGGCTGCAATCGGGCTACGACCGCATCTGGATGCCCTATACCCAGATGCAGACCGCCCCCCTGCCCGAAGCCGCCGTGCGCACCGAAGGCACACGCATCCACCTTTCCGACGGACGCGAATTGATCGACGGCGTCGGAAGCTGGTGGGCCGCCTGCCACGGCTACAACCATCCCCATATCGTCGAAGCGATCCGCGACCAGGCGTCGAAGCTGCCGCATGTCATGCTGGCGGGCCTGGCGAACGAGCCCGCCTTCACCCTGGCCGCGCGCCTGCCGGAGGCCCTGGGCCTGCCGCCCTACCGCGCGTTCTTTTCTGAATCGGGTTCGGTCTCGGTCGAGGTCGCGCTGAAGATCGCCGCCCAGTACTGGCACAACAAGGGCGAGACGAAGCGTAAGAAGTTCCTCTGCTTCCGGGGCGGCTATCACGGCGATACCTTCGCGACCATGTCGCTCTGCGATCCGGTGGACGGATTCCATGCCGCGTTTCAGGGTGTCGTGCCGGGGCAATTGATCGCCGACTTGCCCGAGGACGATACGACCGAAGCCGCCCTGGCCGATCTGCTGGACCGCGAGGCCGCGACCCTGGCCGCCGTCATCGTCGAACCCCTGGTCCAGGGCGCCGGCGGCATGCTGTTCCACGATGGCGAAACGCTCAAACGCATTCGCAAACTTTGCGACACCCATGGCCTGCTGCTGATCTTCGATGAAATCTTCGCCGGGCTGGGAAGGCTGGGCGGCATGCTGGCGGGGGGCCTCGCGGACGTGCGCCCGGACATCCTGACGCTGTCCAAGACCCTGACCGGCGGAACCCTGCCGCTGTCGGCCACTCTTGCATCGGAAGACGTCTTCCAGGCGTTCCAATCGAACCGGCTGGAGGATTGCCTGATGCACGGGCCGACCTTCACCGGCAACGCGCTGGCCTGCGCCGCCGCCAATGCCTCGCTGGACCTGTTCGAGAGCGAAGGCCGATTGGCCCAGGTCCAGGCGCTGGAGTCGGCGATGCTCCCCACACTGGAGGCCTGCCGCGGCATGCCGGGGGTCCAGGACGTGCGCGGCAAGGGGGCCATCGGCGTGGTTCAATTGGATATCGGCGGGTTCGACGAACTGGTCTGGCTGCGCGGGCGCTTCGTCGAGGAAGGCGTCTTCATCCGCCCGTTCACCAATATCGTCTATCTGACCCCCGCCTATAACATCGCGGCGGATGACCTGGCCCGCCTGACCGATGCTATAATCAAGATCGTGCCCGAATGGGCGGCCAAGTTCGGCAAGAAGTAGGATCATGTCCGACTCTCTCGACCAATTCGCGCAAGCCAAGCTCGACGGCCTCGAGGCCAAGGGCCTGCTGCGCCGCCTGACGGTGACCGAGCGCACCGGGCCCATCGAAATTCTGCGCGGCGGGCGGAAGCTGATCTCCTTCTCCTGCAACGACTATTTGAACCTGAGCCAGCATCCGGCGGTCAAACAGGCCGCCAAGGACGCCATCGACCGGCTTGGCGTCGGATCGGGCGCCTCGCGCCTGGTGACCGGCGACCATCCCCTGCTGCCGGAATTGGAAAGCCGCCTGGCCCGCCTGAAAGGCACGGAAGCCTGCGCCGTCATGGGGTCGGGGTTCCTCACCAATACCGGCGTCATTCCGACGCTGGTGACCGAGGGCGATCTGGTCCTGGCCGACGAATGGAGCCATGCCTGCATCATCGTCGGCGGCCGCCTGTCGAAGGCCGACCAGCACCTGTTCCGCCATAACGACCTGCACCACTTGCGGGCGTTATTGGAAAAACACCGGGCGGCGCACCGCCACTGCCTGATCGTCACCGACGGCGTGTTTTCCATGGACGGCGATCTGGCGCCGGTCCACGACCTTGCCGCCCTGGCCCGGGAGTACGACGCCTGGCTGATGACCGACGACGCCCACGGCATCGGCGTGGTCGGCGCCGGCGGGCGCGGATCGACCTTCGCCGGCGGCACCAAGGCCGAGGTCGATCTTCAGATGGGCACATTGTCCAAGGCAGTCGGCGGCTACGGCGGATATCTCTGTGCCTCCAAACCGGTCATCGACCTGATGAAGACACGCTGCCGCACCCTGGTCTATTCCACGGGCCTGCCGCCCGCCACGGTGGCCGCGGCCATCGCGGCACTGGATATCATCGAAAGCGATCCGGAATACGCGGCCCGTCCGCTGAAGAAGGCGCAGCGCTTCACCCGGCGGCTGGGCCTGCCGCTCGCCGAAAGCCCCATCGTTCCCATTCTGTTGGGCGACGCCGCCAGAACCATGGCGGCGCAGAAGACGATCGAGGACGCGGGCTATCTGGTCGTCGGCATCCGCCCGCCGACGGTGCCCGAAGGCACCGCGCGCCTGCGCCTGACCTTCACCGCCGAACATTCGGATGTGGATATCGACAAGCTGGCCGACCTGATCGCGGATAAAATCCTCACGGGAGAGGAACCATTTCGGGCGTCTTCGTAACCTCCAGCGGCACCGGCGTCGGCAAGACCTATGTCACCGCCGCGCTGATCCGCGCCGCCCGCGCGGCGGGGGCCCCGGCCCGCGCCATCAAACCGGTGATTTCCGGCTGGGAAGACGACCCGGCGGCCATCGCGGACTCCGACACCGGCCAATTGCTGGCCGCCCAGGGCATCGATGCGACGGCAGAGGCCATCGCGGCCTGCTCCCCCTTCCGCTTCAAGGAACCGCTCTCGCCCGACATGGCGGCGGCCCGCGAAGGCCGCGAAATCGACTTCGACGCCCTGGTCGCCTTCTGCCGCGATGCCGTCGAGAAATCGACCCCGGGCGAAACCGTCTTCATCGAAGGCGTCGGCGGCGTCATGGTGCCGCTGACCGACCGCCACACGGTGCTGGATTGGATCGCCGCCCTGGACCTGCCGGTCCTGCTGGTCGTCGGCAGCTATCTGGGCACGATCTCCCATACCCTGACCGCCGTGCAGACGCTGCGCACCAAACACATCGCCGTGCGTGCCGTCGTCATCAGCGAGTCCGAAGACAATCCCGTCCCGCCCGAGGAAACGGCGGAGACCATCCAACGCCATATGGGTGCTGGGGCGGTCGAGATCGTTGGGCGCGGCGGGGCGATTCGGAACCTGTTCGGGCAATGAAAAACCCGGGCCGAGGCCCGGGTTCTCCAAACTTTGGAATACTGGCTCTGGGGGACGCGGCGTTGCCGACCGCGCCATCCCAACGCCGCTTGAGTTTGCCTCAAGCGGTCGTCTTTACCACTTCGCCATTTCTTCCGTCATCTTGCCGTCGAGCACTTCCAGGAACTGCTGAGTGGTGCACCAGCCCTGATCCGGGCCGACGAGGATCGCGAGATCCTTGGTCATGGAGCCGCTTTCGACGGCTTCGACGCAGACCTTTTCCAGGGTATTGGCGAATTTCACCACGTCCGGCGTACCGTCGAATTCGCCGCGATACTGCAGACCACGGGTCCAGGCGAAGATCGAGGCGATCGGGTTGGTCGAGGTTTCCTTGCCCTGCTGGTGCAGGCGGTAGTGGCGGGTGACCGTGCCGTGGGCCGCCTCGGCCTCGACGGTCTTGCCGTCCGGCGTCATCAGGACCGAGGTCATCAGGCCCAGCGAGCCGAAGCCCTGGGCGACCGTATCGGACTGCACGTCGCCGTCGTAGTTCTTACAGGCCCAGACGAAGCCGCCTTCCCACTTCATGGCGCAAGCGACCATGTCGTCGATCAGGCGGTGTTCGTAGGTGATGCCGGCGGCCTTGAACTTGTCGGCGAATTCGGCGTCGAAGACTTCCTGGAACAGATCCATGAAGCGGCCGTCATAGGCCTTGAGGATCGTGTTCTTGGTCGAAAGATAGCAAGGCCAGCCGAGGCCGAGCGCGTAGTTCATGCAGGCCCGGGCGAAGCCGCGAATGGATTCGTCCAGATTGTACATGGCCATGGCGACACCGGAATCCGGCGCCTGGAAGACTTCGCGTTCGATCACTTCGCCGCCGTCCTCGGGCTCGAACTTGATGGTCAGCTTGCCCGCACCGGGGAACTTGAAATCGGTCGCGCGGTACTGGTCGCCGAAAGCGTGACGGCCGATGACGATGGGCTGGGTCCAACCCGGCACCAGACGCGGCACGTTCTTGCAGATGATCGGCTGACGGAAAACGGTGCCGCCCAGGATGTTACGGATCGTGCCGTTCGGCGAGCGCCACATCTGCTTCAGGCCGAATTCCTCGACCCGGCCTTCGTCCGGCGTGATGGTCGCGCATTTGACGCCGACGCCGTACTGTTTGATGGCGTTGGCGGAATCGATCGTGATCTGGTCGTCGGTCTCGTCCCGCTTCTGGACGGAAAGGTCATAGTATTTCAGATCAACGTCGAGGTAGGGCAGGATCAGCTTGTCCTTGATGAACTCCCAGATGATCCGCGTCATCTCGTCGCCGTCCAGCTCCACGATTGGGTTTTTTACCTGAATTTTCGCCATCAGTTCGATGCTCCGATTGTCCCTGGGTTGGAATTGCGGCGCACAATATAGCCTGCCCGCTCTCCCTGCAAGCGGGAGGCGGCAGCAAAAGGCCGGGAAACGGCGGGAAAACGCGCCGGGCGGCGCGAAAGCTCAAAGCCGGCTGGAAGCGGCCTGCGGCCCGGGGTGGAGCGCATCCTCGACGGCGTCGAAAACCTGATCGGCCGTCGGCACCACGGTCCAGAGCGAGGCGATGTCGCCATAGGCGAACCCGCCCTGCACCACCGAGGCCAGCAACGCCGACAGCGCACTCCAATACCCGCCGGCGTCCAGGATGATGATCGGCTTGTCATGCAGGCCAAGCTGCTTCCAGGTCGCGATCTCGACCGTTTCGTCCAAGGTGCCCAAACCGCCCGGCAGGGTCACGAAGGCATCGGCCTCGTCGAACATGCGCTGCTTGCGGGAATGCATGCTGTCCGTGGTGATCAATTCGGTCAGATCGTCACGCCCGACCTCGCGGCGCACCAGAAAGTCAGGGATGATGCCGATGACTTCGCCGCCGCCGGCCAGGACTTCGTCGGCGATCACGCCCATCAGACCGATCCGCCCGCCGCCGTACACCAGCCGGATGCCCCGTTCGGCCATCATCCGGCCGAGTTCGCGGGCAGCCGCCTCATAGGCGGGGTCATTGCCCATCCGCGAGCCGCAGAAAATGCAGAGAGAAGTGATATGGGAATGGGGCGAAGACATGGGCACCAACATTATATTCGATAAAATTTAAGTGATCGCGACCGTAGACCGTTCACAGAGAGCATGGGAGTAGATAGACTCCCTTTCAAGGTCCGGTGCTGGCCCGGGGCAGTATATGCCAGACCAGGTCCGACGAGTGATACTGTTTTGTTTCAAAAGGATCGGCATTATGCGGAATACGAAGTCTCTTTCCCTGAAAGTTCTGGTGGCGGCCGCCATCGCCCTGGGCGCCTCCGGCGTCGCCCCCGCCATCGCCAGCGACGGCGGTGAAATCAAGTACCGCAAGGCAGTCATGAAGGCCGTCGGAGGGCATATGAATGCGCTGGTCGGCATCGTCAAGGGCGAGACCGCCAACAAGGACGATATGAAGGCCCTGGCCGACGGCATGCTGGGCCTGGCCAAGGTCTCCCAAGGCATCTTTCCCAAGGGGTCCGACGAAATGGGCGGCGAGACCGACGCCAAGATGGCGGTCTGGGACAAGGCCGACGACTTCAAGAAGGTCAACATGGCCTTCGTGACCTATGCCGAAGGTGTCGTAAAGGCCGCCGCTTCGGGCGATCCGAAGATGTTGGGCGCCGCCGTGGGTGCGCTGGGCAAGAACGCCTGCAAGGCCTGCCACGACGACTACAAGAAAAAGGACTAGGTTCGACCTGATCCTGACGAAGGCCGGTCCCCTCGGGGCCGGCCTTTTTCATGCCCGGTTCCTGCCCGACCTTGCGGCTTATCCCAGGGCCAGGATACCGAACACCGCCGCCACGGCGACGGCCGCGACGATCAGGAAACGGACCGGGCGCGGCGTTGCGTCATCGGCCGCCGGGTCGGCGTTGGTCTTGGCACCCGTCACCATGGGTTTGACCAAGTTGTCGCCGCGCAGCCAGTGGACGGCGATCGCCGCCACATGCAGGCCGACCAGGACATAAATCGCGGTCACCATGCGATGGTGCCACCCGGTCAGCCAGTCGCTGGTTTCCTTGCTGACCAGATTGAACAAGGGGCCTTCCAGGAAAATATCGTCGTTGGCGAACAGCCCCGTGCCCGCCTGCAGCGCCATGATGGTCAATAGCGCGATCACCGACCAGCCGCCGATGGGATTATGCCCCGGCGTATGGGCCTCGCGCCGTCGGGCGAAATCGGCGGCGTATCGGATGACCGTCACCGGGCCCTTGAGAAAGGCCGCGAACCTGGCGTGCCGCCCGCCGATCAGCCCCCAGACGACCCGGAAAATGACCAGGCCCAGAATGACGTAGCCGGAGATCATATGGACGTCCATCTGCCACAGACCGCCGATCAACCCCGTCGCGACGGAGGTCACGACGGCGATCACCAACGCCCAATGAAACAGCCGCACCGGCAGATCCCAGACGCGGACCGCCGGTCCCTCCACCGTATCCGTGGTCTCGCCCGATTCTCCGTTCTGCGCCGTCATGTGCCGATCTCCTTCGCAGTTTCATGGAAAATGACGCGGTGCGGCAAAGGTTTCAAGCGCCGTGGACCGGGGCCTGCGGCAGCGGCGCCCAGTCGCGGAGAGATGCCGATTGCGCCGACGCCCTTCGCCCTTTAGATGTTTATGGGAAGAATTTGGGGAAAAATAAGGGGCGAGCCGCGTGATCGCGGCTTTGGTGAGCACGCGATGTGGCGTAATCCGCTTTTCATTATCGGTATCGGGATTGTCGTGGTGGCCTTCGCCATCGTCGTCAATCTGACCTCGCCCGACGACGACGATCGGCCGCCGCAAACGCCGACCGCTTCGGCGCCGTCGGCGGGCACCGCCGCCGAACAATCCACCGATGAGCGGAAACCGTCCCCCCCGACGGCCAAACCGGGCGACCCCGTTTTGCCGACTTTCGACGTGGTTCGCGTCAGCCCGACCGGTGACACGGTGCTGGCCGGACGCGCCGCGCCCGGCGCCACGGTCATCATCAAGGACGGCCAGACCGAAATCGGCCGGATCCAGGCCGACGAAAAAGGCGAATGGGTCTATCTGCCGAGCGACCCCCTGCCGCCCGGCAATCGATATCTCTCGTTGGAGACCATGGGCCCGAACGGCGAAATCCTGGCCTCGCCCGACGTCGTCGTACTCGCCGTGCCCGAACGCACGGATACCGGCCCGCTGGTCGCGCAAGAGCGCACGACCGAGCCGCTCGCTATTCAGATGCCACGCACCGGCGAAGGGCCCAGCCGCCTGATCCAGGGCGACGGCCCCCAAAAGATCGAATTCGACATCAGCGCCGTCGATTACACCCCCGCCGGCAAGGTCATCGTCAGCGGCCGCGCCCCGGCCGGCGCTCAGGTGCAACTCTCGCTCGGCAACAAGGTTCTGGGCACGGTCGCGGCCGGCGACGACGGCCAATGGTCCCTGACACTCAAGGACGATGCCGGGCCGGGGGTCCATACCCTCAAGGCCGTGCAGTTGGATGCCGATGGAAAGGCGGTCGCCCAGGTGACCATCCCGTTCCGCCAGGACGCCATCAAGCCGGACCTGCCCCGGGATCAGATGATCGTGGTGCAGCCGGGCAACTCGCTTTGGCGGATCGCCCGCCGGGTCTACGGCGAAGGGCTGCAGTACACGATCATCTACGGCGCCAACAAGTCGCAGATCAACGATCCTGACCTGATCTATCCGGGCCAGGTCTTCGAAGTTCCCAAACAAACGAATTAATAGCGCGGGGCCGCCCGGCCCCATAGCGACCGCACCCGGCCTATTCGGCGTGGGTGACCCAGGTCGGTTCCGGCAGCAGGGCGTGGAGTTCCTTGCTCGCCCCCGCGATCAGCGACAGCAATTCCAGATAAGGCTTGGCCGACAACAGGAAGGCGACGGTCTTCGTCAGCAGCGAATTCGGCGTCAAGGTTTCGTCGAAATTGAATTCGTCGAAGAACATGATCCGTTGCTGCTGATTGATATGAATGCGCCCGCCCAGGGCGCGCCCGGCCTCGCCGACCACGGCACGCATGTTGGAACGCAATTCCGGCGCCTCGGCCGTATAGGGCAGATGCCCCAGAACCGCATGAATCCGCATCCGGGTATGGCCCGGTTCGGCCTCGGCCCGCACGGCGAACTGATAACTCATGTAATTGAAGGTGAATTCGATAATGCCGTCGTCGTTCTTGCGGACCAGTTCGCCGTCGGCATTCAAGCCCATGGCGCCCAAAGGCAGGGCCCGCGACGGGTCCCCGGCGGCATCGACCAGGGCTTTGGTCTTTTCGGCGGAATGCGTGACGGCCAAGGCGGAACCTCCAGTTGGATCAGGTGCGAATTATCCCAGCCGGCGGCGCCTCTGACAAGTATGGCGGAAGTCCTGTCGGACCTGTTTTCGACGTCGGTCGAGCGGGATTTCGACCGGGCAAACAGGATAATATATGCTATGTAGGGCGCCGTCGGCGGAAACACCGTCGCGCCAGGACAACAAAGGGGCGATAGCAGAAGCCATGATGCTGAACACCATCCAGAACGCGGTCATGTTCCCGATCCATCGGGCCGGCTGGCCGTTCATCGCATTGTTCGCGGCGGTGACCATCGTGTTGTTCTTCATCGCCGAACCGTTGGGTTGGCTGGGTGTCATCCTGACCGTCTGGTGCGCCCTGTTCTTCCGCGATCCGGACCGCATGACGCCGTTGGGCGACAAGCTGGTGATTTCGCCCGCCGACGGGGTTGTTCAAATGATCGACCGCGCCG
This sequence comes from Rhodospirillaceae bacterium, assembly GCA_002696205.1. Classification (GTDB taxonomy): domain Bacteria; phylum Pseudomonadota; class Alphaproteobacteria; order Rhodospirillales; family Casp-alpha2; genus UBA1479. Next base: position 2,266 of record NZRL01000091.1, on the reverse strand, counting down.
CGCCGCCGCCCGAATTGGAAATGGGCGACGAAGAGCGCACGCGCATCGCGGTCTTCATGAACGTCTTCAACGTGCATGTGAACCGCACGCCGGTTTCCGGCAAGGTGGTCAAACTGGCCTACCGGCCGGGTGCCTTTCTCGACGCCTCGCTGGACAAGGCCAGTACCGAGAACGAACGCCAGAGCGTCCGCCTGAAAATCGCCGGGGTGAAAAGCCGGTCGGCCAAAAAGAATGAAATCGCCGTCGTTCAGATCGCCGGTCTGGTCGCACGGCGTATCCTTTGCGACCTGACAGAGGGCGATACCCTGACCGCGGGTGACCGCATCGGCCTGATCCGGTTCGGCTCGCGCGTCGATGTCTACCTGCCCGAAGGCTGCGAGCCTCTGGTCGCCGTCGGGCAGACCGCCATCGCCGGGGAAACGGTGATCGCCGAAATCGGTGCCGAGGCCCCGCGCGACGCGCAACGCCGCTAATCGAACCAGGACTGGCCCGCAATTGGATCGGGTCTGAATTGAGATTGGGATTGCCATGAGCGACACCGACCCCACCCCGAATCCCGACAAGGACGCAGGCGCCGCCGAACCGGCGCCGCGCCGCCGCCGCCGCGGCCTGCGCGTCATGCCGATCAACAAGATGATCCCCAACATGCTGACGCTGGGCGCCCTTGCCGCCGGGATGACGGGGATGCGGTTCGCCCTGAACGAACGGTGGGAGGCCGCCGCCTTCTCGATCCTGATCGCGGCATTGCTGGACACCTTGGACGGCCGCGTCGCGCGCCTGTTGAAAGGATCGTCCAAGTTCGGCGCCGAATTGGACTCTCTGTCCGATTTCATCTGCTTCGGGGTTGCCCCGGCGATGATCCTTTATCACTGGGCGCTGGAGGACGCAGGCCGCTTCGGCTGGTTCCTGGTCGTCCTGTTCGCCATGTGCTGCGCCATGCGGCTGGCGCGGTTCAACACCATGCTGGAAGACGAAAAGAAACCCGTCTGGGCCGGGCGGTTCTTCACCGGCGTGCCCGCCCCAGCGGGCGCCGGGCTGGTCCTGCTGCCGATGATCCTGTCGTTCCAGGTGCCCGAGGACATCGTCCCCTACCTGCAGAACCCCTATCTGGTGTCGGTCGTGCTGGTCGCCTGCGGCGGGTTGTTCGTTTCGACCCTGCCGACCTTCTCGTTCAAGAACATGAAGATGGCGCGGGCCTGGATGATGCCCTTGATGATCGGCGTTGCGATCCTGGCGGCCTTCGTCGTTTCCGACCCCTGGCTGGCCCTGACGGCGATCCTGGTGCTCTACCTCGCCAGCTTCCCGCTCGCCATGCGCAGCTACCTTTGGCACAAGCGGCGCACGCCGACGGAACCGCAAGAGCCCGCCGCGTAAATTCGCCGCTTATTCCGCGGCTTCAGCCGGTTTTGTTCGCTCGTCGAGCGCTTCTGCCGTTGGCCCATGGCCCGACGCCCCACGTCGCCGCGCCCGCCAGTCCTGAAAATTGGCGCGCACCATCAACGCCGCCGGGGTGACGATCAGCGTCAGCACCGTGGCGAAGGCCAGGCCGAAGACGATGGCCGCCGCGAGCGACCGCCACCATTGGGTGGAGGGCGCGCCCACCGTGACAGCGTGATTGACGAAGTCGATGTTCATACCCAAGACCATCGGCATCAACCCCAACACCGTGGTTACCGAGGTCAGCAGCACCGGACGCAGGCGTTGCGCCCCCGTGCGCAGGATAGCACCCCTCATGTCCTTGGCGTTCTTCGCCAGGCGGTCGAAGGTATCGATCAGCACGATGTTGTTGTTCACGACGATCCCGGCCAGGGCGATGACGCCGATGCCCGTCATCACGATGCCGAACGGCTGTCCCGTGACCAGCAGGCCGATGAACACACCGATGGTCGACATGATGACCGCGGACAGGATCAGGAAGGCGGAATAGAAGCTGTTGAACTGGGTCACCAGGATGATCGCCATGATGAACAACGCCGCCGAGAAGGCTTTCGACAGGAACGCCTCGGCCTTGGCCTGTTCTTCGTCCTCGCCCTTGAATTCCACGCCGACATGCGGGTCCAGTCCGGCCTGAGCGATCCAGGTCTTGAGCGCCTCGATTTTCTCCGCCGCCTGCGCGCCCGGCGCAACGTCGGCCTTGACGGCGATCACCCGTTTGGCGTCCGACCGCGACAGGGTGCCGATTTTGGGTTTGGGCGTGATGGTCACGAAGTTGCGGATCGGCACCGGCCCGGCGTCCGTGTTGACCTTGATGGCGTAGAGCTGTTCC
>NZRL01000090.1 GCA_002696205.1 Rhodospirillaceae bacterium | reverse complement strand
GACGTTCAGGCGCAGTTCGACGCGCCGGGCACGCTTTATTACGACAATCCCGCGCTGGATTACCCGACGCCGCCCGAAGGCATCGAGACGCGCGAAGCCATGATGGGTGACATCGTCCACCTGCCGGAAGGCGGGGCGCAGTTGAACGTCGATATTCAGGCGGCCGCCCCGGTCGAACGGGTCGATATCTTCAACGGCCGCGATCTGATCGAAACGATCCGCCCCTACACCCAGGAAGACCTGGGCGGGCGCATCCGCGTCCATTGGGAAGGGGCCGAATACCGTGGCCGTTTCCGCCAGGTCATCTGGGACGGCACGGCCCATGTCCAGGACAACGAGATCGTCCGCGCCGAGGCCTTCAACTTCTTCAACCCGGAAAAGGTGTTGGAGCAGACCTCGTCGACGGCGCTCAAATGGATGTCGCTGACCACCGGTAATTTCGGTGGCTTCGACATGTGGGTGAAGGACGCCTGGGGCGGCACCTTGAAGATCGAAACGCCGCTGGTGCAATGCGGCGTGCCGTTGGAGGAAATCGGCCTCGAGGACGAAATGTTCGACAAGTCCGGCCTTTTGCCGCGGTTCCTCAAGATCTTCCGCCTGCCGGACGAAAACCCGCATCGCAAGGTCTCGTTCCAGCGCAAGATCGACCTCCGGGACGACCGCGACAACGCGATCTATATCCGCCTGACCCAGGAAGACGGAACGCGGGCCTGGACCTCGCCGATCTACGTCTGCCGCACTATCTGACCGGTCCGGCCGAATGCCCGGCGCCCCTCGGCGCCGGGTAGATCGCCTGTTCTGATCCATAAATTCCAACCTCTGCCCGGCGCAGGCAGTTGTGCGGATGCCCGCCTGTCCTGTAGCCTAACGGCACGGACGAAGGGGGAGTCCGAGGCGGCCGCGCCCTGCGGCCGGCGGAGGAACCACGAACACAACCAAGTAAAATTGAGGACTGATCTTGAGACCTAACGATTGGGATAGGGAAACGGACGTTGTCGTCCTGGGTTTCGGCGGCGCCGGTGTGGCGGCTGCCGTCACGGCGCATGACCTGGGTTCGGACGTGCTGATCTTGGAAAAAGCGCCCGAAGGCCATCACGGCGGCAATACCCGCATCGCCGCGCAAGGCTACCTGAATACCGAAGATTCGGAGCAGGCGGCCACGTACCTGGAGGCCCTGTGCGGGCCCTACAAGGTGCCGGATGCGATGATCCAGACCTGGGCGCGGGAGATGTGCCTGAACAACGATTGGATGCGCTCCCTCGGCGGTGATCCCCAGGAACACCAACATCAGCCGGAAGGCATCGAATACCCGGAATTGCCGGGTGCTTTCTGCGTCCACAAATTCCACGACGGGCCGACCTATGGCTACACCTTCACCTGGCAGCGGCTGGAAAGCTTCGTCACCGAACGCGACATCGCGATCGAATACGAAATGCCGGGGTGTGAGCTGATCCAGGACGGCGATACCCGTGAAATCCTGGGCGTGCGCGCCGAAAAGAACGGCAAGTCGATCCTGATCAAGGCGCGCAAGGGCGTGGTCCTGACCTGCGGCGGGTTCGAGAACAACCAGGAAATGATCCGCAACTACCTGCCGGGCGTTTCTCATTGCTATCCGTCGGGCACGCCCTACAACGAAGGCGACGGGGTCACCATGGCCCAGGCCGTGGGCGCCGACCTTTGGCACATGAACAACTACGCCGGGCCGTCGATGGCGATCAAGGTGCCGGATTTCCCGGCCACCATGTCGGTTCAAGCCCTGCATTTTTCCAAGGAATATCCGGGCGGCATGATCATCGTCGGGCCGGACGGGCGGCGCTTCTACGATGAGAAGTTCAAGCATCGCCACGGCAAGGTGCCGATCAACGGCGTCTGGTCGCCGATGCACGTGCCGACGCCCATGTACATGATCTTCGATCAGGACATGATGTCGGCGGCCCCGATCTACAACAAGAACCCCAACCGCGGCTGGGTGCCGGTCATCGAAAAGTACGACTGGAGCGACGACAACTCCGCCGAATTGGAAAAGGGCTGGATCAAGAAGGCCGATACCATGGAGGACCTGGCCGGGATCATCGGTCTCGACGCCGGCGCCCTGAAGGCGACCATCGAACGGTGGAACGCCCAGATGGCCGACGGCACGGACGCGGATTACGACCGCAAGCTGATGCTCAATCCCTTCGCGGCCTCGGGTCCCTATTACGCCATGGAACTGTCGCCCTCGATGATCAACACCCAGGGCGGGCCGAAGCGGAACGAGGACGCCCGCGTCCTCAAACCCGACGGCAACCCGATTCCGCGCCTCTACAGTGCGGGCGAATTGGGTTCGATCTACAGCTATCTGTATCAGGGCACCGGCAATATCGGCGAATGCCTGGCCTTCGGGCGGATCGCCGGGCGCAACGTCGCGGACGAAACGCCCTGGACTTAAAGACGCATCCGGTGTGCGGCCGGCCCTGGGACTAGACCGGGGCCGGTTCGTTCACCGGGGCGACGTCCACGGCGACCGCGACCTTGTGTTCGCCCCCGCCCAGCACCATGCCGTTGACGGGGCTGACGTCGCCGTAATCGCGGCCCCAGGCGACGGTGATGTGTTCGTCCCCCGGCATCATGTCGTTGGTCGGATCCAGATCGACCCAGCCGTGATCGGGCACCCAGACAGCCAGCCAGGCGTGCGACGCATCGGCGCCGATCTTGCGTTCCTGGCCTTCGGGCGGATGGGTCCTGAGGTATCCCGAGACATAGCGCGCGGGCAGGCCGAGGCTCCGCAGGCAGGCGATCTGCAAGTGCGCGAAATCCTGGCAGACGCCTTGTTTGCCCGCGATTACCCGATCGACGGGGGTCGAGATATCGGTCACGCCGCCCTTGTATTTGAATTCGTTGAAAATGCGCGACATCAGGTCGAGCGCACCTTCCAAAATGGGTCTTCCCGCCGGAAACGACGGACGGGCATAGGCCTCGGCCTCGGCCGAGACGGTTGAGGGACTCTCGAAGACGAACTGGCTGGCGTCCAGCGAGACCGGGTCCGCCTGATCGGCGAGATAGCCCGCGACGTTTTCCCAAGGCACGGTCGATGCGGGGTCGGGGCGCGGCATGGCGTTGATCTCGACCTGGCTGGTCGAGACGATGGACAGCTTGCTGTGCGGCTCCTCGACCGTCAGATAGGTCGTCGGATTGCCGAAATAATCCCAGTCCTGTTTGCTGAGGGTCGGCGCCGGCTCGATGATCAGCGAATGATGATAGGTCGTCTGATGTGGGCAGGGCCGGGGCGCCAGATGCAACAGGTGCTGGGACAGGGCGACATCCCAGGTATAGGTGATCGTCGTCTGGTGGCTGATGTCGTAGATCATCGGCCCGCTCCCGCCCCTTACGGCACGATGCCGCCGGCCGCGGTGCTGCGGGTCGGCATGACGTGGCTGAAGTACTTGCGCGCGAGGACGTCCGACATTTCCAGCGTCTGGGCGGTGATCTGATCCAGGAACTGGGCCAGTTCGATGCGCTGGCCGCGCTTGTTCCGGCGTTCGCACAACTGGATCACATCGGCCAGGCGAAGCTGGCTGTCCATGGATTGGACGAGGAATTCTTCGCGGGCCAGGGTCGCGCGTTCGTCGTCTTTGGGGAAGTGACGCAAGTGATCGGCCAGCCGGTCGACCTGAAATGCCAGCGAGCGCGGGTTGGTGTCGTCGGTCAGCAGAAGGTCCACCACCGCCGTCAGCTGTACGGTCGAGAGATAGCGCGTCCGGTAGGTCATGGAGCTGTCGCCCAGTTCCAACAACAGGTCCAGGCGCCCTTCTTCGGCCGGGTTGCCGTCAACGACCAGTTCCTTGATCAACTTGGCCGTATGGGTCACGCGGTCGACGCGCCGCCCCGTATCCAACAGGCGCCAGCCGAGGGATCGGGTCATGTTTTCCATCTGCATACCTGAGAAGGCCGACAGCTCCTCGAGGATGTGGTTGAGGAACGCGACGGCACCGTTGGTGTCCAGGCGGATCATGGAAGCCTGGCCCATGGCGCCCTGATGCAGGCCGTTGAGCACGCGCCAGGAATCCGTCGAAAGACGTTCGCGGACCAGCGAGGCCGTCCGTTGCAGGTTGCCCAAAAGGTTCAGCAGGCCGTTGGCCCGCCCGCGGTCGAACAGCAGCATCGCCAGCTCCCGTTCGACGCCGTGGATGCCGCCGGCGGCGGCCTTGTTCGCCGTGCGCCGGTTCAAATATTCCAGATCGACGAGGATGTTGGTCAGACGCGTCAAAGTCTGTGGATCGTCGCCGGCCCCGGCCTCGCCCGCGAGGCGCAGGATCATCGCCCGCATCAAGCGCACGGAGCTCTCCGTCCGCTCGGCGTAGCGGCCCAGCCAGAACAAGTTGTCGGAGACCCGCGACGGCAGGTCCGATCCGGACCGGCGCAGTGTCACCGCCTGATCCGGCGAGGCAAGGCGGGTAAAGGTCGAAACCGGGCCGTTGGACAGCACCCAGGTATCTTTCGATGCGTCACCCTGCTGCATGGTCACGGCCTGGGCGTCGACGCTGTCGGTCGTGCGGGTCAGGCCGCCGGGCATCACCCGGTAGCTGTCGCCGTCGGCGCAGAGATAGACCCGCAGCACCACCGGGCGCGGCACGATCCCTTCCTCGGACCAGCCGGGCGTGGTCGAAAGCGTCAGGGTTTCCTGGCCGAAGTATTGATATCCGCGGCGGTTCAGCAGGTCGATGACCTCTTGCCGCCGTTCGCCGGTCGCCTGGCCGGGCAGCAGCGCGCCCTTGCGGTTGTTGAGGATCGACGAGTTCGAGAACGTCGGCCGCAGGGCCAGTTCGTCCAGATGGTCGGCGACGTAGGCGCGTTCCTTCTCCTGGCCGCACCACCATGACGCCAACGAGGGGATCTTCAGATCTTCGCCCAAAACCTCGCGGCTGAGCCCCGGATAGAAGCTCATCAACGCTTCGCATTCGACGACGCCGGAGCCGAGCGAATTGGCGATGACGACGTTGCCCGCGCGCACGGCGGCGACCAGCCCGGCGACACCGAGCAGGGAGTCGTTGCGCAATTCCAGCGGATCGCAGAAGTCCGAATCGACGCGGCGCATGATCAGATCGACCTGCTTCAGGCCGTTCAGGGTCTTCAGGAAGACCTTGTTGTCGCGCACGGTCAGATCGGCGCCTTCGACCAGGGGGAAGCCGAGATAGCGCGCCAGATAGGCATGTTCGAAATAGGTTTCGTTGTGCGGGCCGGGGGTCAGCAGCACGGCCAGCGGGTCGTCCTTCTTGGTCAGCGCGATCAAGTTGTCGCTGAGTGCCTGGAAGAATCCGGCCAGCCGGTGAACCTGGGCCGTGCGGAAGATATCGGGCAACGTGCGTGCCAGGACGATGCGGTTTTCCAGGGTATAGCCGGCACCCGACGGCGCCTGGGTGCGGTCGGACAGGACCCACCAGCGCTGATCGGCGGCCCGCGCCAGATCGAAGGCGAGGAAATGCAGGTGCGTTCCGCCCGGCGGGGTGACGCCGCTCATGGGCCGCAGGAAGGCAGGGTTGCCGTAGACCAGCGAGGACGGCAGCAATCCCCGGCGCAACAGGTTCTGTTCGCCGTAGATGTCCTGCACGACGGCGTTCAGCAGTTTGGCACGCTGAATCAGCCCGGCCTCTAGGGCTTGCCATTCTTCGGGGCTGATCAGGAAAGGGATCGGGTCCATGCGCCAGGGGCGGGTGGACTCGCCGGTTTCGTCGTAGATGTTGTAGGTCGTGCCGTTTTCCCGGACGAGACGCTGCGCCGTTTCCCAACGTTCGCGCAATTCGTCGTCGGTGAACTGGCCCAGGCTGTCCAGGAAGTATCGCCAATGCGGACGGATGCCCCGCTCGCCGTCGATCATTTCGTCGTAGACGCCGGAAAAGGGGGCATAAGCGTCGGCCAGATTGCTGCCCGCCGTCATGCCGTTCTTGGCTGGATTGCTCCCGTTCACGAGACGCTTCTCATCCATATCAGCCTAAATCAGAAATCAGGCGGCGAGCATAGGTGATCGCCGTCACCATCGCTAGCGCCTTGTATAAACGTCCTGAATTCGTCATCGACGGGCCTATTCAGGCCGAATCCATGGTCCGTGCACGGCGCATGTCGAGGGTCATCGGGAATTCGCCGCTTTCCGCCCGTTTCGGTGGCGCGGAGGGCCCCGGCGTATGGCCGATTTCCTCGAACCGGGCGAGGCGTCGGCTTTCCGCTTCGTAGGCGTTGACCGGGAAATGTTCGAAGTTACGCCCGCCCGGATGCGCCACGTGATATGTGCACCCGGCGACGGCCCGCCCGGTCCAGGTGTCGTAAAGGTCGAAGATCAGGGGCGCGTCCACGTCCAGGGTCGGGTGCAGGGCGGCCGACGGCTTCCATGCCTTGAACCGCACACCGGCGAAGAATTCGCCGGCCCGTCCGGTCGCGGTCAGCGGAACCTCGAACCCGTTGCAGGCGATGCGGTGGCGGCCGTCGGTCAGTCCGGTGACCCGGACCTGCAGCCGTTCGACCGAGGAATCGACGAAGCGCACGGTGCCGCCGGCGGCTCCTTCCTCGCCCATCACATGCCAGGGTTCCAGGGCCTGGCGCAGCTCGATTTCCATCTGTTCGTAGCCGACGGCGCCGTAGCGCGGGAAGCGGAATTCGAAATGCGGCGCGAACCAGTCGGCGTCGAAGGCATATCCCTGGGCGTTCATGTCGCGGATGACGTCCTCGAAATCGGCCCAGACGGCATGGGGCAGCATGAACCGGTCGTGCAATTGCGTGCCCCAGCGGACCAGCGGCCCGGAATAAGGTTCGTCCCAGAACCGGGCGATCATGGCCCGCAGCAGCAGTTGCTGGGTCAGGCTCATGCGCGCGTGCGGCGGCATTTCGAAGGCGCGGAATTCGACCAGGCCCAAGCGGCCTGTCGGGCCGTCCGGCGAATACAGTTTGTCGATACAGATTTCCGTGCGGTGGGTGTTGCCGGACACGTCGATCAGCAGGTTGCGCAGCAGGCGGTCGACCAGCCAGGGCGGGCAGTCCTTGCCCTTGTCCGGGATTTGGGCGAAGGCCATTTCCAATTCGTACAGGCTGTCGTGGCGGGCTTCGTCGATGCGCGGCGCCTGGCTGGTCGGGCCGACGAACATGCCGGAGAACAGATAGCTGAGGCTCGGATGGTGCTGCCAATAGGTGACCAGGCTTTGCAGCAGGTCCGGGCGGCGAAGGAACGGGCTGTCCTTGGCCTCCGCGCCGCCGGCGACCACATGGTTGCCGCCGCCGGTGCCCGTGTGGCGGCCGTCGAGCATGAATTTTTCCGTGCCCAGGCGCGACAGGCGGGCCTCTTCATAAAGCGTTTCCGTGCTGTCGACCATTTCCCGCCACGTCGAGGCCGGATGGATGTTGATCTCCAGAACGCCCGGGTCGGGCGTGACCTTGATGACGTTGAGGCGTGGGTCCTTCGGCGGCTCGTATCCTTCGATATGAACCGGCATGCCCGTTTCGGCGACCGCGTCTTCGATGGCGGCGATCAGGTCCAGGTAATCTTCCAGCGTTTCCGTCGGCGGCATGAAGACGCAGAGACGGCCGTCCCGCGGCTCGATGGTCATGGCGGCGCGGACGCGTCCGCCGCCGCCGAGCCCTTGTTCCGAGACGGTCTGACGGTTCGTGCCGGGGTGTTCCGAGCCTTGCAGGTAGGGTTGGCGCAGGGCGTCCGGTTCCGGCAATTCGGGGTGTTCGGAAAACGGATCGGCGGGGACGATGTAGGGGTAATCGATGGCGTCGATATGCGACAGCGACGGCAGCGGCAGGCGGAATCCGACGGGGGAATCCCCCGGGATCAGCACCAATCGGTCCGTGCGCATGGACCAGGGCTCCGATACCCAGCGCCGCGACTTGTCCTTGGAATTCCAACGCTGCACCGGCAGGACGTAGCCCGTCGGCTTCGACAGGCCCCGGGAGAACACCTTGGCCAGGCGTTCGCGTTCAAGGGGGTCGTCGAGCTTGGAATCCTCCAACGTCACGTTGTCGGGCAGGCGCCGTTCCTGTTCCATGAAGTGCCAGGGGTCTTCATAGGCCGGGGTCGCGGCTTCGGGCGCCACGCCCAGGCGTTCGGCGATGCCCTGGGCGAAGGTTTCGGCGGCCGTGATGTCGGGGCTGTGGTCCTCGGTTTCGCGGGCGAAGGCTTCCTGATCCTTCCAGATCGGCTTGCCGTCCTTGCGCCAATAAAGCGCGAAGGCCCAGCGCGGCAACTGTTCGCCCGGATACCATTTCCCCTGGCCGTAATGGAGCAGGCCGTTGGGCGCGTATTTGTCGCGCAGGCGGCGGATCAGGTCGTCGGCCAGCGGGCGTTTGGTCTTACCGACGGCGGCGGTGTTCCATTCGTCGGCATCGACATGATCGATGGAGACGAAGGTCGGCTCGCCGCCCAGGGTCAGGCGCACGTCCTGGTCGCCCAGTTGCTTGTCGATCTCGTCGCCCAGCTTGTCGATGGTCTGCCACTGCTCTTCGGTGTAGGGCAGGGTGACGCGCGGGCTTTCGGCGATCCGCGTGATCAGCATGTCGAAATCGAAATCGACCTCGGCCTGGCCGATGGCCCCGGTGATGGGGGCCGCACTCTTGGGCCGCGGCGTCGCGGCGAGGGGGATATGACCTTCGCCCGCCAGCAGGCCCGAGGTCGGGTCCAGGCCGATCCAGCCGGCACCGGGCAGATAGACCTCGCACCAGGCGTGCAGGTCGGTGAAGTCCTCTTCCGCGCCGGAGGGGCCGTCCAATGATTTCACGTCGGGCTTCAACTGAATCAGGTAGCCCGAGACGAAGCGCGCGGCGAAGCCCAGGTGGCGCAGGATTTCAACCAGCAGCCAGCCCGTATCGCGGCACGACCCCTTGCCCCGTTCCAGGGTCTCGTCGCAGGTCTGCACCCCCGGTTCCATGCGGACCAGGTATTCGATTTGATCCTGCAGGCGCTGGTTCAGGCCGACCAGGAAATCGACGGTCTTGCCTTCGGGCTTGGGCAGGTCGTCCAGCCATTTCTGCAGCAGCGGACCGGCCGGCTCCGGCGTCAGGTAGCTTTCCAGTTCCAGTTTCAGGTCGGGATCGTAATCGAAGGGCAGTTCTTCCGCGTCGGGCTCCAGAAAGAAGTCGAAGGGGTTCTGCACCGACATGTCGGCGACCAGATCGACCGTGACCTCGAACTTCTCGACCGGGTCGGGAAAGACAATGCGGGCCTGATAGTTGCCGTGGGGGTCCTGCTGCCAGTTGATGAAGTAGCCTTCCGGCTCAATCTTAAGGGCATAGCTCAGGACCGGCGTGCGGGCATGGGGCGCCGGGCGCAGGCGGATGACCTGCGGCCCCATTTCAACCTTGCGGTCGTAGAGGTAGCTGGTCCGGTGGTGAAGGGCGATATGAATGCTCATGAGCCGGATTTCCGCCGAATTTCAATGTGTTCCCGGTCCGCGTTTTAAGCGGCTGGGGGAAACCATACCAGCATGGTCATCCGTTCCCGTCAATCGTTCGCGGGCGCACAAAAGCGGTGAAAAACGTGGGGACTAGCGGCCGGGGAAGTCGGGTTGGGCGTCGGGCATGGCCTTGCGGAAAGCATCGAGTTCGGCACAGGCCTTATCGACCCCCAGGATCAGGGGGTAGTCGTCCAGCGGAAAGCCGAACCAGCGCGCGTTGCCGAGGACGGGGATCAGATAGAGGTCGGCGACGGTCGGCGTTTCACCGACGCAGAAGGTCGAAGGGGTGGGGCGCTGGGCCAGCATCGTTTCGACTGTCGTAAGCCCCTTGGCGATCCAATGGGCGTACCATTCCATGGTCTTTTCCTCGGACCAGCCCTCGTCCTCCATCAGGTGATCGCGGACCCGGTGGTTGTGGATCGGATGGATTTCGCAGGCGATGAACTGGGCAATGGAGCGCGCGGTCATGCGGTCGATGGGGTCGGCCGGGAACAACGACGGCTCGGGATAGGTTTCTTCCAGCCATTCGATGATCGCCGTCGATTGCCCGACGATCCGCCCGCCGATGTCCAAGGCCGGCAACAATCCCTGCGGGTTGATCCGGCGGTAAGCGTCGGAGCGCATTTCCTCGACGGCGACGTAGTCGAAATCGACGCCCTTCAGGTTCAGGGCGATACGCACGCGTTGGCCCGCCGAATTGCGGTAACGGGAATAAAGCTTGAGGGTCATGGCCGTCTCCGGGTGTTGGGTGTCCGGACTTGGGCCGGTCAAGGAGCCATAGCAGCACCCGGTGCCGCCGGCGTCAATCGCCCGAAGGCGGACAAAAAAATACGCCGGCCCTTAAAAAAAGGCCGGCGTTCAAGGTACAGGGAATTTTCTTCGTTAATTGGTCGTCAGAAACCAGTCTTCCGGGTCAGTACGACCGGGGCATGCCCAGAACGTGCTGCGCCAGGAAGCTGAGAATCAGGTTCGGCGAAATCGGCGCCGTGCGGGCGAGGCGTGCCTCGCGCCATTTGCGCTCTATGTCGTATTCCTTGGCGAAGGCGAAGCCGCCATGCGTCGTGAAGCAGGCTTCGGCGCAGGCCCATGCCGCGTTCGACGACAGGAACCGGCCCATGTTGGCTTCCGAGCCGCAGGGCAGGCCCGCATCGAACATGGCGGTCGCCTTGCGCACCATCAGGTCGGCGGCTTCCAGTTCGGCATAGCCCTGGGCGATCGGGAACTGGATGCCCTGGTTCTGGCCGATGGGCCGGTTGAAGACGACGCGTTCGTTGGCATAGGCGACGGCTTTTTCGATGAAGTACTTGCCGTTGCCGATGCCTTCCGACGCCGTCAGGCAGCGTTCGGCGTTCATCCCGTCCAGGATATAGCGGAAGCCCTTGCCTTCCTCGCCGATCAGGGAATCGCCCGGGATCGGCACGTTGTCGAAGAAGACTTCGCAGGTGTTGTGGTTGACCATGGCGTCGATGGGGCGGATTTCACAGCCGTTCTTCTGAGCTTCCTTGAGATCGATCAGGAAGGTCGAGATGCCGTGCGTCCGCTTTTCGACCTGGTCGGCCGGGGTGGTGCGGGCCAGCAACAGCATCAGGTCGGAATGCGCGGCGCGCGAGGTCCAAACCTTCTGGCCGTTGACGACGTAACCGTTGCCTTGTTTCTCGGCCTTGGTCTTGAGCTGCGTGGTGTCGGAACCGGTCGTCGGCTCGGTCACGCCAAAGGCCTGCAGGCGCAGTTCGCCCGACGCGATCTTGGGCAGGTAGTAGTCTTTCTGCTCTTTCGAGCCATGCCGCAGGATCGTGCCCATGGTGTACATCTGGGCGTGACCCGGCGAGGCCGAACAGCCGCAGGCGTTGATGGTTTCCAGGATCACCGCCCCGCCGCGCACGGGCAGGCCGGCGCCGCCGTATTCTTCGGGGATCAGGGCGGCGAGAAAGCCGCCTTCGGTCAAAGCCTCGATGAATTCGGTGGGATAGCTGCCGGAGGGCGGCTGGTCTTCCAGCTTGCGCCAGTATTCGCCCGGAAAGTCGGCGCAGACCTTTTCGACCTGCTCACGGATTTCCGGATAATCGACCTCCAGCGGGATGCTCAATTCGGCGTCGGACATTTGGGGTGGTGTCTCCTGGTCGGTTTTTTGTGCGGCGGGGGCGTTGATGCCCCCGCTCATAGGTGATGGTCAGGCGGCCGCCGAGGCGGGATGAAAGCCCTTGGGCGGGCCGGCGTTGATGTAGGTGCCGTGGACGGGTTCGCCCTTGAGCTGGCGTTCCATGATCTCGCGGGCCTCCAGCAGGCCGTCGAGATCAACGCCCGTTTTCATGCCCTGGGCCTCCAGCATGAAGACCAGGTCCTCGGTCACGATGTTGCCCGACGCCCCCGGCGCGTAGGGGCAGCCGCCGAGGCCGCCCAGGCAGGAATCGAATTCCCGAACCCCGGCGTCCAGCGCCGCGAAGACGTTGGCGAGACCCAGGCCGCGGGTGTCGTGGAAGTGCGCGCCCACGGGCACGTCCTTGCCGACCGTGCGGTAAAGCTCGGTGAACAGATCGCGGACCTGCTTCGGGTTGGCGTAGCCGACCGTATCGGCGACGTTCAGGCGCTGGGCGCCGCGTTCCATCAGGCCTTCGGCGACCTTCATCACGTCCTTGATCGGCACCGGGCCGGAAATGGTGCAGCCGAACGAGGTCGCCATGCCGCCGGAAATGACCTGATCCTTGTATTCGGGATGCTCGTCCCGGTACTTCACGATCTCGGCGAAGCCGTCGAGGGATTCCTGCACGGTGCGGCGGATGTTCGCCTTGTTGTGCTCTTCCGAAACGGACATGACGACGCCGATCTGGTGGGCGCCGGCGGCCAGGCCGTCGACGGCGCCGCGCAGGTTCGGCACCAGGGCCGAGACGATCAGGTCATCGATCAGGATCGACTGGGCGACGATTTCCGCCGAATCCGCCATCTGCGGCAGCAACTTCGGGTTGACGAAGGAGCCGACCTGCATCTGCGGCACGCCGGCGGCGGCCTCGCGGCGGATCCATTCCATCTTGCCTTCGGTGGAGAAGACGGTCTCGATGCTCTGCAGGCCGTCGCGGGGGCCGACCTCGCTGATCAGGACGTCGATATCTTTGGTCATCTTGGTCTCCTATTCCAGATTTTGGGGGGCTCAGGAGCCCTTGAACTGCGCCTTGCGCTTTTCGTTGAACGCCAGCACGCCTTCCATCCGGTCGTCGGTGCCGACCAGGCGGTTGTAGGCCTGCAATTCGAACTGATAGCCGGACATCCGGTCGACCTGGGTGGCGATCGTGGTCGATCGCTTGGCGGCGCGGATCGACAGCGGCGCGTTGCCCGCGATGCGGTTGGCCGTCGCGATGGTTTCCTCCATCAGCTTCTCCGGCTCGCAGACCTTGTTGACCAGGCCCCAGTCGCAGGCCTGTTCCGCCGTGAAGGGCAGGCCCGTCATGACGATTTCCTTGGCCCGGCGTTCGCCGACGGCGTTGGGCATGTTGATGGTGCCCATGGCGCCCGGCATGATGCCCAGCGTGACCTCGGTCAGGGCGAATTTCGCATGGCTGGCGGCGTAGACGAAATCGCAGGTCAGCGCCGTCTCGCAACCACCGCCGTAGGCCGCCCCGTTGACGGCGCCGATCACCGGCACCGGGCAGCTGCGCATGGCCATCACACCCTGTTCGAAGATGCGGTGCTGGACCTGCCATTCATGGTTGGTCATGCCGTTGCGTTCCTTGAGATCGCCACCGGCGCAGAACGCCTTGTCGCCGCGCCCGGTGTAGACCCCCACGCGCACGTCCTCGGTGTCGCGAT
>NZRL01000089.1 GCA_002696205.1 Rhodospirillaceae bacterium | reverse complement strand
CGACGACGACCGCCGCCGGGCCGGCGTGATCGAAGCCCTGATGTGCGACATGGCGGTCGACCTGGACCGTTTCGGCGGGGCTGCCGCCTATGGCGCGGAATTGGCCCGCCTGCATGATCTGGCCCGCGACGGGTTGGTCGAAATCGACGGCTCCAGGATTGTCGTGCCCGAAGACGCGCGGCCCTTCATGCGGGTCGTCGCGGCCCAATTCGACGGCTATCTGCACGCCCCGGCGGGGGGGCGGGGCGGCCGACATTCGATGGCGGTTTAGGCGGGCAATACAATTTTCTCGCCGTGGGGGGTTGAAAACCGTCTCCTAATCGTCCTATGTCCCCTGCCGTCCAAGGTTGGTCAACAATCGGACACGTCAGGGAGAGAGACGCCGTGAAACGGGTTTGCCGTATTCCGGACATAATCGAATTTATTATTGCACGGGGTCCTGCCACGCAGGATCACGCTGGCCGTTGAGGGAAGCGCCGCGCGATGTCCGACATGATCGTCCTTGAAAATCTGACCAAGCGGTTCGGAGACCTCACCGCCGTGGACGCCGTTTCGATGCACGTGGCGCGCGGCGAGGTGTTGGGTTTCCTCGGGCCCAACGGCGCCGGTAAATCGACGACCATGAAAATGATCTGCGGCTATCTCACGCCGACCAGCGGCACCGCCCGGGTGCAGGGCCACGACGTGATGACCGAGCCGATGGCCGTCAAGGCGGCGATCGGCTACCTGCCCGAAGGGGCGCCGACCTACGGCGACATGACCGTTCGCGCCTTTCTGCGCTTCATCGCCCGCATCCGTGGCTTCGACGGGGCCGAGGTCGATCGCCGCGTTGACCGCGTTCGCGAACTGGCCGATCTCGACGAAGTCATCGGACGGCCGGTGGAAACGCTGTCCAAGGGCTTCAAACGCCGTGTCGGCCTGGCCCAATCGATCCTGCACGATCCCGAAGTCCTGATCATGGACGAGCCGACCGACGGTCTCGACCCCAATCAGAAGCATCAGGTCCGCTCGCTGATCAAGGACATGGCCCATGACAAGGCCATCGTCATCTCGACCCATATCCTGGAAGAAGTCGGCGCCGTCTGTTCGCGCGCCGTCGTCATCGCCCATGGCAAGCTGCTGGCCGACGGCACGCCGGAAGATCTGTTGCGCCGCGACGCCCATCACAACGCCGTCGTCGTGCGCCTGGCGGCCGCCGGGGCGGACGATCTGATCGCCGGTCTCTCGGCCCTGCCGCAGATCGCCGGGGTCGAGCAGTTAACCGGCGATGCGGCCAATACGCAAGACGGCATCGTCGGCTTCCGCGCCCGGCCCAAGGACGGCGCCTCCATCGTCGTCCCGGTCGGCGAATACCTGCGCGGCCTGGGGGTCACGCCGGAAGAGATGTATGTCGAGCACGGCCATATGGACGAAGTCTTCCGCGCCATCACCCTGGGCGGCGAAACGCGCGCCGGAACGGGGGCCTGAGATGCGTAACATCTGGATCATCGCCAAACGGGAACTGGCGGGCTACTTCGCGACGCCCCTGGCCCTCATCTTCATCGTCATCTTTCTGGCCCTGACCGGCGCCTTTACCTTTTTCCTGGGCAACTTCTTCGCCCGGGGGCAGGCCGACCTGCAGGCGTTCTTCCAATTCCATCCCTGGCTTTACCTGATTCTGATCCCCGCGGTCGCCATGCGGCTCTGGGCGGAGGAACGCAAATCCGGGACCATCGAACTTCTGATGACCCTGCCGGTGACGACGACGCAGGCGGTGCTCGGCAAGTTCTTCGCGGCCTGGGCGTTCTGCGGCATCGCGCTTTCGCTGACATTCCCCATTTGGATCACGGTCAATATCCTGGGCGAGCCGGACAACGGCACCATCGTCGCCGGTTACGTCGGCAGCTTCCTGATGGCGGGCGGGTTGATGTCCATCGGCGCCTGCATGTCGGCGATGACCAAGAACCAGGTGATCGCCTTCATCATCGCCGCCACGGTCTGCTTCCTGTTCACGATGAGCGGCTTGGAAATGGTCTTGAACTTCTTCCACGCCTGGGCGCCGCCGCTGATCGTCGATACGGTCGCCAGCCTGTCGTTCCTGGTGCGCTTCGATGCGGTGACACGCGGCGTCATCGACATGCGCGACGTGCTGTATTTCATTTCCCTGATCGCGTTCTTCCTGTTCACCAACGTGATCGTCGTCGAAGTCAAGAAGTCGGCCTGAGGCGGGGGAACCGGATACCATGAACGCATTGAAATCCATCGACCGCAACCGGCTGGCCGTGTTCAGCGTCGTCCTGGCGGCGGTGCTGTTCCTGGCCTTCAACATCGCGGTCAATCTGTCCATGCGCTCGGCCCAGGTCGATCTGACGGAACGCGAGCTTTATACGCTGTCCGACGGCACGCGCGAGGTGCTGACGGGTCTGAAGGAACCGCTGACCCTGCGTCTCTACTTCACGCGGGCCCTCGGCGAGAACTATCCGGGTCATCAGGCCTACGCCAATCGGGTGCGCGAGTTGCTGGAACGTTATGTCGATATCTCCGGCGGCAAGATCCGGCTCGAGGTCAAGAACCCGGACCCGTTCTCCGAACTCGAGGACGAGGCCGTGACCTTCGGCCTGCAGGGCATTCCTTACGACCAATCAGGCGACCGAGGCTACTTCGGCGTGGCGGGCACCAATTCGGTCGACGGCATGGCGGTCATTCCCTATTTCACGACCGAGCGGGAATCCTTCCTGGAATACGACCTGACCAAGCTGGTCTACAGCCTGGCGACGCTCAAGCGGCCGTCGGTCGGTCTGGTTTCGCGCCTGCCGATCGCCGGCGGTATCATGATGGGCCAGCGCCCCGTGCCGGCCTGGGCCGTCGTCAGCCAGATGCGCGAACTTTACGATGTGCAGACCATGCCCGCCGAATTCGCCACCGTGCCGCCGAACATCGGCGTGCTGATGCTGGTGCATCCGAAGGGATTGAGCGAGGAGACGCTGTACGCCATCGACCAGTTCGTCATGCGCGGCGGCCGTGTCCTGGCCTTCATCGATCCGAACGCCGAAGCCGACATGCCGTCGCCGGGTGCGCAGCCGGGCCCGTCGAACATCGACGGTCTTTTGAAATCCTGGGGCGTGACGTTCGTGAAGGACAAGTTCGCGGGCGATCTGGAAACCGCACGCCGGGTCAATGTCAAACATCAGGGCCAGGTCACGTCCGTCGACTATGTCGCCTGGAACACACTGGAACGGCGCAACCTGGACACCACCGATGCCGTGGTCGCCGATATCCAGAACATCAACGTCGGTTCCGCCGGGATCCTGGAGCCGGCAGAGGGCGCGGCCACGACCTTCCGGCCGTTGATGCAGACGACGGAGAAATCCGAAGCCATCGACGCGGCCAAGCTGCGCGGGCGCATCGACGTGGTTGCCCTGTTCCGCGATTTCAAGCCGTCGGGCACGAAGCTGACCATGGCGGCCCGGGTCACCGGCCCGGTCAAGACGGCCTTCCCCGACGGCCCGCCGCTGATCGGCGAAGGACCGGACGCCGAGAAGGAACGCGCCGATAAGGCCAAGTCGCAGATCATGGAATCCAAGACGCCGTTGAACGCCATCGTCGTCGCCGATACGGACATGCTGCACGAAGGTCTCTGGGCCGAGGTCCGCAACGTCAACGGCGAACAGCTTCTGGTGCCTTATGCCGGGAACGGCGATTTCGTCATCAACGCCATCGACAATCTGTCCGGCGGCGATGCTTTGCTGGGCCTGCGTTCGCGCGGCGATTCCCGCCGGCCATTCCGCATGGTCGAGGAATTGCAGTTGGAGGCCGAGCGCAAGTTCCGCGCCGAACAGGAAAAGCTGGTCAAGGAACTGCAGGAAACCCAGGCCAAGATCGAAGGGCTGACCAGCCGCGAGAGCGGCTCCAGCGAGGCGATCCTGTCCGGCGATGAAAAGCGGGCAATCGCCGAATTCCGCAGCCGTATGATCGAATTGCGCCGCGATTTGCGCGACGTGCAACATGCCCTGCGCAAGGATATCGACGCGCTGGACGGCTGGCTGAAGTTCTTCAACATCGCGGCCATTCCCCTGTTGCTCGGCCTGATCGCCCTGATCATCGCCGTGGCCCGCCGCGTCAGCCGCGCGCGCGCCCGGCCGGTGGCCGAATGACCGACGTGAGGATTGCGAGATGAGCCCCCGGAATTTCCTGATCCTGCTGGTCATCACCGTTGCCGCCGTCGCGGCGGCGGCCGTCGCGGTCGTTATCCGGCCCGGCGACGCGGTCTACGCCAATCTGGGCGACCCGGTCGTCCCCGGTCTGATCGACAATCTGAACGATCTGCAGTCGATCCGCATCGAAAGCCAGAGCGGCGGGGTTCTGACGTTCCAGCGCACGGATCAGGATGCGGCGGATGCCACGGGCGCCAAATGGGGCATCGTCGAACGGGATTTGTACCCGGTGAAGACCAAGCAGGTAAATTCGCTGGCCGTCCGGGTGGCGGAACTGACCTATCTGGCACCCAAGACGGCGACCCCGGAATTGTTCTCCCACCTGGAACTTCAAGACCCGTCGGCGCCCGGCTCGAAAGCCATCGGCCTGAAGATGACCGGCAATGACGGTAGCGTCATGGCCGATATGATCATCGGCAAGGCGCGGAGCACGCTCGAGGGGTCGGCCCAGGGCGGCACCTATTTCCGCAAGCCCGGGGGCGAACGCGCCTGGTTCGCCAAAGGCTCGGTCGAGATCGGCAAGCTGATCTCGGAATGGATCGAGACCGATATCTTCGACATCAAGACCAAGCGCATCCGCCGCGCCGAAATTACCTATCCCGACGGCGACTCCCTGGCGATCTTCAAGGACAAGGAAGAAGACCTGGATTTCACCTTGATCGGCGTGCCTGCGGGCAAGAAGGTGAAAAGTCGCTTTGCGGTCAACGGCTTCGCCGCGACGATCGACGAATACAGGATTCAGGACGTGGCCCGCCGGGACAAGCATCCCATCGATCCGGCCAAGGCGACCAAGGTGATCTACGAGACCTTCGACGGCTTGAAGGTGACGGCCTTGATCCAATTGCCGGAAACCGAAGCGGCGTCCGCGACGCCCGCCGCCCGTCCGTCGGATAACCCTGAATATTGGGTGGCGCTGACGGTCGAAGGCGGTGAGGGTACGGCCGAGGCGGATGACTTGCGCGCCCGCACGGCGCCTTGGGTGTTCCGCATTTCCGATTACCGTTACGACGCCATCGCCAAACGCAAGTCGGACATGCTCGAGGACGCCGGCGGGTCGTAACGACCCCGGAACTATTTTCCCTTTAATTCTTATCATTGTGCCGCACGTCACAGAATAGCGACGGCGCGGACCGCTACGCTCATCTCGGGTCGGCGGTTTGGGGGCCGCCCGTGGACCCGGGAAACGGGGTGAGGTAGGCTCGGTATGAGACAGGGTGCAGCGCAGGTTTCGGGGGGCCGCATGGCGGATGCCAAGACGAACAAGCCGGCCGCGACGCCGGCAAAACAACGATCCCAAGGAAAGACCGACCGGGAACGGTTCGTCGCCTTGGCTTTTTGCCGGGCCGATCTGTTGCTGGAATTGGACGGCGATTACAACATCGTCTTCACGGCGGGGGTGACGCCCGTGTTGGGGGCCACGCCGGAGAAGCTTCAAGGCTCCTCGTTCTTCGATTTCGTCGGTCCCGAACACAAGGCTTATGCAGCCGACCTTTTGACCGGCGGCGGGCGGAACGGGCGCCTTGAGGACGTTGTTCTCGATCTTCAAAGCACCACGGGCAAGCGCATCCCGGTCGTGTTTTCGGGCTATCGGATGCCCGATTTCGACGACCATTATTTCCTGGCGCTGAAGGTCGAGCCGGTTCGCAAGACCCACGTCCCGGCGGAAGACCTGATCGAGGATGAATGGTCGGGCCTGTTGGAGCGCGAATCCTTTACCCGCGCCGCCGTCGAACGCATCCAGGATTACGACCGCACCGGCGCCAAGGGGCAATTGACCTTCCTGCGCCTGGACAACGTCAAATCCCTGGCTGAATCCCTGGGCGTCAGCGAGAAGCGAAATCTTCTCAATGCCGTCGGGAATATTCTGAAATCCCATTCGCTGGGCGGCAGCACGGCCGGTCAACTCGATTCCGAGAACTTCGCCTATGTCCACGGCGACGACGTCGATCCCGAAGACGTCAACATGGAAGTCGAGGAAATCGCCCAACAGATCCTCGGCGACAAGGTCGGCGACCTGGGCGCCCGATCCTCGACCCTGGACGCCGATGGTGCCGGTCTCAGCGAGGATCAGGTCGCCCGCGCCCTGGTCCACACCATGCAGCAGTTCTGCACCGGCAAGGCGAAGGTTCCGATCGACAAGCTCTCCGACGCCCTGGACGAGATGATGCAGGACACGGTGGAA
The DNA here is from genome assembly GCA_002696205.1 of Rhodospirillaceae bacterium. Lineage (GTDB taxonomy): Bacteria > Pseudomonadota > Alphaproteobacteria > Rhodospirillales > Casp-alpha2 > UBA1479. The sequence goes on along the minus strand of NZRL01000089.1, from coordinate 12,375 downwards.
ACCGTGAAGTTCATCAAGGACACGACGGAGCGTTGTGATTTCGACCTGGTGTTCATGCCGATCTGCGATCTGCGCCTGGGCCGGGTTCATCATTTCGAGGCGTTGTCGCGGTTCCGCGACCAGGCGCGGGCGAAGACGACGTTCCAGATCATCACACTGGCCGAACAATTGGGTCTGATCGTCGATTTCGATTTCGCCGTCGTTCGTCAGGTCATGGATATTCTGGGCCATATGTCGCGGCGCGGGCCGTTGCCGCCGGTGGCGGTCAACCTGTCGTCCCTGTCGCTGGCTGAACCGCAGTTCGTCGAACGCCTGATCGGCATACTGGAAACCCGCCAGGACATGAACCGCCGGGTGATGTTCGAATTGACGGAATCGGCCGAGGCCGAGGACCTGGAATCTCTGAACAAGGTGATCCAGGAAATCCGTTCGCGCGGGTTCCAATTCTGCCTCGACGATTTCGGTGCCGGAGCGGCCAGTTTCGACTACTTGAACGCGTTGGACATCGACGTCGTCAAATTCGACGGCCCCGTCGTGCGCCGCGCCTGTGCCTCGGACAAGGGCCGCGACATGCTGTCGTCCATGGCGAAGATGTGTTCCGGGAACGGCGTGCATACGGTCGCCGAAATGGTCGAGGACGAAGAAGCCGCCAACAAACTGTTCTATTGCGGCATCGACTATGGCCAGGGCTGGCACTTCGGCAAGCCGAACACGGATCCCTTCGCCTTCGCCGACCGCTTCGTCGGCGCCGAATAAGTCACGAACCGAATGGATCGGCCTGGGCGGGGTTAGGACGCCTTGCCCTTGTAGGGGTTGTCGATGGCGTCAACGACCGATTGCAAGACTTCGCGCACCTGGGTCTCATCACAGCCCATGAGGATCGCATCCTCGAAGGCGTCCTGACAGTACTGCCGGATTTCTTCCAGGTTCTCATTCAGGACCTTCAGCTTTTCCTCGCAGGACACGAGTTCGCCGTCCGGCTGCCGCCAGGTAATTCCCTGATAGATGGGTGAACGGGCAAGTGTCATGCGGGTTGGGCCTCTGGTCCGTCGGTCATGCCGCCGGTCGGCATGGCTGTCTGCTGGGTCGAGATGTAAATGTAATCCCTTCGCGGACCGGTTCAAGAGTCTTGGCGAGTGGGCGTAACCGAGGGCGGTCGGCCTAGCTGCCGTTGGCGGTCTTGCCGTCGGTTCCGTCGTCATCGTCCGGCGGTGCGTCATAGACGCTCATATCGCCTTCTTCCTCGTCGTCGTCATAACCGTCCTTCGGTTCGTCCGCGAGGTGGGGGGCATAGTCCTTCGGTTCCCACGGCAGGGGCGGCGGGTCTTTCGGCTTGGCGATTTCCAGGAGCCTTTCGACCCGAGCCAGATTCTTTTCCGTGATCATCGTCAGGCGGTGGGCGCCGCGGGCTTCATAGACCCCTTTGGCCAGGGCGAAGGCCTCGCGGGCGGCTTCGACCTGCCCGGGGTCATGGGTCTGCTTCGACAGCATGAACAGGGCCGAGCCGAGATTGTTCTGGGTCGCCGCCCAAAGCATGGGGTGGTCCAGTTTATGGCGGACCTCCAAGGCGCTGGAACAGGCCTCGATCGCTTTCTCGAACAGTTCGACCGATTTCATCTGTTCGCCCAGGATCGCCGCGGCCTGGCCGATGCTGTTCATGACTTCGCCCCAGCGCATGGGATGATCGACCCGGTTGAAGACCTGCAATGCCGCCTGATAATGGTTCAGCGACTTCTTCAACAGGTCCTGATCCCCTTCCTGGGCGTCGATCCGGTAGCAGATTTGCCCCAGGCGGGTTTGCAGGGCCGCCCATTCCTTCGGATGATCCTCGCGGGTGAAATGTTCGGCGGCGGCTTCCAGATGCTGGGCCGCCTGCGCCAGCGGGCCCAACGGACGGTCTTCCTCGTCGGTCACCACCAATTGTTCCATCGCCGGGGCCAGGATCGGCAGGATCGCGCCCAGGGCGCGGCGCGCCACGGCACGGTGCAGGGCGTCGGCATCCTCGCTTAGGCTATCGGCGGCCTGGCCATAGATATCGGCGGCCAGGCGGTAGCCTTCCAACTGGCCGGCCGGACCCGACAGCAGGGTCAGCAGATTGGCGAAGAACAGGCGGGCCACCAGTTTGTCCCGGTCGCTTAAGCCTTGGGCCTGCTCCAGGGCTTCCAAGGAGGGCGTCGCACGCTCCATGGCTTGCGGCAGAACCTTGGCGAGGCGTGTCTTTTTAACGTCGGTCAGCGGCACCGTCGCGGCCAGCGCCACCGCCGCGACCAGTCCGGCCAGCGCGTCGTCCAGCGCCGCCGGCAGGCTCAATGTCTGCGCCGGGTGGTACAGGCCCGGCGGGTCTTCGTTCTGAATCCCGAGCGGCAGGAACCGCAGGTTCACCCGGCCGCCGCCGGGTGTTTCTTCGAACAACAGCAACAGGTCGGCTTCCGACTGCGCCAGGGCCTGGCGGGCCGCCCAATGCAGTTTGGTGAAGCGATCTTCCGGCGCCGTATCCTCGGGGACTTCGATGGGTTTTTTCAGGGGGCGGGCGCGCACACCTTCCAGATCGATGAAGGCGTCTTCCAGGACGATCTCCATGTCCGGCCGGTCGGTGTCGTCACCGTCAAATTCCATGGCCGTCTCCGTGGCCAGGCGCGCGATGCGAATTTCGATGCGGGTCGGGTCGATGGGCTGGCTGGCTTCCTTGATCTGGCGGAACCATCCGAACAGCGAAAACCGTCGCCGATGCTCGTGCCCCGCGCCTTCGGGGCGGGGGGCGAGCGGCGCCAGAAGCCGGGCGAGGAAGCCGCCGCCCGATCCGGGCGGCGGGGCCTTGACCATTGCCATGGCCTGTTGATCGAGCGGGCGCAGGGTGACCGTCCCGGCGGCAATCGCGGTCGCCTGGTGGCGGCCGCGGCTGACGTCTTTTTCCCCCAGCGTCTTGCCGGGGCCCAGCAGGTCCAGATGCTTTTCCTTGCCATCGACGTCGGTCACCAGTTCGACCTTGCCCGCGATGATCGTGAAGGCGCGGGTCGCCGGATCCCCCTCGCGGAAGATGATGTCCTTGTCGCGGAATTGTTGCTTCTTGTTGCTCAAGAGCCGATGCCTGCCGCCAAAACCTGCCGCCAAAACCTGCTGTGGACCTTTCGGTCTCCGATTCCCCGCGTCCGGCGCTGGACCTATGGGAGACTGTCAATTAAACAGAAAGAAGGTTTACCCTTGTTTAAGGCGAATTCGCTTAGACAAAGGGGGCGAAACCGCGCAAAGAACGGCGGATCGTCGACCGAAGAAGGCTTTGGGGAGCCATGGCGTTTCTTGCGCCGGTGGACTGTGCACGAGGATAAGGTCAGGGGATCGTTCGTTGAACGTACTGAAGATGTTTTGTGGCGCGCTCTTTGCGGCGCCGGTCGTCATGTCGTTGGCCGTCATGCCGTCTGCGAAGGCGGACAGCGTTTCGACCGGGTATGACATTCGCCTGCTGATGGGCAAGATGCACCCGTTCGCCGCCGCCCCGGCCAAGCGTTGGGATCAACCGAATTACGTGCCGCCCGCCACGCGCGCCACGCCCGCTTATCAAGCACCGGCCTATCGTTCTCCGGCTCCGGCCGTTCGTCCGGTGGCCATGCCGGTCGCGCAGCCCCAGCCTGCCGCGCCCGTGCCTGCGTCCACTGCGTCCACCGCCATGCCGTCGACGAAAACCGGCCCGCTCTGGCCTGGCGGCTCGGAATGGGGCGCGCGCGCCAGCTCGCGCGGCAAACCGCTCGGCGGCATTCTCGCCGAGGTGTCGATCGGCGCCCTGATGCACGATGAAGGACCGTTCTCCAACTCCAAGGAAGAGGGGTATGACGGGCACATCGAACTGCGCTTCGCGTCGCCCAAGTTCCTTGAGCTGATCTGGAGCCCGGAGCCCCATATCGGCGCCAACATCAACTCGAAAGGCGATACCAGCCAGGTCTTCGCGGGGTTGAGCTACGAATACCTGTTGTGGAAGGGGCTGTTCGTGGGCCTCAGCGTCGGTGGCGCCTATCACGACGGCGAAACGGACTCGCATCGGACCGACAAGAAGGACCTGGGCTGCCACCTGTTGTTCCGGGAGTCCCTGACCATCGGCTGGCAATTGACCGAGCATCATAAGATCGCCGGGATCTTCGACCATATCTCCAACGCCAAGATCTGCGACCATAACGAAGGTCTGGAAAACGTCGGCGTCCGCTACAGCTACCGGTTCTAGGCCTGAGCTGCGCGTTCTAGAGGTTCATTCGATTTTTTGAGAATGGCCGTGCGGGCCCGGTGGGGTCAGCCGCGGCGTACCCGCGCACGCAAATCGCGGCGTGTCTGATCCAGCAATCCTTGCCAATCGCCGCGTCGGTCGGGGCGCAAAATCCGCAGGCTCGGATACCACGGCGTGGTATCGCCCGTGATGCCCCAGCGCCAATCGGGCGAGGCCGGGGCGATGACCCAGGTTTCCTTGCCCAGGGCACCGGCCAGATGGGCGGCGGCACTATCGACGGCGATGACCACATCCATCTGATCGATATAGGACGCAAGGCCCGCCAATCCGCCGGCGCGGCGCGCCAGATCGATGATCAAGGCGTCGGACCCTTCGTTCTGCAGGTCCGCCGCCGCCGGGCCGGTCTGCAGGCTGAACAGGGTCACCCCGGCCAGGCCCGCGAGATCGAGAAAGGGCGCCAGCCCCGGCGTGATCGACGCATGGACGGGCGGTCGTTCATCGGCCCAGGCGATGCCGACCTTCAGAAAATCGCCGCCGGGCGGCAGGCGGAAGGCGCCCGGGTCGGGCGGTGAAAGGTAAGGAGCCGCCGACGGCACGCTGGTCGCCGTGGTCTTGAAGATCGCCGGCAGGGACAGCAGCGGCGCATGCATGTCGAACTTGGGCAGGTCCGCGTCCTGGAAGACCAACTTGTCGACGCCCGGAACGGTCGCCAGTAGATCGGCCAGCGCCGCCGGCGCTTCGAGCACCACATTGGCGCCCTGTTCCTTGATCATCGGAATGTAGCGCGCGAATTGGATGATATCGCCCAAGGTGCCTTCGGATTGCACCAGAACCGTGCGGCCCTTGACCTTGGCGCCGTCCCAGCGGGGCGTGTCGGTACCGCGCAGTTGGAACCGGCGCATCTGGAAGCGGGCTTCCAAATCCTTGAACCCGGCGGCGTATTCACCGGCCAGCAGCAGCGACCGCCCACGGTCCAGCTTGCTCGGCACATGGTTGGGATTGTGGTCGAGGGCGCGTTCGAAACAATCGAGCGACTGATCCCGCCGCCCCAGGTCGCGCAGTGCCACGCCCAGGTTGTGCAGGGTGTCCGGATTTTTCGGGTCCAGGTGGACCGCCTGCTGATGGCTGGCGACGGCGGCTTCGAACCGGCCCAGGTCGCGCAGCACGTTGCCCAGGTTGGAATGGGACGACGCGTTGCGCGGGCGCAAGGCGATGGCCCGGCGGTAACAGGCGACGGCGGCCTCGGGCCGCTTGGTCGCGCGTAGCACGACGCCCAGGTTGTTATACGCCTCGGCCATGTTGGGGTTGAGGGCGAGGGCGCGGGTGTATTCCGGGATCGCATCCTGCAGGCGGCCGTTCCGTTGATGGTCGGATCCGATGGCGAACAGGCGCGCCGCTTCGCGGTCGCGCAACGCCGTGCGTTCTTCTTCGGGCAGAGAATCCCAAACCGCGCGGGCGTCGTTGACGTCCACCGGGGATTGTTCCGGGCTGGCGCTCTCGTCGGCGGCCATTCGTCCTCCAACATGCCGGCGGATCGTCGATCCGCAAATGGCATGATACGGGCGGACGCTCGGTCCGCCATCGCTTCGTCTATTCTGGCCTGATCGTGCCCCGTTCCGGTGGTCTGTCGACAAGCCAGGAAGGTGATCTTTACCCTCTCTTCCCGGAGGCACATATTGAAGGCTCGCCCGCAGAACCGCAAGCCTCGTAACCCCCGAAGATTACAAAAGAAGTCGGCGATGGCGGCAGGTTGTCAGGTTCCGTTCAGACTAGTGCCAAAACGTTCTCCGGCGGCCGCCCCAGGACGGCCTTCGCGCCCTTGATGACGATCGGGCGTTCGATGCAGCGGGGATTGGCGATCATGCCCTTGATCAGGGCTTCTTCGTCCATGTCCTTGCTGAGGCCCTCTTCCTTGGCCTCCTTGGCACGCAGAACCTCGGCGGCGGATTTGCCGAGCTTCTTCAAGACCGCCTTGAATTCGTCGGCGGTCGGCGGTGTGTCCATGTACAGGACGATGTCCGGCGTGACGCCCTTGTCTTCCAGAATCTGCAGGGTCTGGCGCGATTTGCTGCACTTCGGGTTGTGATAAATGCTGATTCCCATGGGTCGGGTCCTCCCTCTGTCGATGTTGTCGTTCGATCGGCCGCGCGGCCGTCAGCTTTGTTCCGGCGATGGCGCCTGCGGCGCGGTCGGCGGCGCGAAGATTTCCGGCGCGTCCGCGTCGGGCAGGCTTTCCACATAGATGGATTGGCTCGGGAAGGCGAAGGCCGTGCCGGCGACCAGGACGATATCGATGATCTTGTAGGCCAGCTTTTCCTTGATCTCCAGCCATTCGCCCCATTTCTTGGTGTTGGTGAAGCAATAGACCAGGATGTTGATCGAGGAATCGCCGAAACTGTCGATCCGCACGAAGGTCGAGACCTCGGTCGCCGGCGCGAATTCGGGCGTTTCCTCGATATAGGCGGCGATCTCGTCCCTGATCTGGCGAAGCTGATCGATCGTGGTGCGGTATTCCACGCCGATCAGCCATTTGATCCGGCGATGGGTCATTGCCGAGAAATTGATGACGGCGGTGTCCGACAATTGGGAATTGGGCACCATCACCGGCGCCTTGTCGAACCGCCGGATCATGGTCGACCGGAAGCCGATGGTTTCCACCGTGCCTTCGACGACGCCGTCGACGTTGATCCAATCGCCCTTGTGAAAGCGTTTCTCGGCCAGGATCAGCAATCCGGCGATCAGGTTCTTGAACAGGTCCTGCGCGCCCAGCGCCACGGCCACCCCGATCAGGCCGAAGCCCGCGATGATCGGCCCGACCTCGATCCCCCAGACCTCGAGCACCGCCGCCGCGCCGATGACGGCGACCAGGACGCGAATCGCGCGGGCCATCCATTCCACCAATTCCGGCGAGAATATACCGTCGAGGGCGTGCAGCAGAACGCTGAGCGGCTCAATCGTCCGGTAGAGCGCCCAGAAGATGGTGAAGGCGATCAACGAGCGCACCAGGTTGGACGCCACGACGGCCATGGTGCCGTCCAGGTCCATGATCTGGAAGGCGAAGAACAAGCCCATGACGACGGGCACGAAGCGGATCGGCGGTTCGGTCGTCTCGAGGATCTGATCGTCCAGCGTCCAGGACGTGCGTTTCGTCAACATCCGAAGCCAGGCCATCAGGAACCGTGTCATCAGGCCGCGCAGCATAAGGAATACGAGGAAAACCCCAAGCGCGGCGGCCAAATGGCCGACATCGACCCCGGCGACCCCGTTGCGCCAGACATCGACGACGAGATTCCAAAATTCTTCAAGGTCTTTCATATCAGTTGTTTATTGTATGTTGGGGCTGCTTGACTAGACTGTTGCCCGGAAAAACGACATCTTTTGGGTGAGTTCAGAAGCAACGGACCGCGTTGCATCCGAGGGAAGCTGAATGGGCCTGTCCCGTATTATCGTCTTGTTGGCAGTGCTCACCACTGGGTTGTCGATGCCCGGTTTCGCATGGGCTGCCGCCTGTCTTACGCCGAAGACGCCGGGCGCGTCGGCGCCCTATAATTCGCCGCCGCGGGCAGGCGTTTTCACCTATCGGATCACCCATAATCCCCATTCGAAAACGCCGGACATCACCCATCACCGCTACCGCGTGAAATCGATCACGGGCGACAAGGTCCGCTGGTTCCGCGAACCTGTCCAGGGCAAGGGCCCGATCCAGGATGTCACGCTTTACCGTGCCTTCGCGCGCACGGCGGCGGGCGGCGGCTGGTTGTTCAATTTCGATGTCGGTCAGTTCGACAAGCTCTGGCCCCTGCAACAGGGGAACGAAGTTTCCTATCAGGCCAACGCGACCAAGGAAGGCAAGCTGCAGTTCAATCTGACCGCCAGTTTCTGCGTCCGCGGCACGAAGACGCTGAAGCTCCTGGCCGGCGAATTCGAAGGCCATCTGATCGACATCACCATCAAGGTCGAAGACCCGCCCGCCGATCTGGGCTGGGACCTGGCGGAAATCAACGCCTGGTACGTCACCGATTTCGGCACGGCCCTGTTGATGGAAGACCGCATCACCCGCAAAGGCAAGTTGATCCTGATGCGCCGCCGTGAAGCCATGGAAGTCCCTGAGGTCGGCGCGAACGCGGACAAACAGAACGACAGCCCGCCGGCCGAACCGGCGCCGCCGAATTTCCAGTTCCCGGGTCTCAACAGCCAGAAATAGACGTCACCTATTCTATTCCGCCTCGCTCAGCAGGCGGTCCAGGTCGTCCAGCGTTTCCGCCTCGATCACACGGCGGGCGGTGTCGTAATCGAACCCGGCGCGGGCGAGGGCGGCCAGATCCTTATCACGGCGTTCCGCCCGCACCTCCGGCATTCGGTAGGGGCCCAGGCGCCGGCGGCGCGCCAGGGCGATCGCGGCGGCCAGATCGGGGGCCGGGGTGTCCTCGGCCAGGGTTCCGATGGCCGCGTCGATGTCGTCGGCGCCGACGCCTTTCTGCATCAGCTTGAACCGGATGCCCTTGGTCGGCGTGCCCCGGCGCAGCATGTCGCCGGCCCGGGCCTCGGCATAGGCTGAATCGTTCAGCAGGCCGGATCGCTCATATCGCCGGATCAAGTCCTCGATCCACTCGGCGCCTTCCTGGGGGTCCGTGCCGTGGTGATGGGCGGACCGGTCGACCTTGCGCATCAGCACCCGGCGCAGGTTTTCGGTCGAGGTCGCAAAGCGCGACAGGTAATGCAGGGCCGCGTTCTCCAGGTAGCTTTTGGATACCTTCTTCGGCCCGCGGCGGCGGCGTTTCCCGGCGTCGTCGGGGGCCGCGCCGTCCTTGGCCGTGCGTGAACGGGGTGGACTCTCCATGGCCATATCTTATAAGGACCCGGATCATGACTGACCAGATTTCCCCTGCGCCCGCATCCGGGCCGCTGCCCATGGGCCGGGTCAATTGGACCGGGCTGAAGACGCTGTACCTGCGCGAGGTCCGGCGGTTCATCAAGGTCTATACCCAGACCCTGGTGGCGCCGCTGGTGACGACGCTGCTGTTCCTCGCCGTGTTCGCCCTGGCGTTGGGCGGCGATCACCGCACGGTCGGGGAGATTCCCTTCATGACGTTCCTTGCCCCCGGCTTGGTCATGATGGCGATCGCCCAGAACGCCTTCGCCAATACGTCGTCGTCGATCATGATTTCGAAGATTCAGGGCAATATCGTCGACAGCCTGATGGCGCCCTTGAACGCGCATGAACTGGTCTTCGGCTTTGCCGTCGGCGGCATGACGCGGGGGCTTTGCGTTGCCGGCGTGGTCTGGGCGGCCATGGCGGTGGTTGTCGGGCTGGGCCTGCACAACCTGTTCTTCGTGCTCTATCACGCGGCCATGGGGGCGCTGATGCTGTCGCTGCTGGGCCTGGCGGGCGGCATCTGGGCCGACAAGTTCGACCATATCGCGGCGGTGACGAACTTCGTCATCACGCCGTTGTCGTTCCTGTCGGGGACGTTCTATTCGGTTCAGAATTTGCCCCAGGGCGCGCAAGTGGCGGCCCATTTCAATCCGTTCTTCTACATGATCGACGGCATCCGCTATGGCTTCATCGGGCATGCCGACGGCAACCTATGGGCCGGTGTCGCCGTCATGGCGGCGATCAATCTGGGGCTCTGGGGTCTCTGCACCTGGATGTTCAAGACGGGCTATAAGCTGAAGGCCTGAATCCGGCGGCCATGGCGACGCGAAGCCGTCGCCGAACGGTCACGTTCACGCCGTTGACAAGGGGCCTGTGGATAACGATACTTCGCGGCTTTCCTGGGAAGGAAGACGGTTGAAGCTCCTGGAGAACGGGGGCTTTTTTCTGTTCTGCCTTTCCACATCGAAACGACGAGCCATAGGAGAGCGAAATGATCAGCGCCGTCATGCCGAATTACGCGCGGACCGCTTTCGCCCTGATCAAGGGTGAAGGTATGTATGTCTGGGCGGACGACGGCCGACGTTTCCTCGACATGGGCGCGGGCATCGCCGTCAATTCGCTGGGCCACTGCCACCCCAAGATGGTCGCGGCATTGACCGAACAGGCGCAGACCCTGTGGCATGTCTCGAACCTGTACCGCGTCGCCGGGCAGGAAAAGGTGGCGGACCAACTGGTCGCCCATTCCTTCGCCGATACCGTGTTCTTCAACAATTCGGGCGCCGAAGCCGTCGAGGCCGCGATCAAGATGGCGCGGCGCTATCATTTCGGTGAAGGCCAGCCCGAAAAGTTCCGGATCATCAGCTGCGAAGGGTCGTTCCACGGCCGCTCGCTGGCCGACCTTGCCGCCGGTGCCAATGAAAAGCACCGCGAAGGGTTCGGCCCCATGCCGGAAGGCTTCGACCATGTGCCGTTCGACAACCTGAACGCCATGCGCGCCGCGATCACCGACGAAACGGCGGCGATCCTGGTCGAGCCGGTCCAGGGCGAGGGCGGCATCCGCACGGCCTCGGCCGGCTTCCTCAAGGGCGTGCGCGAAATCTGCGACGAATTCGGCCTGATCATGATCCTGGACGAGGTGCAGACCGGCAATGGTCGCACCGGCAAGCTGTTCGCCCATGAATGGGCGGGCGTCACGCCGGACATCCTGGCCACGGCCAAGGGCCTTGGCGGCGGCTTTCCTGTCGGCGCCGTGCTGGCGACCGAGGCGGCGGCCAAGGCAATGACGCCGGGAAGCCATGGATCGACCTTCGGCGGCACGCCGCTTGCCATGGCGGCGGTCGGCGCGATGCTGGACGTCGTTCTGGCGCCGGGCTTTTTGGCCCAGGTCGACAAGATGGCCCGTGTTCTGTGGGACAAGCTGGGCGGCGTGGTCGCCAAGTATCCGCAAGTTCTGGAAGACGTCCGCGGCCAGGGCCTGATGGTCGGTATGCGCTGCGCCGTCGAAAACGGCCTGCTGGTCGACAAGATGATCGAACACGGCGTGCTGACCGTGCCCGCGGGCGAGAACGTGGTGCGCATGCTGCCGCCGATGATCATCGAAGAAAGCCATATCGACGAAGCGGTGGCGGCGCTGGACAAAAGCTGCGCCGAAATCGCCGCCGGCCTCAAGACGGAGAAAACGGGATGAGCGGACCGCGCCATTTCCTGGACCTGCACAAGACCGACGGCGACACCCTGCGCCGTATCCTGGCGCGTGCGGGAGAGATGAAGAAGACCGGTAAGGCGTCGCCGTCCCTGGCGGGCAAGACCCTGGTGATGATCTTTGAGAAACCGTCGACCCGCACCCGCGTGTCGTTCGAGGTCGCGATCCAGCAACTGGGCGGCCAGGGTGTTTTGCTGTCGGGCAACGATTCGCAACTCGGCCGCGGCGAGAGCGTGGCCGACACGGCGCGCGTGCTGTCGCGTTATTGCGACGTCATCATGATCCGCACGGACGATCCGGAAAAGCTCCGCGACCTCGCCGAATACGCCACGGTGCCGGTGATCAACGGCCTGACCGACGATTCCCATCCCTGTCAGATCATGGCCGACATCATGACCTACGAGGAACACCGGGGCGACATCGCGGGCCGCACCGTGGCCTGGGCCGGCGACGGCAACAACGTCGCGGCGTCCTGGATTCACGGCGCCGCGCGGTTCGGCTACACCCTGCGCCTGGCCTGTCCCGAGCCTCTCTCGCCGAAGGCGGACCTCATGGACTGGGCCAAGAAAGAAGGCGCCGACGTGATGCTGACCCGCGACGCGGAAGAAGCCGTTTCCGACGCGGATTTGGTCGTCACCGACACCTGGGTTTCCATGGGCGACAAGGATGCGGGTACGCGCCATAACCTGCTTACACCCTACCGCGTCGACGAACGCCTGATGGGTAAGGCGCGGCCGGATGCGCTGTTCATGCATTGCCTGCCCGCCCACCGTGGCGAGGAAGTGACGGAAGCCGTCATCGATGGGCCGCAGTCCGTGATCTGGGACGAAGCGGAAAACCGTCTGCACGCGCAAAAGGGCATCCTGGCCTGGTGCCTGGGCGACGTCTGATCCGGGACGCCCGGACGTGACCGAAAATCATGTTTGACGAAGACGCCATCCGCGACCTGGAACGCCGGGCCGCCGACGGCTGGCCGTCCTTCAGCCAGGGGTTGCTCGAAGGTTGGCGTTTGCGGGTTTCCGAAGGCGTTTCCAGGCGCGCCAATTCGGTCCTGGCGCTGGAGGAAACCGGTGAAAGCTCGCT
>NZRL01000088.1 GCA_002696205.1 Rhodospirillaceae bacterium | reverse complement strand
GGCGACGCCGAAGAACAGCACCGCGACGGCGAGCACGGGCCAGGCGACCGGCCACAAACGTTCAAAAAAAAGGACGGCCCGCGCCAGTGGCAGCAGCAGGCGGTATTTCAGGCCCAATACGGTGTCCGGCCGGTGAGGTTCCGGCGGCGGAGCATCCAGCATGTGGTGGGCTCCCTTCAACGCAGGCGAAAAGACTTAGATCAATGTTGGGGCCGCCCGGCGCCCTCTGCAACGCATTTCTTCCCCTGATTTCCCGTCCCGAATGCCGTCCGGGGCCTGAAATCAATCCGCCAACCAGGGCGGCAGGGCGTCGAAAGCCATGAATTCCTCGGCCTCGACGCGGCGGCGGACCACGGCATGGTCGCCACCGGACACCAGAACCTCGGGCACCAGGGGTCGGCCGTTGTAGGTCGACGCCATGACGGCCCCGTAAGCACCCGCGGACCTGATCACCAGAAGCTCGCCCGCATTTACGGCGGGAAGATGGCGTTGCACCGCAAATGTATCACCGGTTTCGCAGATAGGTCCAACGACATCGACGAGGGCCGTCGGCGCGTCCGGGGCCGGTTCGACCGCCGGGACGATGGCGTGATAGGCCTCGTACAACGCCGGGCGCAACAGGTCGTTCATCGCCGCGTCGACGATGACGAAACGGCGGGTCGAGCCTTCCTTCACGTAAAGCACGCGGGTCACCAGAACGCCCGCGTTACCGGCGATCAGGCGCCCCGGTTCCACCGTGATATGGCAGTCCAGCGGCCCCACGATCTCCTTCACCATGGCGCCGTAGTCGGCCGGCGGCGGCGCGTTTTCGTCATTGTAGGGAATTCCCAGGCCGCCGCCGAGATCGAGTCGGCGAATGTCGTGGCCCTTGGCGCGCAGGTCCAATGCCACGTCGCGCAGGCGTTCGTACGCCTTGCGGTACGGCTCCAAATCGGTCAGCTGCGATCCGATATGGGTTGCGATGCCCGACGCGTCGATGCCCGGCAGGCTCCGCGCCCGCTCGTAAATCTCCGGCGCCTTGTCCCAATCGATGCCGAATTTGTTTTCGGCCCGGCCGGTGGTGATCTTGGCGTGCGTCTTGGCGTCGACGTCCGGGTTGATGCGGATCGCGACGCGGGCGGTGATGCCCTTCGACTCCGCGACCTCGGACAGCGCCACCAATTCGGGCTCGGATTCCACGTTCAATTGGTTGATCCCGGCGTCCAGCGCCTGGGCCATTTCCTCGCGCGTCTTGCCGACACCGGAGAACACGATCTTCGACGCCGGAACACCGGCCTCGAGCGCGCGCATGAGTTCCCCGCCCGAGACCACGTCGGCCCCGGCCCCCTGTTGCGCCAGGGTCTTGATCACGGCCATGTTGCCGTTCGCCTTCACGGCGTAGCAGATGGTGTGGTCGAGGCCGCCGAGCGCCGCGTCGAAGACCTGGAAATGACGTTCCAGGGTCGCCCGCGAATAGCAATAGAACGGCGTGCCGACCTGATCCGCCAGATCGGCAAGGCTGACGTCCTCGGCTTTGAGAAGCCCGTTCTTATAAGTGAAATGGTCCAAGGTGCGATGTCCGGTTGTCGGTTAACGGCATGCCCCGCCTGGCGGCCGGGACGGGCTTATCTGCTGCGGTCCTGGATCGGGTCCAGTTTGAGGAGTTGGCTGTCGCCGCGTTCCTGCGATTGTTCCTCGGGCGGCGGCGGCGGCGTTTTGGCATACCGTTTATCGGGTGGGAAATAAGGATAGTGCTGCGGATATTCGGACCCGGGCGGATGCTTCGGCTGATTCTTCCGACCGCAGGCCGAAAGCCCGGCAAAAGCCAGCCCGCCCAGGATCGTCGTCAGAATTCGCCTGCGTGTCATCATATCCGTTCCAATCGCCCGCATCCGTTCGCGGCGCCCCCAAACCTGGGAACTTCCGGCCCTTTAGTCAAGGAAACGGGTGCGTGCCTCTTTCGCCTGGGCGGTGACGTTTTCCGGCGCCGTGCCGCCGTAGCTGGTCCGGCTGGTCACCGAGTTCTCGACGCCCAGAACGGAATATACGTCCGCCGTGATCGCCGGGTCCACTTCCTGCATCTCGTCGACGCCCAGGTCTTCCAGGGCGCAGCCCTTTTCCTCGGCCAGGGCGACCAGGGATCCGGTCACGTGATGGGCCTGGCGGAACGGCATGCCGAGCACGCGGACCAGCCAGTCGGCCAGGTCCGTCGCCGTCGAAAACCCGCGCGCCGCGTCTTCGGCCAGGCGTTTCTTATTGAACTGCACGTCGCGGACCATGCCCGCCGTCGCGGCGACGGCCAGGGCGATGTTGTCGGCGGCGTCGAACACCGCTTCCTTGTCTTCCTGCATGTCCTTGCCGTAGGTCAGCGGCAGGCCCTTCATGACGATGACCAGCCCCTGGAACGCACCCGCGATCCGCCCGACCTTGGCGCGGACCAATTCGGCGGCATCCGGATTGCGTTTCTGCGGCATGATCGACGAGCCGGTCGAAAACGCATCGGTGAAGGTCGCGAAGCCGAACTGCTGCGAACACCAGATGACCATTTCCTCGGCGAAGCGCGACAGATGGACCGCCAGGATCGTCGAGGCCGCGAGGAATTCCAGCGCGAAATCCCGGTCCGAGACCGTATCCAGCGAATTGGCCGTCGGCCGCGCGAAGCCTAATGTCTCGGCCGTCATGTGGCGGTCGATGGGGAACGACGTCCCGGCCAGGGCCGCCACGCCCAAGGGGCATTCGTTCAGCCGGCGGCGGCAATCTTCCAACCGGCCCCGGTCGCGGCCCAGCATTTCCACATAGGCCAGCAGGTAATGGCCGAGCGTCACCGGCTGCGCGCCCTGAAGGTGCGTGAAGCCGGGGATGACCGTCGCGGCCTCTTCCTCGGCCCGGTCGATCAGCGCCGCCTGCAGGTCCTTGACCCCGGCGGACAGGGCGTCGACCGCCCCCCGCGTCCAAAGCTTGAAGTCCGTCGCGACCTGATCGTTGCGCGACCGCGCCGTATGCAGGCGCCCGGCCGCCGGTCCGATCAAATCGGCCAGACGGTTTTCGACATTCATATGAATGTCTTCCAGAGAGCGCTTGAATTCGAAATCGCCCGCCGCGATTTCATCGCGCACGGTTTCCAGGCCGCCGACGATGGCGTTGGCGTCGTCGTCGGAAACGATGCCCTGCTTGGCCAGCATGCGGACATGGGCGATCGAGCCGGCGATGTCTTCGTTCGCCAGGCGTTTGTCGAATTCGATGGAGGCGTTGATTTCCTCCATGATGGCGTCCGGGCCGCCGTCGAACCGGCCGCCCCAGATGGTCGAGGCGCCGGATGCGCCCTCGCCGCCCGCGCCGCCCGACTTGTTTCCGCCACCGGACTTGCTAGCGCTCTGCGCCATGGCTATCTCCTTTGGTGCATGGCAATGTTTAGCGTATCAGGCGTAAACGGACAGTGAACCCGCATGACCACCGATAGGAATCGAATGACCCGCCGATCAACCCGCCGCGCGCCGCGCAGGCCCGCAGCATTGCTGCCGGCCCTGGCCGCCGCCCTGTTGAGTGGGGCGATTTTCACCATTCCCGCCGGCAATGCAAGGGCGGCGGCGCCCTGCACCACCCCGCCGCCGGTGCTTGCCAAATTCAAGGCCGCCGTCCCACCCGGCCCGGCCATGACCGCACCCTTCCAGGACGCCGACGGCGCAGGGGTGACGATCAAACAGCTATCCGGAAAATCCGGGGCGGTCGTGAACCTTTGGGCGACCTGGTGCGCGCCCTGCATCAAGGAAATGCCGCAGTTGGACGCCCTGAAAGGCGACCTGGCCGAGGACGGCATCGCCGTCTTGGCGATCAGCCAGGATCGCGGCGGCCTGGGCCAGGTCAAACCGTTCTACGACAAACAGGGGTTCGAGAACCTGTCGATCCATCTCGACCCGAACACGGCGGTCGCGCGGTCGGCCAAGGTGCGGGGCCTGCCGACGACGATTCTCTACGCCGGCGACGGCCGCGAGATGGGCCGCCTGGAAGGCGTCGCCGAATGGGACGATCCCGCCGCCGCCGATTTCATCCGCGCCTGCCTGGCGTCGGGCACCGGCGGCTGAGCAAGGGGCCGTCCTCCATGCCATCCGCCCCGAGCCGACGGACCGATGCGTGACGATCACGGCTGGCGGGGCGGCGGGCGGTTTCGCGTCGCGCGCCTGGGTGACCGGCTGCTGATCCGGTTCACCGGCCTGACCAGCCGGGGTGGTGCGCTGAAAAAGGACCTGGGCGATTTCTTCCGCAAGGATTACCGCGATTGGCGCGCCGATTTCCGGCCCTACGAAGTCGCCATCCGGATCGAATTGACGGACGAAGCGCCCAAGCGGCTGGACGTCGATAACGTAGCCAAGGCGGTGTTGGACGCATTGACCGGCGCCGTTTGGAAGGACGACAGCCAGGTCATGCGCCTGACCGTCGAAAAATCCCCGGCATCGGCGCCCGGCATCACCGTTGCCTTATGGCCGTTCGACGCGGACGCATCGGCAGACGCCGGCGGGTTGGACCGTTTATCGGCCGAGGCAGACAGGTTAGGATGACCCCATGATGAACGCCAAGAGGACACAGAGTTTGTTGCGGACCGGCCTGGTCGGCCTGTTGCTGACCTTGGCGGCCTGCAGCGTCACCGAATGGGCCAAACCCGGAGCCAGCACGGAGCAAGCCGCCTTCGACCGCCAGGAATGCCGGTCGCTCGCCCGGGCCGAAACGGAACGCATGCTTCGCCGCCAACCCCTGCCCCAACCCAGTTCCGGGCAATTGATCGGCAGCGAGTACGACACCGCCATGGCGCGCTATGACGCATCCAAACAAAGCGACACGTATTTCCGCAGCTGCATGGAAAACAAGGGATACCACCGGACCAGCAAACCGCTGTTCTAAGCCGCGTCCCGCACCGCCCGCCCGGACAAAAGAAAACGGCGGCACCCCGGATCGGGTGCCGCCGTTTCCAGCAGGGAGGGAGGATCTGTGTCGGTCGCCGCTTAGGCCGCGAGGCGGTGGTCGCCCCGGTGTGCAGCGGGCCCCGGCGTGGCCGGCGCCAGGTAGTAGAGTTCGGCGGCGATCGCCTGGGTTCCGGGCTCGTGCGCGCCGGACGCGAAGGCGTTGGCGACCAGCGAGGAAATGTCGTCGCGGCGCAGGCCGATGTCACGCAGCATGCGGTCGTCGAGGGCTTCCAACTGGCGGCGCATGGCGGCGCGGCGGAAATCGGCGACGATACTGCCGATCAGGGATTTCACACCCCGGACCAGCGGCTGGAACAGCGTCTCGTTCTGCATGCGATGGGCTTCCTGCAGAATGTCCAATTCGTTTTGGACGGTTTGGGTCGTGGCACTCATTGGTCTAACTCCTGAAGGCGTTTTGCGTACCGGCTCCCCAGGTGGCGCCGGCTGCTCAGCTCTTGTGTTGCGCGGAACCTATGCCTGTCCGAGCCATGCGCAAACCGCAATTGTTGCACCGCAGCACTGCGTTTTAAGCATGGCTCACTGTGCGCGCGATCACAGCCGCATCGCCCGAACCGGGGGTTTATGATTCCGCCGGTCAGCTCCGGCCGATGCCCGGGGAATCTCGGGCTATTGCGTCGCTTCGGGCTTGCCTCCGGAGCGCTCTGTTCATAGCTTGAAGACATGGACATGAACGCACCCGCTCCCCGCCGAACGACTGGCCCCTCCGACACCGGTGACAACCCCGCCGCCGACCGCTTGAAACGCCTGCGCGCCGAGCTGGCCCGCCGCCGCCTCGACGGATTTCTGGTGCCGCGCGGCGACGAACATCAAGGCGAATACGTGGCCGCACGGTCGGAACGGCTGGCCTGGCTGACCGGGTTCACGGGATCGGCCGGATTGGCCGTGGTGACGGGCAAACGCGCCGCGCTGTTTTCCGATGGCCGCTATACCCTGCAGGCCGCAACGCAGGTGGACAGCGCTCTTTACGACCTGCGCCATATTTCCAACGAACCGGCGACCGATTGGATCGCCGAGGCCCTGCCGAAAGGCGGGCGTCTCGGATACGACCCCTGGCTGGTGACCCCGGCGCAACTGCCGCGCTACCGCGATGCCTGCCGCAAGGCGGGCGGTGAACTGGTGCCCGTGGACGGCAACCCCATCGACGCCGTCTGGGACGATCAGCCGCCGCCCCCGGCGGGCCCCATCCGCCCCCATCCGAACAAATACGCGGGCCAGGGCAGCGCCGAAAAACGCCGCGCGATCGCCGACGCCCTGAAGGCCGAAGGCCAGGATGCGCAAATCCTCTCGGCCCCCGATTCCATCGCCTGGCTATTGAACGTGCGGGGCGCCGACGTGCCGCGCACGCCGCTGGCCCTCAGCTTCGCGATTCTGCACAAGGATGCGTCGGTCGATTGGTTCATCGACAAGTCCAAGGCGACGGCGGCCCTGCAACGCCATCTGGGTAAGGGCGTGCGGACCAAGGCGCCGGGCGATCTGGGCAAGGTTCTGGACAGGCTGGCCGTCAAGAAGGCCCATGTGCGGATCGATCCCGCGGCCGACCCCATGTGGATCGCCGCCCGTCTCGCCGACGGCGGGGCCAAAGTTGAACGCGGCCCCGACCTTTGCGCCCTGCCCAAGGCGCGCAAGAACACGACCGAGATCGACGGCACCCGCGCGGCACACCGCCGCGACGGGGCAGCCATCGTGCGTTTTCTCTGCTGGCTGGAGACCGAGGCGGCAAAGGGCGGCGTCAGCGAAATCGCGGCGTCGGACAAACTGCAGGCCATCCGGTTCGAGGACGGCCTGATCCGCGATCTCAGCTTCGACACCATTTCCGGCAGCGGCCCCAACGGCGCCATCGTCCATTACAAGGCGACCCCGGCGTCGGACCGGCGCCTGCGCCCCGGCGACGTGTACCTGGTCGATTCCGGGGGCCAGTACCTGGACGGCACCACGGATATCACCCGCACCGTCTTCATCGGAAACGGCAAGGCCGGCAAAGCGGCGAAACGCCCGGCCAAGGAAACGCGGGACCGCTTCACCCGCGTCCTCAAGGGACATATCGCGCTGGCCCGCGCGCGCTTTCCACGCGGCACCACGGGCACGCAGTTGGACCCGATGGCGCGTCAGTTCCTGTGGCAGGTCGGCCTCGACTACGACCACGGCACGGGCCATGGCGTCGGCAGTTTCCTATCCGTCCACGAAGGACCGCAGCGCATTTCCAAGGCCCCCAGTTCGGTCGCGCTGGAGCCCGGCATGGTGATCTCGAACGAGCCCGGTTATTACAAGACCGGCGCCTACGGCATCCGCATCGAGAACCTGGTCCTGGTCACCGAGGCCAAGCCCCCGAAGGGCGCCGAGCGCGATTTGCTGGAATTCGAAACCCTGACCCTGGCGCCCATCGACCGGGCGCTGATCGACACAGCGCTGCTCGACGCCGAAGAAACGGCCTGGCTCGACGCCTATCACGCGCGGGTCCGCAAGGTGCTGTCGCCGCTGTTGGATGCCAAGACCAAGGCCTGGCTGAAGGCGGCGACGGCACCGTTGAAATCTGCGTCCTAGGTTAGTCCGCGGCGGCGGCCTGTGCCGCCGCCGCCCCCGGCCCCGTTCCCGTCAAATGCATCAGGAGCTTCTGCGCCACCGCCGGCAGGGCGGCGGCTTCGCGCACGCCCAGCAACAACCGTCGATGGCCCCAGGCGTCGGACAGCGGATGGGCGGTCAGGCGGTCGTTCAGGAACGGCGTGACGGCGCCTTCAGGCAGGAAGCCGACACCCAACCCGCTTTCGACCATGCCCCGCAGACCGTCGAAACTGGCGACCTGCAACCGGCAATCCAACACGGCCCCCAGGTCCCGCGCGGCGGCCTGCACCCGGTCGTAAAGGGAGCTTCCCGTCTGCAGACCGATGACCGGATAATCGAGAACCTCGTCGAACGCCACCGGCTGTCCCCGGTCCAGATCGTGGCCCGGCGGCATCACGACCATCAGGTGGTCCGTGCGATAGGGAAAAGTCTCCAGACCGCCGGGATCGACCGCTTCGGAAAACAGACCGATATCCAGATGCCCGTCGGCCACGTCCTGGACGATGGCGGAGCTGATGCCTTCCGTCAGATCGATGCGGATTTCCGGATTGTCCTTGAGGAAGGCCGCGAGTTCCTCCGGCAAGAACTGCGTCACGCAGGACGTATTGGCGGCGACCCGCACATGGCCGCGCACGCCTGCGCCGAACTCGCTGAGTTCGGCCTCCATCCGGTCGGACAGGCGCAGCAGGTTCAAGGCGTGGCGATAAAGCGCCTCGCCCGCCGGAGTCGGCCGCACGCCACCCCTAGAGCGATACAGTACGGGTGCCCCCAGATGGTGTTCCATGTCGGACAGGCGCCGGCTGACCGCCGAGGGGGCGGTGTTGTGACGTGACGCCGCCGCCATGATGCTGCCGTCCTGGACGGCGGTGACGAACAGCCGCAGCGTGGTCAGATTGAACCGCATGCGCGCGCCTTGCCTTTCCCGCCCCGGCCCGCGTCAGGCCGCCGGCCGGTCGGCCAAGGCGCGGGCACGCGGCACCGTGCGGATATGCCCGCCGGTCGCGGCCTGCGGCAGGACCGCGATGTCTTCGGCGACGGCGAGCAGGCGTTCCAGGTCGATGCCCGTCTCGACGCCCATGTTCTGGAAGGTGAAGACCAGATCTTCGCTGGCCGTGTTGCCGGTGGCGCCCGGCGCGAAGGGACAGCCGCCCAGCCCGGCTGCCGCCGCATCGAACACGCGGACCCCGGCCTGATAGGCATAAAGCGCATTGCTGACCCCCAGCCCGAAAGTGTCGTGGCCGTGAAACGCCCAGGTGCATCCGGCACCGTCATAGGCCCGCTGCGTCCGGTCGAACAGGTCGGCGACCTGATCGGGGAAGGCGCGGCCCGTGGTGTCGCAAAGGCCGATTTCCATGGGGAAGCCATGGGCCGTGACCTTGTCCAGGCAGGCCAGCACGGCGGCGCTGGGCACGCGGCCCTCGAACGGACAATCGAAGGCCGTCGCCACGTTAACGCGCAGTTGAAACCCGTCGACGTCGCGACCCAATTCGAACACCCGCTCCAATTCGGCGAGGCTGTCGGCGACCGGCCGGCGGACGTTGCCCTGGTTATGGCTTTCGGTGACGGAAAAGACGTAGACCAGATCGGTGATCCCGGCCTCCAGCGCGCGGCGCACGCCGGTCTCGTTCGGCACCAGGGCGCAAAGGCGCGCGCCCTCGGGCCGTGTGACGGCGGCATGGACCTCGGCCGTGTCGGCCATCTGCGGGACGGCCTTGGGGCTGACGAAGGCGCCGGTTTCGATCCGCCGCACACCGGCGGCCAGTAGACCTTCGACCACGGCGACCTTGGTTTCGGTGGGAATCCACGGCCCCACGGCCTGGAACCCGTCGCGTGGCGCCACGTCGACGATTTCGACCCGTTCGGTGATGATGGTGTCGGTCATTGGATGGCTCCCTTTTTATTTTGGCACGGCGCGGCATGGCTGATCTTCGCGCCGCCGCCGTGCTTAGCCGGATTCATACCGTGATGATATTAGAATTAAAAGACGCCGATCATCGTAAAATGCGATGTTATGCCGCATCCCGGCGATACAGATAGACCGCCGTCCGGTGGATATCGGCGACCCGCGCCTCGCGCAGCGGCACCCAACCCGGCAGGGCGAAGGCGTTGGACAGGACATATGTTCCGGGCGCCAGGGCATCCCGCAGATAAGGTGCCAGCTTCGCCATTGCCGGAGGACAGAGAAAGCAGACGCAGAGGTCCGCCGCACGCAAATCCGTCTTCAACGCGTCCGCGAAGCGGACCTCCAGATTGGCGGGCCCGAACAGGGCCTGGCGCAGCCGGCAGACCGCCCAGGGAAGGGGCGAGACCTCGACGGCGACGACCTTCGCCTCGGGCCAGCGGCGCGCCAGGGCTGTCGCCAGTCCGCCCCATCCGGCGCCCAGTTCGAACACCGTGGCCGGGGCGACGTCCTTCGCCAGATCGAACATGCAGGCCCGCACGCCGGAGGAGGTCGGCATCGGCGGCACGCCGGTCCGCAACGTCCCGCCGAGCACCAGCACGATGGCCGCAAGTGCCAGAACCAGCGCCAAAAATTCCATCGACAGGACCTCTTTTCAGCGGCACATTATCGGCCCATATAAGGGCCGGCAGTTGATCGGAAAAGCTCGATCCGCGGGGACCGTCCCGGAGGGCCCGGGAAACCGACACCGCCGATAAAGAAGGCCCTTGGCGAAAGAAACAACCATGTTTTTCAAAAGTGCCGCGAAGAAAATGAGCCAGTTGGGCAAGCCGGTGGATCCCAACTGGGCGCGCAACGACAAGGGCAAGTTCTTTCGATTCATCAACCTCGCACCCGAGAACCAGGGTCTCGAAGGCCAATCCGGCGTCTACGTCATCTGGCACGGCGGCGTGCGGCCCGCCTGGGTCTTCGTCGGCACGTCGCGCAATCTGGCGCGCGACCTGCAATGGTGCCGCGAGAACGAAGACATCATGTATTTCGAGAGGTTCGGCGGCCTGTTCGTCAGCTGGTGTTTCATCCGCAAGGAATTTCAGGCCGGCGCCGCCCGCTACCTGACCCAGGTTTCCAAACCGCAGGTCGAAAACCCGTTGGCCCCGACCGCGGCGGTCGAGGCGATTCCCGTGCTGCTGCCCGGCGCCAAACCCGCCTAACCTCCCCGAATTTCAATCAAATCGGCGGCTTGGCTTTTCCGTTCGCGCGGATTGGACCTTGACCGCGCCAAACAGAACACCAATTCTGGCATATGGTCAGACCACGCGAATTCGATCCGGACGAAGCCCTCGACAAAGCCATGCACCTGTTTTGGGAGCGCGGCTTTCAGCATACGTCCATGGAAGACCTGGTGCGCCGCACCGGCGTCAGCCGCTATGGCCTGTACGGCACTTTCGGCAACAAGGACGCGATCTACCGCCAGGCGCTGATCCGCTATATCCAAAGCCTGAAGGACGACATGCGCAAGGAATTGCGCAAACCGGACGCGGGCCGGGCCGAACTGGAAGCCTACTTCCGCCAGGTCACCGGCTATCTCTGCTCGGACGAAGGCCGCAAGGGCTGCATGGTCTACAACACGGCCGTCGAACTGGCGCCGCATCATCCGGACATCGCCGAATACCTGCGCGGCCTGCAGGAAGAAATGCGCCAGATCGTCGCCCAGGTCCTGCGTAACGCACAAAAGGCGGGCGATGTCCGCACCGACATCGACGCCGACGAACTGGCGATGATGCTGTTCGCCCTGGAACAGGGCATGGCGGCATTGCATCGCGGCGGCTGGTCGTTCGACGTGCTGATGCCCTGCTACGAAACCTTCCTGAAGGTGGTGGACGGCTAATCCCCGGCGGACCCGCGTTGCGCGGGGCCGCTTGACGCGCATCAACGACAACCTCCCGCAACCCGGCCTACTATCCCCGGCATGACGCAGCGCATCCTGATCATTGACGGGCATCCCGACCCTGCCCCCGGACACCTGGTGCATGCCTTGGCCGATTCCTACGGTCAGGGGGCCGATGAGGCGGGCCATGCGGTGACCCGTGTCACCGTGGCGGACCTGGACTTTCCCTTGCTGCGCCGGGCCGAGGATTTCCAGGACGGCACACCGCCGCCGGACATCCGCGCCGCCATGGATGCCCTGGAAAACGCCGACCACGTCGTCCTGATCTATCCGCTGTGGCTCGGCACCTTGCCGGCCCTGACGAAGGGCTTTCTCGAACAACTTCTGCGCCCCGGCGTCGCCTTCACCAAGGACGATGGCGAAGGCGGATTTCCCAAAGGCCGCCTGAAAGGAAAATCGGCGCGCGTCGTCGTCACCATGGGCATGCCCGGATGGGCCTATCGATGGTGGTTCGGCGCCCATAGCCTCAAGAGCCTGGAACGCAACATTTTGAAGTTCGTCGGGATGGCGCCCGTGCGGTCGACGGTCCTGGGCATGGCGGACGCGCCGAACGCCCGCCGCCACGAAGCCTGGCTGAAAGAAATGCGGGAACTGGGCAAGGCGGGGCATTAAGCGCCGCCGTCTTGAGCCCTTCCG
The DNA here is from genome assembly GCA_002696205.1 of Rhodospirillaceae bacterium. Taxonomy (GTDB): domain Bacteria; phylum Pseudomonadota; class Alphaproteobacteria; order Rhodospirillales; family Casp-alpha2; genus UBA1479. The sequence goes on along the minus strand of NZRL01000088.1, from coordinate 22,614 downwards.
CCGCAGCCGAGGCGCCAGCGATCGCCGACGAAATCCGCGCCGGTCAGGGCCGCCTGGATCGGAGTGTGAAGTGAAATTGGGACCCTTCGCCCTTTACGCTCTCGATCCAGATCTTGCCGCCGTTGCGTTCGACCATTTCCTTGCAAAGAGCGAGCCCCAATCCGGTTCCGCGCTCACCGCCCGTGCCGAGGGTCGACGTTTCCTGATCCAAACCGAAAATCGTATCAAGCCGATCCGGGTCGATACCGACGCCGGTGTCACGAACCGTCACCCGGGTTTCGCCGTCTTGTTCCTGCGCGGAAACATCGATCTTTCCGCCGGGCGGTGTGAATTTTATCGCGTTGGAGATCAGATTTCGCATCACCGTATCGATCATAAGGGGGTCCGCATAGGCCGACGCCGCGTCGATTGAATTGACGATCTGAATGTCTTTTTCGCGCGCCGGCGGCGCCAGCACGCTGATGTTCTTGCGGACGACGTCGCGCAGCGACAGGTCCTCCGGATCGATGCTGGCGCCGTCGATTTGCAGGCGCGCCCAATCAAGCAGGTTGCGTAACAAACTGAAGACGTCTTCCGCCGATGCATGCACCTTCTTAGCGATGTCCGCGAGTTCCTCCTTGCTGTAATTATCGGCGCGTTCCGACATCAGGTGGGTTCCGCTCAGCAGCGAAGAAAACGGCGAAATCAGGTCGTGGGATATGATCGAGAAGAACTTGTCCTTGAGCTCCAACTCATACTTGAGCCGCTTGTTGAGGCCGGCCTCATGCTCCGCAAGTTGGGCCATCTCCACCGCCTTTTGTTCCAGGCGCGCATAGAACCAGTTGACCGCGTAAAGCACGACGACAAGCGTCAGCGAGATGGCAAAAAGGCCCACGAAAAAGTTCGTGATCAGACTTTTCCGAATACCGGCAAGGGCGCTGGCTTCTTCTTGTTCGATGATGACCCACCAGTTCAGTTCCGGAATGTGCCGGGCGCTGACCAGCATGGTCTCGCCATTGCGCTCATATTCGAAAAAGCTATGGTCGGCCGCCAGCAACTTGTCTGCGATGGTGGCGGCACCTTCGGCCTTGTGGATGTTTTCTTCCGTGATCGACGCGCCCTCGGAGCGCGTCATGACCGTCCCTGCCTTATCGACGAAATAAACGTGGCGGGAGAAATTCTCCCTGTAACGATCGACCACTCTGACGAGTGAATCAAAGGCGATGCCGACCCCTGTCGTCGCCAGGTAGTTGCCTTGGTAATCGAAAACTTTTTGATTGATGAAAATCGTCAGGGCGTCGTTCTGCTCGGCGTTGAGATCGACATTGATTTCGTGATCTTCCTTCATCTTCCGAACGCGGAAGTACCAATTATCCCGGGCGTCGTCTTCCGAGACGATCTTCGAAATGCCTTTGAAGTGGTAGTACCGCCGGGTTTTGTCGGAAATCAGAAAGGTCGTGAACATGCCGTGCTGGGCCCGGATTTCATCAAGAAACCGGGTCATCTTGCCGGGATCGACTTCACCATCGAGCAACCAGTCCCGGACAAACGTATCGTCGGCCATCATCGAGGCGACGAACACCGGGCGAAGCAGGTCTCTTTGGATTTCCGAATAGATATTGTCGCTGGTCAGCGGCAGTTCATTGCCGATGAGCGCTTCCCGCAGGCTCGCCTTCGACACCTGGTAACTGATGACGCTGCTGGTTGCGAAACCGGCGATCAGGATCAGCCCGATAAGTGCGATGAGATTGCGGCGCACGGATGAGCCGGCCTGCCAATTCGCCATGTGGTTCAACTCCCCTTTCCTCCTCGCCCCGGAAGAAAGGGTGTTTATGCAATGCTCGAACCGAAATCCGCAACCTGATTTAAGCGTTATTTAGCGCGCCCTTGGCGTGAAAATCACTCCGCCGCCGTCTTGAGCCCTTCCGCCGCCAGATCGACAATCTGATCCATGATCGCGGTCAGGTCGAAATCCTTCGGCGTATAGACCCGGGCGACGCCCGCGGCCTTCAGGGTTTCCGCATCGGCGGGCGGGATGATGCCGCCGGCGACGACGGGAATGTCGTCCAGGCCTTCGGCCCGCATCAGGTCCATCACGTCGGTGACCAAGGCGACGTGCGATCCGGAAAGGACCGACAATCCCACCACATGCACGGCCTCGTCCCGCGCGGCGGCGACGATCTGTTTCGGGGTCAGGCGGATGCCTTCGTAAACGACCTCCATGCCCACGTCGCGGGCGCGCACGGCGATCTGTTCGGCGCCGTTGGAATGACCGTCCAGGCCCGGCTTGCCGACCAGGATCTTGATCCGGCGGCCCAGCGCGTCGGAGACCTGTTCGACCCGCTCGCGCACGGCGGCGATGTCGCCGGCGGCGCCCAGGGCGGCGCCGGAAATGCCGGTGGGGGCGCGGAATTCGCCGAACACGTCACGCAAGGCCGTCCCCCATTCGCCGGTCGTCACCCCGGCATGGGCGCATTGGATGGTCGCCTCCATCATGTTGGCGTCGGACTTGGCGGCCTCGGTCAGGGCCGCCAGGGCTTCCTTGACCTTGGCGTCGTCGCGGGCCTCGCGCCAGGCGTTGAGGGACGCGATCTGCTGCGCCTCGACCTCGGGCGACACCGTGACGATGGCGCCGCTTTCGCCGACCAGGGGCGAGGGCTCTGCCTCGGTATACTTGTTGACGCCGACGACGACCTGTTCGCCCGCCTCGATCGCGGCCAGGCGTTTGGCGCTGGCCTCGACCAGACGCTGTTTCATATAGCCGTTTTCGATCGCCGGGACGGCGCCGCCCATGCCTTCGATACGGGCCAGTTCGTCCCGTGCCTGTTCCTTCAGTTCCTCGACCTTGGCCTCGATCTCCTTGGAGCCGTCGAAGATGTCGCCGAATTCCAGAAGGTCCGTCTCATAGGCGACGATCTGCTGCAGGCGCAGCGACCATTGCTGATCCCAGGGCCGCGGCAGGCCGAGCGCTTCGTTCCAGGCCGGAAGCTGCACCGCCCGGGCACGGGCATTCTTCGACAGGGTCACGGCCAGCATTTCCAGAAGAATGCGGTAGACGTTGTTTTCCGGCTGCTGCTCCGTCAGGCCCAGCGAGTTGACCTGCACGCCGTAGCGGAAGCGGCGGTATTTCTCGTCCTCGACGCCGTAGCGGTCGCGCGTGATCTCATCCCAGAGTTCGGTGAAGGCGCGCATCTTCGACAATTCGGTGATGAAGCGCATGCCGGCGTTGACGAAGAAGCTGATCCGCCCGACCAGACGGGGGAAATCTTCGTCCGTGACCTGACCCGACGCCTTGACCGTATCCAAAATCGCCCGCGCGTTGGCCAGGGCATAGGCCAGTTCCTGAACCGGCGTCGCGCCCGCTTCCTGCAGGTGGTAGGAGCAGACGTTCATCGGATTCCACTTCGGCACCTCCTTGCAGGTGAAGGAAATGACGTCGGAGGTCAGGCGCAGGGACGGGCCCGGCGGGAAGATATAGGTGCCGCGCGACAGGTATTCCTTCAGCACGTCGTTCTGCGTCGTGCCCGCAAGGTCGGCGCGGTTGGCGCCCTGACGTTCGGCGGCGGCGATGTAAAGGGCCAGCAGCCAGGACGCCGGCGCGTTGATCGTCATCGACGTGTTCATCTGATCCAGCGGGATGCCGTCGAACAGTTGTTCCATATCCCCTAAGTGGGAGATCGGCACGCCGACCTTGCCGACCTCGCCCTTGGCGAGCGGATGGTCGGCGTCGTAGCCGGTCTGCGTCGGCAGATCGAAGGCGACGGAGAGGCCCGTCTGCCCCTTTTCCAGGTTGCCGCGATAGAGCGCGTTCGATTCCTTGGCCGAGGAATGCCCCGAATAGGTGCGGAACAACCAAGGGCGATCCTTCGGTTTTTCCTGCTGCGCCGCAGTGGAGGCGGGTTTTGCGTCTGCGAATTCGCCACTCATGGCATTCTCCCTGAACCGGCGGTTTTCCGCCAATTCCCTGCATAAATTGAAATAATATTTCGTTTTAATCTTGCCAAACGAAAGATAGCATTTTGTGCATTGCGAAGAAACTGTAAAGCGGATATGACCGTTGAAAAAGTAAAAATGGTCGCCTGCCGAACAATCGAATACCGGCAAAAACGCGGCCCGTTGGGGATGGCGCAACAACGCGAAAAAAGGAGGCGACAATGACGGATGCCGCCGAAGTCGTTCAATTGGACCCGGAACAGCCCACCAAAGACCTTTACGAGGTCGGAGAAATCCCGCCGCTCGGCCATGTGCCGAAACAGATGTATGCCTGGGCGATCCGCAAGGAGCGCCATGGCGAACCGACCGAGGCCATGCAGGTCGAGGTCGTCGACGTCCCCGAATTGGACAGCCACGACGTCCTGGTCATGGTGATGGCCGCGGGCGTCAACTACAACGGCGTCTGGGCGGCGCTCGGCACGCCGATCTCGCCCTTCGATTATCACAAGGCCGATTACCACATCGCCGGCTCCGACGCCTCTGGCGTGGTTTACGCCGTCGGCTCCAAGGTCAAACGCTTCAAGGTCGGCGACGAAGTCGTGGTGCATTGTAACCAGGACGACGGCGACGACGAGGAATGCAACGGCGGCGATCCGATGTTTTCGACCTCGCAGCGCATCTGGGGATACGAGACGCCCGACGGCTCCTTCGCCCAGTTCTGCCGCGTGCAGGACCGCCAGTGCATGATGCGGCCCAAGCATCTGACCTGGGAGGAAAGTGCCTGCTACACCCTGGTGCTCGCCACCGCCTACCGGATGCTGTTCGGCCACCGCCCGCATATCCTGCGGCCGGGGCACAATGTCCTGGTCTGGGGGGCGTCGGGCGGACTGGGGTCCATGGCGGTGCAGCTTTGCGCCGTCTCGGGCGCCAACGCCATCGGCGTGATTTCCGAAGAGGACAAGCGCGATTTCGTCCTGGGCCTCGGCGCCAAGGCGGTGATCAACCGCAAGGATTTCAATTGCTGGGGCCAGTTGCCCGAAGTCAACGGACCCGGCTTCAAGGAATACATGGCCGAAACCCGCAAGTTCGGCAAAGCCATCTGGGACATCACCGGCAAGGGCAACGACGTCGACTTCGTCTTCGAACACCCGGGCGAGGCGACCTTCCCGGTCTCCTGCAACATCGTCAAGCGCGGCGGCATGGTCGTGTTCTGCGCCGGGACCACGGGCTACAACCTGACGATGGACGCGCGCTTCGTCTGGATGCGCCAGAAACGCATCCAAGGCAGCCACTTCGCCAACCTGATGCAGGCGTCGCAGGCCAACCAGCTGGTCATCGAACGGCGTCTCGACCCCTGCATGTCCGAAGTCTTTTCCTGGGCGGAAATTCCCGAAGCGCATATGAAAATGCGGCGCAACGAACACAAGCCGGGTAACATGGCCGTGCTGGTTCAGGCCAAGCGGCCCGGTTTCCGGACGCTGGAAGACTGCATCTCGGCCTGATCCGGTCCACCGGACCGGCACACCATTGATCCCGTGCGCGCGACCGGCGTTACCCCGGCGCGTCGCCATTTGAAGAAGAAGAAAAGGAGACGCGTCATGGACGCCAGCGGAACCAGCGGCGATATCCTGCTGCCCGACCTTCTGTCCCTCTGCCGCGAGGCGCAGGGCGCCGCCGACGACGTGACCGTGCAGGCCCGCCGTAGGGTCGCCGACATGTGCACCGAGAACGGCAAGGTTTCCGGCGCCCTGGTCGACGCCAATCAATACGCGGCCCACGGGCTGGCCTGGCTCGCGACCTATGACGAAGGCCTGCGCCAGATGCTCGGCTGGGCCGAACGCCTGGACGGCGCCGGTCAGTTCGGCGAGATGGAACAGCTGATGCTGCAGGCCGCCTTCGGCGAATACCTCGCCCAAATGAAGGGCGGCCTGGCGATCAGTCAGGTCGAAATCATCCGCCCGCAGGACCTGGGCCTGACCGGCGAGGATCTGGCGCCGCTGGACGGCAAGGCGGCCAAGACCCTGATCGAGAAAGGCAATACCCCGGCCCTCCGCGCCCGCATGGGCGAGATCATGGCCGAAGGTCACTTCGGGAGCCTCGGGCTCGACGATGAGATGTTGGAAATGGTGCGGGAGCAGTTCCACAAATTCGTCGAAGACCAGGTCATGCCGCACGCCCATGAATGGCACCTGGCCGACAACCTGATCCCCATCGAAGTCGTCAACCAGATGGCCGAACTCGGTGTGTTCGGCCTGACCGTGCCGGAAGAAGGCGGCGGCCTGGGCATGGGCAAGACGGCGATGTGCGTGGTGACCGAGGAACTGTCGCGCGGCTATATCGGTGTCGGGTCCCTTGGGACGCGGTCCGAAATCGCGGCGGAGCTGATCCGGCTCGGCGGCACCCCGGAACAACAGGAACACTACCTGCCGAAAATCGCATCGGGCGAAATCCTGCCGACGGCCGTGTTCACCGAACCCAATACCGGATCGGACCTGGCCAGCCTGAAGACCCGCGCCACCCTGGACGGCGACGTCTACAAGGTCACCGGCAACAAAACCTGGATCACCCATGCCTCGCGATCCGACCTGATGACGCTGCTGGTCCGCACCAACCCGGACGAGCCCGGCTACAAGGGGCTTTCCATGCTGCTGGCGGAAAAGCCGCGCGGCACGGAAGACGATCCCTTCCCGGCCGACGGCATGACCGGCGGCGAGATCGAGGTTCTCGGCTACCGCGGCATGAAGGAATACGAGCTCGGCTTCGACGGGTTCGAGGTTCCGGCGAACCAGTTGCTCGGCGGCATCGAAGGCCAGGGCTTCAAACAGCTCATGGCGACCTTCGAATCCGCGCGCATCCAGACCGCCGCCCGCGCCGTCGGCGTCGCGCAGAACGCCATGGAACTGGGGCTTAAGTACGCGACGGAACGCATTCAGTTCGGCAAGGCCATCCATGCCTTCCCCCGCGTCCACGGCAAGCTGGCCTGGATGGCGGTGGAAACCATGATCGCCCGGCAGCTGACCTATTTCGCGGCCCGCGAGAAGGATTCAGACCGGCGCTGCGATATCGAGGCCGGGATGGCCAAGCTGCTGGGGGCGCGCACGGCCTGGTCCAACGCAGACAACGCGTTGCAGATCCACGGCGGCAACGGCTATGCCATGGAATACCCGATCTCGCGCGTGCTCTGCGACGCCCGCATCCTCAATATCTTCGAAGGCGCCGCCGAAATTCAGGCCCAGGTCATCGCCCGCGGCCTGATGTCGGGGCGCAACTAACCCGCCGGCCCGGGTCCGCCGTCACGACACGGCGCAGCCGGGCCCGGCGCCTCCCCGAAATTCACAGATCGGCATCCCGCCCGATGTGGCGGTTGGCCCGATCCTTGCTTTGTGACTCGTCAAACATTCTCCCCCATGGGCCACCGCATCGCTTCGGCGGCCTGCCTATGACGAGGACAGAGCGATGAGTTTCGATAAATTCTGCCCCTATTTGAACGAGTTAGAGAACCTGACCCAGGAAATCCGGCAAGCCCCGGAATTTTCCATGCATGCGTCCGGTTTGAGCCGCGATGAACTGTTGGCGCGTTTCGAATTGAGCCGCACGCTCATCAATCTTTTGCATTTTGCGACGATCCACCTGATGCGCGCGAATGCCGAGGACTACGACACGGAAAGCCAAAACTGGATTCTGACGTCGATCGACCGCGCCGCCGACGATGTTCGCGGGCGCGCCCGGCAGGAGAAGACCGCCTCCGTCAAGAAACTGGCGGATCGCAGCCTGGGGCTGATTTCTCGTTTGATTGACGACCTGCAGACCGCGGCTGCGTGACCTCCGCCCGGCGGCGCCGCGCGGGCGGCGCTATCCGTCGTCTTCCGGGTCGGTCCAGGCCGCGTACTCCGCCTGGGTATCGGGGCTCGGCGGATAGACGCCGAGGATCGGGCGGCCTTCGCGGATTTTCTCCTTGGCGAACCGCTCATAGCGTTCTTGGGGTGGGCCGGCGGCGGCGACCTCGGCGGCCAATTCCTTCGGGATGACCACGACGCCGTCGCCGTCGGCCTTGATAATGTCGCCGGGGATCACCGCGACCCCGCCGCAGCCGATCTTAGTTCCCATGTCCCCCGCCGCCAGACCGACGATATGGGCCGGTGCCGCCGGACCCGTGGCATAAAGCGGCAGCCCCACGGCAATCGCTTCCTCCGCATCGCGCACGCCGCCGTCGGCGACCACCCCGGCAATGCCCCGGACCTTCAATCGCTCCAGGATCAGATCGCCCAGCACCGCCGTTTCGGCGTCCTGCCGCGCATCGATGACCAGGACCGCACCCTCGGGCACTTCCTCGATCGCGTGGCGGGGCACGTAGCCGTCCGCGCCCAGAATTTCCGGTGCCGACAAGTCTTCCCGCGCCGGAATGAACCGCAAAGTGTAAGCCGGGCCCAGCAACGGCTTCATCGGTGTATTCAGCGGCCGCACCCCCGACATGACGACCCGGCGCAGGCCGCGTTTCAACAGCTGCATGGAGACCGTGGCGACGGAAATGCGTTCCAGATTGCGGCGGGTTTCGGCGTCCATGATGATCTCCTCCAGCAGGACGGAACGGCAGGGCGGCACGGGCTTTGGCCACTGCCGCCGGGACGCCGATCTTACCTGCCGGCACAGGTGGCGAAAGGGAAAATCGGTGACGCCCCGGGCCGAAAGGACTATATCAAGGGCATGGAAGCGTTCTTCACGATCCTCATGTTCATCGCGCTCGGCCTGACGCTGCTGGTGCTGTTCGTCGGCATCGGCGCCTTCGCCTTGGGCGGCAAGTTCAATCAGAAATATTCCAACAAACTGATGCGCGCCCGCGTCCTGATGCAGGGCATCGCGATCATCCTGTTCGCCGTCATCATGTTGCTGAGCGGCCGCTGACGGCCGCCGCCTGGGAGGGCGTATCCCTTGGTCACCTTATCGAAGATTTACACCCGCGGTGGTGATGCGGGCGAAACCTCGCTGGGGTCCGGCGAACGGCGGGCCAAGCACGACCTGCGCGTCGCCGCCTACGGCACCGTCGACGAAGCCAATTCGGTGATCGGCCTGGCCCGGCTGTACACCGGGGCCGACGGCGCCGACGCCGATGCGGAAGCCGACGCCATGCTGTCGCGCATTCAAAACGATCTGTTCGACCTGGGCGCCGATCTCTGCACGCCCGAGGACGGCAATCGGTCGGAAGGAGCGCTGCGCATGGAGGCGTCGCAGGTCAGCCGCCTGGAGGCCGAGATCGACGCCATGAACGGCGATCTGGAGCCGCTGAAATCCTTCATCCTGCCGGGCGGTCGTGCCGCCGCCGCCCATTTGCATCACGCGCGCACGGTCGCCCGCCGGGCGGAACGCCTGATGACCGACCTGGCGGCGCGGGAAGCCGTCAACCCGGAGGCCGTGAAATACGTCAACCGGCTTTCCGACCACCTGTTCGTGCTGGCCCGGCGGCTCAACGATGGGGGCAAGGCGGACGTGCTATGGGTGCCCGGCGGCAACCGTTGATCCGCACAGCGAAACAGGCGGCCCACCGGGCCGAAGAGCGTTCTGAGCATTAGAAAATCGCCGCATGCAGGAGCCTTGACCGGGTATGGGGCTGGCCCTATTGTGCGAGTGCGAACAGGCCAATTCCGGCACAAAGATCGGTGATGGGCTGGGCGCACCGGAGTGTGGAGATTAGAAAATAATGTCGGATAAAATTAACAAGGTCGGCGTCATCGGCGCCGGTCAAATGGGTAGTGGCATCGCGCATGTATGCGCCCTATCCGGGCGCGACGTCTACTTGTTGGACGTCAGTGAAGAATCCCTTGAAAAAGGCCTGAGCGGCATCGAGCGGTCGATGGCCCGGCAGGTCGAACGGGATCAGATTTCAGACATCGATATGAAGGCCGCCCTTGGGCGCATCGCGACCGGCACCGACTATGCCGGGATGAGCGACTGCGACCTGGTCATCGAGGCCGCGACCGAGGACGAAGAGATCAAGAAATCGATCCTTCGCGCCCTGGCCGATCACTTGAAGGACACGGCGCTGATCGCGACCAACACCTCGTCGATCTCGATTACCCGCCTGGCGGCACAGACCGACCGGCCCGAGCGCTTCGTCGGCATGCATTTCATGAACCCGGTGCCGCGCATGGACCTGGTGGAATTGATCCGCGGCATCGCGACGAACGAGGAAACCTTCGCCGAGATCCGCTCGCTGACAGAATCGCTGGGCAAGAAGCCGGTCAACGCCGAAGACTTCCCGGCTTTCATCGTCAACCGCATTCTCCTGCCGATGATCAACGAAGCGATCTATACGCTGTACGAAGGCGTCGGTTCGGTCGAAGCCATCGACGTCGCCATGAAGCTGGGCACCCGCCACCCGATGGGCCCGCTGGAACTGGCCGACTTCATCGGCCTGGACACCTGCCTGTCGATCATGCACGTGCTGCACGACGGCCTGGCCGATTCCAAGTATCGGCCCTGCCCGCTGTTGGTGAAATACGTCGAAGCCGGCTGGCTCGGCCGCAAGACGGGCCGTGGCTTCTACGACTATTCCGGCGACGAGCCGGTGCCGACGCGCTAAGCCTTCGGCATACAGGTCACGCAAAAGGCGGCCCGGTCATCCGGCGCCGCCTTTTCCATGTCCGGAATTCGGATAGGGGCTAGCCGCCCCAGACCGTGCGGAACACACGCAGCCAGTTGCCGCCCATGACCTTCTTTACGTCGTCGGCGGCGTAGCCGCGCGCCAACAGCCCGGCGGTCAGGTTGGACAGGCTCGCCGGGGTCTCGATCCCCGACGGGAAGTAATGCGGCGGCGGCGGATAGACCGAGGCGTCCCATCGCCCGGTGGCGATGGCGTCGTCGTACCGTGCCTTGGCTTTCTCCGCCGGAATGATCGGATCCATGCCCATGTAGTAATCGATGCCCAGGCCGACATGGTCGATGCCCATCAGTTCGACCGCGTAGTCGATGAATTCGATGAAGCGGTCCAGGGTCGGGCGCGGATCGTCGCCCAGGAAGCTGGGAAAACCGTTGATGCCGACGATGCCGCCGGTCGCGGCGCAGGCCTTCATCTGTTCGTCCGTGATGTTGCGCGGCGAGGGATGCAGTGCCTTGGCATTGGCATGGGAGAACACGAACGGCCCGTCGCAGACCTCCATCGCGTCCATGGTCGTCTTGAAGCCCGTATGGCTGCCGTCGACGACGATCTTCAGATCGTTGCACCGCTTGACCAGATCCTGGCCGAACAGGGACAGACCCGCGTCCGTGCGCTCCAGGGCGCCGTCTCCGACCCGGCATTTGACGTTGTAGGTCAGCTGCACCATGCGCAGGCCCATGGCGTGATAGGCGTCGAGCGTATCCAGGTTGTCCTCGACCGCGTCCGTGCCCTGGAAATGAAAGACGATGGCCATGCCGCCGTCCTTTTTCGCCGCCTCGATATCGGCGGCGGTCTCGGCCAGGCGCAGGCGGTCGTCGCCGTCGATGAAGCGCAGCCACCGCCCGAAGGTCCGCAGCGTCACCTCGGCCGACTCCCGGATCGCCAGGGTCGGCACGGCAGCGGTCAGGCCGCCCTTGATGTAATGGTCGACGTTGCCGGGCTCCATCAACAGGGGGCAGACCCCGTCGATGACGATGGCGTCGTCGTGCAGCGCCTGGGCGTCGCCCGGCTTGATGTCCTGTCCGTCCATGGCGGGGGTCCTTCGATCGTGGTCTAGTCGTCGTCTCCGGCGGCCGGCGGCGGGGTCGATGCCGAGAGCACCCCCAGGTCGACCCTGGCTTCGTCCAGCATGTCCTTGGTGATCTTGTCGTCTTCCGACCAGCGCGAGGCGAAATCCGCGTTCTCCAAACTGTCGGCGTCGACCACCACGCGTTTGATGCCGACCTGGACGATCGCCCGCGTGCAGTCGGCGCAGGGCAGATGGGTGACGTAGATCGTGCAGCCCTTCAGCGACATGCCGATGCGCGCCGCATTGTAGATGGCGTTGCGTTCCGCATGTTCGGTCCATTTGTATTTCATGGGCCGGGAATGGCGGTCTTCGATATCGTCGTCTATGGCCCGGGGAAAGCCGTTGAAGCCGTACGGCCCGGGCGTCTTGTCCTCGCCGACGATGACCGCGCCGACCTGGGTCGAGCGGTCCTTGGACCAGGTCGCGACCTCCTTCGCCAAGCGCAGGAAGCGGAAATCCCACTTATCACTCATGCCCGTTCGCCTTCCTCTTCTTTTCCCCTTCGCCGCCCCGGCGCGGCCGCCGTCATGACCGGCGCCCGCGATAGGGCTTCACCTCGCCCAAGAAGGTTGCCATAACATGGGCGGATGAGCCACGACAAAGGCACGCGCCCGGACTTGGCCGAAGGGACCGCCGCACCACGCGGCGGCGCGGTTCCGCCATGGCGCCTGAATCTTGTTCTGGCGGTGGCGATGGCGGCGCTCAATCTGGTTCAGTTGGCCGCCCTGCCGCTCTGGCTGCTGCCGTTGGACATGCGCTGGGGCCTGTTGCTCATCCCCATCGCGCTGACCACGCCGCTGCTCTGGTCGGTCCTGCACGAGGCGATCCACGGCATCCTGCATCCCCTGGACGCCGTCAACGACGGCATCGGACGGGGGCTCGCGGTGCTGTTCGGCTCGCCGTTCCGCATTCTGCGCCTCGGCCATCTCATGCATCACCGGTTCAACCGGACGGAGTTGGACCGCACGGAGGTCTATGCCGGCCCGGACGCGGCATCCCCCGGTGCGCGGCTGATCTACTACGCACGGCTTCTGGCCGGGCTTTACCTTGCCGAGTTCGCTGCCAGCGCCGCCGCCCTGCTGCCCCGGCGCTGGGTCGCGCGGTTCGTGGCACTGACTTTCGGCGCCGAAGACGGCGACGGGCGATCCATGCGCCGGGCGGCGGAACGCCATCTGTTGGAGCCCCACGCCATGCGCGACCTACGGCTGGACGGCCTGGCCGTGGTCGCGGTCTTCGCCCTGGCCTTCTGGTTCTATGGGGCGGCCTGGTGGATGCTGGCCTTGGCGCTGCTCGGGCGGGCGTTCCTGGTTTCGTTCCTCGACAACGCCTATCATTACGGCACGCCGCCCGACGACGTACTGTTCTCCTATAACCTTGCCCTGCCCCGACCGGTGGCGGCGGCGGCGATGCTGAATTTCAATTTCCATGCCGTGCATCACCGCCACCCGGCCCTGCCCTGGACGCAATTGCCCCGCGTGTTCGACGAATCGGGCGACGTCCACGAAGGCCCGATGGCCGCCGTCGCTTTGCGCCAATTGCGGGGGCCGCTGCCGCTTTCCGGCCTGCCCGCCGCCGCCCGGCCGAGACGCCTTAAAACCGCCATAACGCCGACCTAAGTAGAGCCCTGAAACAAAACGGCATATCCCCATCGCGGACGGCAGATGACCAAACCACCGGCCGCGCGGATCGCAAGGGAGGATCGCAGTTCCTGTAACCCAACCGTCACGGCGCCGTTAACAAAGCTTCTTTTGTTTTCAGCCGGGCAGTCTGTCATCAGGTGTGAAATTGTCCCTGGGCGGTGGAAGCGTACCTACGCAGTTGACGAAAATGACATGCCGTATCGGACATTAGGGACCGCAACATCATGAACATGCTCGCGAAATTAGCCGTCCCCAAACGGGTGCTGCTCAAGCGCGCCCTGACGGGAAGCACGGCGCAAGCCGCCCTGGCGCCATCCGACGACGCGCTGGAAATCGAAGCCCCGACGCCGCCGCCGGCCCATGAATTGGAACGCCCGGTCGATGTCCGGGCGCGCAACCTGGAAATCCGGCTGGCCGAAACGCCCGAGGAAATCGAGGCGGCGCAACGCCTGCGCTATGACGTCTTCTACCGGGAGATGGGCGCCATCCCGACGGTCGAGGCCGCCCGCCATGGGCGCGACGCCGACGCCTTCGACGAGATCTGCGACCACCTTCTGGTTCTCAACACCGACCTCTCGATGCCAGGCCGCCCCTTCGTCTGCGGCACCTACCGGCTGATCCGCCGGTCCGTCGCCGAGGCCCATGGGGGGTTCTATTCCGCCGACGAATACGACCTGGGCGCCTTGATGAACAACCCGGGCGAACTGGTCGAATTGGGCCGCTCCTGCGTCCACGCCGATTACCGCACGGGTGCGGTGATGCAACTTCTGTGGCGCGGCATCGCCGAATATCTGAACGCCTACGACATCAAGATCATGTTCGGCTGCGGTTCGCTGCACGGCACGGACGTCGACGAATTGATGCCGGCGCTCAGCTATCTCCATCATTTCCATCTGGCGCCCAGCGACCTTCGCCCGCGGGCGGTGGAAGACCGTTACGTGAAGATCGACCGGGTGCCCTTGACCCGGTTGGATCAGAAGGCGGCCCGTGCCATGCTGCCGCCGCTTATCAAGGGATACATGCGCCTCGGCGGTTTCGTCGGCGACGGCGCCGTTATCGACCATCAATTCAACACGACAGACGTATGCGTGATCGTACCTACGGACCATATCACCGAGAAATACCATCGCCACTACAAGCCCTGTGGGAGGCCTTAGGCGACGCAGGTCCCGTCGCCGGACAGGTCACGGCCTCCGGCCTTAGAGCCGCCGGCCGCATTACGGTGTTTCTCGCCCTCACCGGGGTTTTGTTGCCGGTGGCCCTTGTCGCCTATCCTTTCGGGGCGGGCGCCGTGCGCCGCGTGGCGCTGCTGTGGTTTCGCGGCGTCGCGCGCCTGGCGACCCTGCGGGTGACGGTCAATGGAGCGCCGGTGAACGAGGCCGGAACGCTCTATATCTGCAATCACGTGTCCTACCTGGACATTCCCGTGCTGGCGATGCTGATCGACGCCGCCTTCGTCGCCAAGGACGACGTCGCCGATTGGCCGCTGTTCGGGCTGTGCTCCAAGATCTACCGGACGATGTTCATCAAGCGCGACCCGCGCGAGGCGCTGAAGCAGCGCGCCGAAATGGCCACGCGTCTGGCCCAAGGGGACTCGCTGATGCTGTTCCCCGAAGGCACCTCGTCCGACGGGCAGCGTGTCCTGCCGTTCAAATCGGCGCTGTTCGCCGTCGCCGAAGGATCGGAGAACGCACCGCCGCCCAAGGTGCAGCCCGTCTCCATCGCCTATGCCCGCTATGCCGATGGTCAGCCGTTGGGCAACGGCCTGCAGGCGCTGTATGCCTGGTACGGCGAGATGACCCTGCTGCCGCATTTGATGTCGGTGTTCGGCCTGCGCGGCGCCGTGGTCGAGGTGACCTTCCACAATCCGGTCACGGCAGAAGACTTCGCCAGCCGCAAGGACCTGTCCAACCACTGCCGCGACCGGGTCGCGGCGGGGGTCGACCGGGCGCATCGCCGCCGGGTCTACGAAATCCCCTTCGATAATGTCGAATTGGTGCAGTACCGGGCGTAACCGTCTGGCCCTGAGGTCAATGCAGTTCGGCGCGGATCTGCTGTCGGAACAGGTCGATGGGCACCAGTTCGTTGCCCAACTCCACATGCCAGAATTGCCAGCCGTTGCAGGCCGGGGCCTTCTGGACATGGGCGCCGACCTGATGGATCGAGCCCTTGAAATCGGCGGAGGCCAAAGTGCCGTCGGCACGGACCCGCGCCGTATGGCGGCGGCGCTGATCGGTCAGGGTCTGGCCCGCCTTCAACAATCCGCGTTCGACGACCCAACCGAAGGGAATGCGCGGCTGTTCGCGTTTGGCCGGGGTTGAGAGCATTTCCGGCTCGGCCAGGGGCTCGATACCGGCAAGGCGTTCACGCGCCAGTTCGGCATATTCCTCGTCACGCTCCAAACCGATGTAGCGGCGGTCCAGCATGCGGGCCACGGCCCCCGTCGTGCCGGTGCCGAAGAACGGATCCAGGACCACGTCGCCCGGTTCCGTCGCCGCCAGGATGGTGCGGTAGAGCAACGCTTCCGGTTTCTGCGTCGGATGGGCCTTCTTGCCGTCCTTGTTCTTCAGGCGCTCGCCGCCGGTGCACAGCGGGATCGTCCAGTCCGACCGCATCTGCAGATCGTCGTTCAACGACTTCATGGCTTCGTAGTTGAAGCGGTACTTCGCGTCCTTGTCCTTGGCCGCCCAGATCAGGGTCTCATGGGCATTGGTGAAACGACGGCCCCGGAAATTCGGCATGGGGTTGGACTTGCGCCAGACGATATCGTTGAGGATCCAATAGCCCAGGTCCTGCAACTGCGATCCGACGCGGAAGATGTTGTGGTAGCTGCCGATCACCCAAAGCGTGCCGTTCGGCTTCAAGATCCGGCGCGCGGCGGCGAGCCATGCCTGGGTGAAATCGTCGTAGACACGGAAATCGGCGAAGCGGTCCCAATCCTCGTCCACGCCGTCGACCCGCGAATTGTCGGGCCGGTGCAGGTCGCCCGCCAGTTGCAGGTTATAGGGCGGATCGGCGAAGACCATGTCGACGCTGTCCGCCGGCATGGCGTTCATCATCTCGACGCAATCGCCGACGTGGATGGTGTCGGCATATTTCGCCGCCGATTGGGCGGACTCCGATTGTTTGGCGGCGGGCTTTCGGCCCGCGCTCGTGCGCTTCCGTGTCATTTTGAACTTTCCCAGGTCCCCAGTTAACGATCGGAGCATGGAGTCCGGGGGAGTCGCGGTCAAGAAGTATTTGGATTCAATGACTTATAAGAAAGTCCTGACGGAATATATAGGAGTCAGGACTCCGCCTCACCCAAGATATTGCGGATCGGCTTGTAACTTTTGCGGTGGGCGTCGGTCACGCCCAGGCGCCGCAGCGCCGCCTGATGTTCCGCCGTGCCGTACCCGGCGTTGCGATCCCAGCCATACCCCGGATGCCGTTCGGCCAGATCCGCCATGACGCGGTCGCGGGTCACCTTGGCCGCGATCGAGGCGGCGGCGATGGACAATGATCGCCCGTCGCCGCCGACCAGACAGTCGACGGCGCAGCCGGGGGCGGCGGGCAGCGGCGGCGGCCGGTTGCCGTCGACCAGCGCCATGTCGGGCAGGCGGCCCAGCTCCGCCGCCAAGGCCGCGACCGCCCGGTCCATGGCCAGGAAGGTCGCCTGCAGGATGTTGATGTCGTCGATCTCGGCCGCCGACGCCTGGCCGAGCCCGATGACGGCGCAGGGCGCCAGGGCCGCCAACAGACGTTCGCGGGCGGCGGCCTTCAACTTCTTGGAATCGTCCAATTCGGCAGCCACCTCGGGCGGCAAGGCCGCGCGGTCGAGGACCACGGCGGCGGCGACCACCGGCCCGGCCCAGGGCCCGCGTCCGGCTTCGTCGATGCCGCAGACGACGGATCGCCCGTCGGCCCGCGCGGCGTCCTCATGGGTGAAGTCAGGCACGGAATCGTCCGGTCACTTGCCCTTGTCCTTGGGGTCGGGTTTGGGCGCGGGTTTGGCGGCCGTGGGCGATTTCGCCTTGGACTTGGTCGTCTTGGCCGCCGTGGCGGATTTCGCCTTGGCCGCCGGTTTGCGGCGGCGCTTTGCGGCCGGTTTCGCCGGTGCCTTGGTATCCGGGATCGCGCCCGGCGCGGCGCCGGGTTTGTCCGGCGCGGCCTTGGTTTGATCGGGCGCCGCCTTTGCTTCGGGCTTGGGCGCTTGGGGGTCGGGCCGGGGGGACTCCGCCGCGTCCGGCGACGGCGGGGTCGCGGGGACCGCGGGGTCCGTCGCCTGGGCGCGTTTCCGCCGGGCCCGGCGCAGGCGTTCGCGGCGCAGCAGCAAGGCGCCTTTGCGCAACTGACGCATGGTGCGCGACCGCGCCGTGCCGATCGTTTCCGACAGGATTTCCGTTTCCGGCGCGTAGACCAACCGGACCAGTTCCGCCCCGGATTCCACCCCGCCATGGGCGATCGCCTGGATCCGCCGGGCGGTAATCACCCAAAGCGGGCTGAGCGCCAGGGACATCACGGTGACCGAGACGACCATGCGGGAATCGTCGGGGCTGAGCACGCCCGATGACACGCCGACGACGGACAGCAGGAACGAGAACTCCCCGATCTGGGCCAACATGGTCCCGGCCAGGAACGACCGGTCCCAGGGCTGTCCCAGGCTGCGCAGGAAGCCGACGTTGACCACGGTCTTGAACACGCTGACCAGGAAGAACAGCAACAGCACGCTGCCCAGGTTGTCCCAGATGTAATTGATATCCAGCAGCAAGCCGATGGACAGGAAGAAGACCATCATCAGGATGCTTTGGATCGGGACCACGGTTTCCGTAATGGCATGCCGCAGGGTCGAGTTGCCGACGATCAGCCCCGCGATGAAGGCACCGTAGGCCGCCGACAGGCCGAGCAGACCGGCGATGGAGGCCCAGCCGAAACAGAAGGTCAGCGCCGCCAAGGGCCGCAAATCCATGTTCGGCATGATGCGGTGGGTGAACGGCAGGGTCACCTTGCGCCCGCGCGACAGATACCAGATCAGCCAGACCAGGAAGACGATGGACAGGACGATCTTCGGGATCGCCGACCATTCGAAGCCGCCCCCCGACATGGCGTCGACCCAGAGCAGCATGGGCACGACGGCCAAATCCTGGGCAATCAGGATGCCGACCGCGACCCGCCCTGTGCGGGTCCGAAGTTCGCCCAGATCCTCCAGCAGCTTCACCGCAACCGCCGTCGACGACAGCGCCACCATGAAGCCGAGCAGAACCGAAAGCGGCGTCGACCAGCCGAAGAACCGCGAACAGAGCAAGGTCACCGCGACGGAGGCGACGACCTGGAAGGCCACGGTAAAGACAGCGAGCCGCCACATGCGGCGGAACGACCGCAGGGAAAGTTCCAGGCCGACCAGGAACAACAGCAGCAGCACGCCCATTTCGGCCAGCAGTTCAAGAGAGCCCTGATCCTTGACGACGCTGAGCCCCGACGGCCCGAGGATGATCCCCGCCAGGATATAGCCGACGATGGCCGGCTGGCGCAGGCGGGTCATCAGCATGCCGCAGAGCAGCGCCGCCAGAACGACGATGGCGATGCCGGTCAGATCGTTGCCGTGCGCCCCGTCCGACGCCTTCATCGCCTTTTCGGCGACCTCGGCGGCGGCATCGACGGCGGCCGCGCCGATCTCGGCGATCTTGTCGGGAATCTGTTTGGCGGTTTCCTGGGCGTCCATCAGCCTAGACTAACATGGCGCCCCGCCGGGCGGCAGATGCTGTTTACGGAAACCCCGTCAAAACAGGGACATTTGCGCCGTTTCCGGCATCGGCTTGCGGAATTGCCGGGTATCCAGCGGGCGGCTGCCCGAGCACGCGCGGTCCAATCCGGCGCGCCGGAGAGCGGCCTGAAACCGGGCGGCCAGAAGCTCGGCCTCGGCCCCCGTGCCGGTCCGCCGGGTTCCCCAATCGGAGCGATAAAGCGCGCCGTCGCGGCTGGCCCGCAGGCGGCTGAGGACCCGTTCGGCCCGGTCCGGATAATGGGCCCGCAACCATTCGCCGAACAGGTCCGCGACCTCGCCCGGCAGGCGCAGCAGGATATAGCCCGCCGCCGTCGCCCCCGCCGCCGCCGCGCGGGCGACGATGTCTTCCAATTCCTGATCGTTCAACGCCGGGATCACGGGGGCGGCCAGGACCGTCACCGGCACGCCCGCCTTGGCCAACCCGTCGATGGCCGCCAGGCGCTTCGCCGGGGCCGGTGCGCGCGGCTCCAGCCGCCGGGCGAGCGGGCCATCCAGGGTCGTCACCGACACGGCGACGGACGCCAGCCCCTTGGCCGCCATCGGCGCCAGAATGTCGAGATCGCGCAGCACCAGGTCCGACTTGGTGGTGATGGAGACGGGATGATCGCAATCGGCCAGCACCTCGAGCACCTGGCGGGTGATCTTCAACCGTCGTTCGATGGGCTGGTACGGGTCCGTGTTGGCGCCCAATTGGATGAGATCGCAACGGTAACCGGGTGCCGCCAACTCCGCCCGCAGCAGAGTGGCCGCGTCGTGCTTTGCGAACAGCATGGTTTCGAAATCGAGGCCGGGCGACAGGCCGAGATAGGCATGGCTCGGCCGGGCGAAGCAGTAGACGCAGCCATGCTCGCACCCCCGGTAAGGATTGATCGAGCGGTCGAAGGGCACGTCGGGCGAGGTATTACGGGCGATGACCTTACGCGCCGTATCGGGAAGGACCGTTGTCCGCAGGGGGGCGGCTTCGTCGTCTTCCAGGCGCCGGTCCCATCCGTCGTCCTCGGCCTCGTGAACGAACCGTTCGAACCGGCCGTCGCGGTTGCTGACAGCACCCCTTCCTTTGCGCGCGCCCCTCGCGGCGGGCGGCGCCTTGATCTTTCCGGGATCGGGGATCGGGACAGCCATGGAAAAACAGTCTACGCCGCTTATGGAACATTTCAAGAACATTTGCATGGATGGATGGGCATGACTATCTAATACTAGACGGACGCACGGCCCCAATCGGGACCTAGACGAGAGTCCCGGTGACAGCGCCGGTTCGGTTTGTTAGAGTTTCGTTAAGGATGACGCGCGGGGACGAAGCGATCCGCGCCAGGGACAAGACCCGGGTATAGACAGATGAACAAAATCAAGGAATTCATCGAAGGTATCCTCGACGGCCTGTCGGAGTTGCTGTCGCCGCAGCCGGAACCGGTGCCGATCCCCATCCGCACCCGCCCGCATCAGCGCCCCCGGCGCTGAGCCCCTTTCTTCCCGTTTCTCAAGACCGCCACCGATGATCGACCGCCATCGGAGCCCAACACCGTGAGCGACCAGCCACCGGGAATCTCCCCAGAAGGCGTCCCGCCCGATCCGGCTGACGACGGAGCGCCGATGACCTCGTCACCGGACGCCCCGACGGAGACCGCACCCGGGCCCCGCGCCAACGGCCACCGCCCGACCTTGTCCGTGGTGATCCCCACGTTGAACGCCGCCCAGCAGTTGGGCCGGACTCTGGATGCCCTGGCCGGCGGCGGCATCGACATGGAAATCATCATTGCCGACGGTGGTTCCACCGACGGCACCCAGCGCATCGCCCGGGCCTTCGGCGCGACGTTGATCGAGGCGCCCCGGGGACGCGGCCCGCAACTGCGCACCGGGGCCGAGGCGGCATTGGGCGATTGGCTGTTCTTTCTGCATGCCGACAGCGTGCCGCAACGCGGATGGCAGGTCATCCTGCGCGGTTTTACCGGCAACAACGAAAACCAGTACAAGGCCGGCTACTTCCAATTGATCCTGGACGACCCCGCCCCCGCGGCCCGGCGTGTCGAAGACCTGGCCAACTGGCGGTCGCGGCACCTGGCCCTGCCGTACGGCGATCAGGGCCTGGTCATCTCCCGGGCGTTCTATGATTTCCTCGACGGCTTCAAGGACATCCCGCTGATGGAAGACGTCGATCTGGTCCGGCGCATCGGCGGCAAGCGGCTGTTGGCGCTGCCGTCGGCGGTCACGACCTCGGCCGTGCGCTACCGGCGTCAGGGATGGTGGCTGCGCCCGGCGCGCAACCTCTGTTGCCTGGCCCTCTTCTACGCCGGGGCGCCGCCCCATTGGATCGCCAAGCTATATGGCTGAGAGGACCGGACCGTGCAGAACCATCTGGTGATCTTCGCCAAGGCGCCGCGCATCGGCCGGGTCAAATCGCGCCTCGCCGCGGGTATCGGCCCGGTGGGTGCCTGGGCCTTTCAACGCAATCAATTGAAAGATCTGACGCGACGGCTCGCCCGTGATCCACGCTGGTGCTGCTGGCTGGCAGCCGCCCCGGACCGCAGCGTCTTCGACCACGCCCTCTGGCACCGCGCCGCTCCCGGCACCACGGCCCGGATCAGCCAGGGCCCCGGGGACCTGGGGGCCCGCATGGCCCGGGTCATGGGGCTGTTACCGCCCGGGCCGGTCGTCGTGATCGGCGGCGACATTCCCGGCATCACGCCCGCCATGATCGCCCGCGCCTTTCGCCGTCTGGGGCACGCCGACGCCGTGTTCGGCCCGGCCCATGACGGCGGCTATTGGCTGGTCGGATTGAAGCGGCGCCCGCGCTTCGCCGATCCGTTCACGGGCGTGCGCTGGTCGACCGAACACGCCCTGGCCGATACGGCGGCCAATCTGTCGGGGATGCGCATCGACATGATCGACGCATTGGACGACATCGACGATGCAGAGGGATACCGGCGTTGGCGGCGGGGCGCCTAGGCGCGGCGCGGCACGACGTCATCCGGACACGAAAAAGGCCCGACGGTTCCGCCGGGCCTTTCGCGTGAGAGGAAGGAGAGGAAAGAAGGATCAGGCGAGGTTCAGCTTGGCCTTTACCTCGTCCAGGCTGAGGCTCTTGGAGACGGCCAGGGCGCCGTCGCCGATCAGGGCCTGAACCGCGGCGGCGACCGCCAGGAACAGGGGGTATTCCCAGCCACCGCCCTGGGCGCTGAAGACCCAGCCGTTGCCGGCATGCGCCCAGAGAGCGCCGAGCAGGACCGGGATCAGGGCGACCGAGACCAGACGGGTCTGCACACCCAGGATCAGGGCGATGCCGCCCAGGACTTCGGCGCCGATGGTCAGATAGGCGGTGAAGCCGGGCAGGCCCAGGCTTTCGAAGTACTGCACCGTGCCGGGGACGGTGAACACGAAGACTTTCAGAAGGATGCTGTGGGTCAGGAACATGACGCCCAGGGACAGACGAAGCAGCAGGGCGGCGTAGGGAGCGGTCTTTTGGTCGATCATCGGTTTGACTCCTCGTCAAATGGGTTGGGTTCAAGTCGGCTGAGGCTTGATGTTCGGTGTTGGGAGAGGCGGCCACGTCGCCGCCGGTGAACGCACCCTACGACTTGCC
>NZRL01000087.1 GCA_002696205.1 Rhodospirillaceae bacterium | reverse complement strand
CGCTGAATTGCGTAACGATCCCTTTCGCCGAATTACCGTGGTGCCGTTTACCGGCACTTTCGGGGCGGAGATTTCGGACGTCGATCTGAACAACATCGACGAAGAAACGACGGCCGAAATCCGTGAAGCGCTCCTTCGCTACAACGTGATCTTCTTCCAGGATCAGGAATTCACGCCGGAAAGCCAGGCCGCCTTCGTACGCCGCTTCGGCACCCTGAACCGTCATCCCTACGTCAAAGGCATCGACGGCCATCCCGACGTGTTCCGCATCGTCAAGGAGCCGACGGACAAGCACCACTTCGGCAACGGCTGGCATACCGACCTGTCCTATACGGAGACGCCGGCCATGGGCACCGTGCTCTACGGCATGGAAGTGCCGGAAGCCGGCGGCGATACCCTGTTCGCCAGCACCGTCGCCGCCTATGAGGCGCTCGACGACGGCATGAAGGACATGCTGGAAGGGGTGAAAGCCGTCTATACCAACGCCAATACCTACGGCAAGGGCGCCAAGCGCTTTCAGGACGGTGTTTCCAAGGCGATGAACGTGGTCGCCGCCGAGGTCAAGGAAGTCGCCCATCCCGTCGTCCGAACCCATCCGGAAACGGGCAAGAAGGGCCTGTATCTCAGCGTCATTCACTTCTCGCATTTCGAGGGTATGTCGCCGGAACAATCCAAGCCGCTGTACGACACCCTGATGGCCCATGCGACGAAGCCGGAGTTCACCCTGCGCTTCCGCTGGAAGACGGGCTCCGTCGCGTTCTGGGACAACCGCTGCACCATGCATTACGCGGTCGACGACCGGATCGAGACGACCCGCGTCATGCAGCGCGTGACGCTAGAAGGCGACCGCCCCTTCTAACACCCGGCCGGCATCGCCGCGCGCAGGGGCTGGCGGCTCAATCCGGGCCGCCCCATATATCCTCCATGCCGCGCATTGCTCTCTTCGCTGTACTCCTTGCCCTGGTCCTTGTCCCGTCGGCCCGTGCCGACGTGGAGGGGAAGCCCGAGGTCGTCGACGGCGATACCCTGAACATCGGCGGCGTGGTCTTTGACTTGACCGGGATTGACGCGCCGGAGGCGGACCAGACCTGCACCAAGGACGGGCAGACATATTCCTGTGGTTTTCAGGCAACGAACGTCCTCGGCTTCATGACGGCCGGCCAATGGGTGCAGTGCCGGGATCAGGTCATCGGCCCCGACGGCGGATCGGCCATGACCTGTTATCTGGGCGGTCGGTACGATATTGGTGAAAAGATGATCCGCCAGGGCTGGGCCCTGGCCGACCGGGCGCTGAGCATTCCCGCCTACCTGGCGGCCGAACAGGCTGCCCGCGCGGAAAGTGCCGGGCTTTGGGCCGGCGGCTTCGCGGCGCCTTGGGATTGGCGGCGGGGGAAGAGGTAAGGGAACGCGGCGACGGGGCGGCGCCAATCGCCCCGCCGCCTGATCCTTATCCTAGAAGTCGAAGGACGCCGAAAGCTTGAAGGTGCGGGGGTCGCTGAGCGCCAGAGATCCATTCGTGTCGCCGGTCCAATAGCCCGCGTTGAACAGGTTTTCGATGTTGGCGCGGATGACAATGGGCTCGCCGCCCTGGCGGACGATGGTATACCGCGCGCCGATATCGAAGCGGGTAAACCCATCCACGTTTTGCGCGTTGGCGGCATCGCGGTACACGTCCGTCTGATGGATCATGCGGCCGGTCAAGGTCAGACCTTGAACCTGAGGCAGATCCCATTCACCGCCGACGACGATGTTGAACTTGGGCACCCCTATGCCCCGGTTGCCTTCGTTGGCTGCGGTTTCCGTGTCGATCTGTTCGGATTTGATGTAGCTGACACCGCCCAGGACGCGGATGTCCTCCGCTGCTTCGCCGAACACGTTCAATTCGACGCCCCGGTTTCGCTGTTTCCCGTTCAAGCCGTAGATGTTCGTATCCGGGTCCGTATAGGCGTTGGGCAGGCTGATCTGATAGGCGGACAGGGTCGCGGTCAGGCGCCCCATGTCCCACTTTACGCCAGCTTCAAACTGTTCGGTTTTATAAGGTGGCAAAACTTCGTCCGCGTTGTTGGCGGTGTCCGGCGCCGAGGAGCCCTGCGTCAAGCCTTCGATATAGTTGGCGTAGAGGGAAACGTTATCCACGGGTTTGACGATGATCCCCCCCAACGGCGTGATCGCGTCCTCGACATACCCGCCGTTGACTGCTTCCGTGCTGGTGTCATAGGTCGTGACGTTCAGTTCCTGGTACCGCCCGCCGCCGGTGATCTGAATCCGATCGTCCAGGAAGGACATGGTGTCCGCCAGGATGACGCCATTGAAAACGACATCATTATATTTTTTGACATCACTGGGGCTGGCCAGTCCGGATTGCGGCGCGGCCGTATAGACCGGATTGTACAGGTTGGACGCAACGACACTGTATGACGAGTTTTGGAAATACCACTCACGGATCGAATGGGTATAGGCCAGGGTCGCGCGGTGGTCGACGGGGCCGGTCGAAAAATCGCCACGGACCCCGCCTTCGGCGGAGAACGCATAGGACAACTCTCCTCGCAGGGTCGCGTTGCCTGTCGAGAAATCACCATCTGAATTTGTAACCGTCCGGTAGGCGTCGATCCGTCCGCGATGGCGCCGGTTCGCCCCTATGGCGGCAAAAGCGGTGACCTCCGGCGTGATATCGACCTCGCCCCGCAATGCGCCGTAATAGAACTGTGTTTCCCCCAATTCCCAGGAATGGGAATAGTTGGCCGAGGGGTCCGGGGCGTTCGGTACGGCGACACCCGTGGAGACGCCGATGACCCTGCGCTTTCCTTCCTGTCGCTGGTACTGATAGCCCAGGTCGGCTTCCAGGCGGACGTTCTCTAGCCGGTAATCCAGGGCCATGGCGGCTAGGCGGGTTTCATAGGTTTGATGGTCGATGGCCGCGTCGCCATCGCGATAGACGCCGTTGAAGCGAACGCCGAATTCCTTGTCATCGCCGAACCGACGGCCCACGTCGATGTGGCCGCCGAATTGGGAGTTGTTGGTGTAATCAGGCGTCAGGCGGGTCAACGGCGCCTCGCCGGCCCGTTTTGGCACCAGGTTGATGGCGCCGCCGACCGTATTCTGCGGGGTCATGCCGTTCAACAAGGCGTTGGGGCCTTTCAAGACCTCCACCCGTTCCAGCCCTTCCGACGGCATGGAATTGGCGAAACTAGGAGCCACCACGCCCATGCCGTTAAACAGAACGTCGGCATTGGTCAAAAGGAAGCCTCGGATCGTGTATTGGTCTGCGCCGCCGGATGGCGGACCGGGAACCTGGACGGCGGGATCGTTGCGCAACGTGTCGGCGACGTATTGCGATTGCTGGTCCTCCATCAGCTTGTCGGTGTAGCTGGTCTGGTTGAAAGGCGTGTCCATGACGCCACGCCCGCCCAGGATGCCCAGCTTGCCGCCCGTGGCGACCTGACCACCGGCATAGGCGGGAAAAGGATTGCCGACGTCGGCCTGGCGCGGTACGGCGCGACCCTCGACCGCGACCGTCCCCAGGGTCAAGCGGTCGCCGCTTTGCGCGGGTTTCTCCAGTACGACGGTCTTCTCGTCCGTGAAGCGATAGGTCACGCCGGTACCCCGGAGCAACCGGGCGAGCGCGTCGCGGGCGGTCATTTCGCCCAAGACGGCCTTACTTTCCAGTCCCGCAAGATCGGTATGATCGACGGAGACCTGCAGCCCGGCCGCCCGTCCGAAGGCGGTGAGCGCCCCGGCGAGCGACTGTGCCGGGATGTCGAAGGAAACCTTGCGGCTCTGACCCGCCGTCGGTACCTGGGACTGTTCGACCTCGATCACAGTCGGCGCGGCCGCCTTGGCGTCTTGTTCCGGCCCGGTGCCGTCGGAGGCGGCGTGGGATGTCTGCGGCAGCAAAGCGACGGCCAGCAGCCCGGCGGCGAACAGTCCAGGCAATCCGGTGCCATCCCGTAGCCCGGAGAGTAGCGCAGCGGTGGACGGGAAGGGGGCGTTGCACGGCGTTTTGGTCATCTGTCGGGCCCTTAATCGGTCGTGGTTTCTATTTTCTGCGAATAGTTGTTATTCGCATTCTACTAAGGGGACGAAGCTGGTTCGGGGATTTCTCGGGGAATTTTCCCGCCCGGGACGCGCGGGTGTCGGGCGGGGTTCGCTCGCGGGGTCGGGGCAGAAGGCGCCGTGAGTTCCCTTGGTGGAATTCGAAGACCCGGTCGCGGGCAACGGGGTGCCGCCGGCCCCTAAATCCCGGTCACGGTGATCAAGTAGGGGCCGGCCCGGCGTACGACGCCGCCGAAGGGCTCCGCTAAGGCTTTGAGCGCGCCCGCAGGATCGGTCAGATCGAAAACGCCAGTGACCCTGCGGTTGGTCGTTCCCACCATGGCGACCACGACGGCCCCGGAAAAGTGACGTCGGATGACCGCGATCACATCGTCGAAGGGCCGCCCCTGGACAATCAACGTGCCGCCGCGCCAGGCGGCGACATCGCTGACGTCAATACGGCCCTGGTCGATCGCGCCGTCGCGGCGGTCGATCTTGAGCCGGTCGCCGCGCGTCAGATCATGAGCGTCGGTTTCGGCACCGCTGGTAAATCCATCGACCCGTACGCTGCCTTCTTCCACGGCGACGGCCATTGTGCGGTCGGTCAGGTCCACGTCGAAGGCCGTGCCGGTCACGGTGACGGAATATCCACCGGCGGTGACGATGAAGGGCCGCGCCTTGTTTCCGGTGACCTTGAAGAACGCCTGACCCTGGATCAGATCGAGGTCGCGCCGCGTATCCGTAAAACGGCTGCGGATCGCGCTTCCCGGCGCGAGTTGAACGGTCGAGCCGTCGTCGAGCGTCACGGTCTCCGTCTCGGCGGCGGCGGTGATGTGATCGGCCAGAAGATGCAGGCGGACCTGCGGCGCGGCGACGAACAATGCAAGGCAAGCCGCCAGGGCCAGCGCGCCCAGCCCGGCGACCATGCGCCCGGCGCGGCGGCGGGGCGCCGCCGGTGGCGAAGCGATGATGTCGGCCATCGCCGCCCGGTCCCGGCCCGCCGCGCCGGCCAGATCCCAGGCACGCTCCATCACTTCCCAGGCCTTGCCATGGCTGGCGTCCTCGGCGAGCCATGCTTGGAACGCGCGGCGCAGGTCAGCGTCCTCCGGCCGGTCGGCTAGGCGGTAGAACCAATCGCTGGCCTGTTCCATTGCCAGGTCGGTCGGGTCGCGGTCGTCGGGTTCGGGGCCAGTCACGGATGTCTGTTCCTAGAGGGGGGCGTCATAAGGGTGACGGTCGCCATGCGGCGATTTCTCGGACAATTTGATACGGCACGAAGCTCAGCCGGTGGAATCGCGCAGACGCTTGGCGATATGCAGATGCGCCTGCTGGGTCCAACGGCCCGCCGTGGCGGTGGATACGCCAAGCCGTTCGGCGATGTCTTTGAAGGTCAGGCCGCCCAGGCGGTGCATTTCGAAGGCGCGCCGCTGGTCGGCGGGCAATTCCGCCAGGGCCGCCTCGACCCGTCGCAGTTCGTCGCGGTACAGCGCCGTGTCCTCCGGCGTCGGGCGGGAGGCGGTCTGGGCCTGGTCCTGTTGATGGACCTTGTCACGGCGGCTTTCGGCGGATATCCGCCGCGTCGCGTCGAAGGCCAGATTGCGGACGATGCGATAGAGATAGGCCAGCGGTTCGTCCAGGGCGCTGGCGGCACCCGTTGAATTGAACCGGATGAAGGCCTCCTGCACTACGTCCTCGGCCCGCGCCCGGTCGTTCAATAGCCGGTGGGCATAATTCACCAGGTCGCCCCGATGGGTGACATAGACGGCCAGCAGGTTCGCGTCGTTGGGCATTCGTGGCGTCCGGCAAACTTGGTGTGCACCGCCGGTCAGAGCCGGCGCGATATAAATGAGAACGATTCGCAACAATTGTGTATCCTGAAAGGAGTATGAAGGCAACCGTCGCGGCGCACGTTGTGCGAATGCGAAAAATTGTCTCGATTTTCGCTGTATCGTTGCGATATCCGTGGCATCATCCCGGCCCTGAATGGCGCAACGAAGTCGCCTAGAACCTTCGCAAAAAAAGTGAGTATCCCAATGAAAAGACGTGAGTTTTTGAAGAAAACAGCAGTTGCCGGCGTGGCCGGCACGGCTGCCGTGTCGCTCGCCAAGCCGGCGATTTCGCAAGGGCGAAAAGAGATGATCATCGTCTCCACCTGGGGCCGTGACTTCCCCGGGTTGGGGCTCAGCGCGCAGCGCCTCGCCGCCCGCATCCCGGTGCTGACCGAAGGCCGGATCCAGGTCCAGTACTTCGCCGCCGGCGAACGCGTCGGCGCCTTCGATTCGTTCGACGAAGTCGCCTCGGGCAACTCCCAGGCCTATATCGCGACGGATTACTATTGGAAGGGCAAGCACCCCGGTTGGGCGTTCTTCGCGGCCGTTCCGTTCGGTCTGACCTACGTCGAAATGGATGCCTGGATGAAATACGGCGGTGGCCAGGAACTGCACGACGAACTGGCGGCCGACTTCAACATCAAGGGCTTCCCCTGCGGCAACACCGGTTGCCAGATGGGCGGGTGGTTCAACAAGGAAATCAATTCCGCCGACGACTTCAAGGGCCTGAAGATGCGTATTCCGGGCCTGGGCGGCGACGTGCTGTCCAAACTGGGTGCGTCCACGGTTTCCCTGCCGGGCAGCCAGATTTATGAAAACCTGGTCTCCGGCGCCATTCAGGCGACCGAGTG
The DNA here is from genome assembly GCA_002696205.1 of Rhodospirillaceae bacterium. Taxonomy (GTDB): domain Bacteria; phylum Pseudomonadota; class Alphaproteobacteria; order Rhodospirillales; family Casp-alpha2; genus UBA1479. The sequence goes on along the minus strand of NZRL01000087.1, from coordinate 13,746 downwards.
GGTCGGCCCGTACAACGACTACTTCATGAAGTTCTATGAAGCGGCCAAATACTACTACTATCCGGGCATGCACGAACCGGCGTCGCAGAGCACGCTGGGCATCAACAAGAAGTGGTGGGACGGCCTGTCGAAGACCGACCAGGCCATCATCCAGGCGGCCTGTAACGAAGAAAACGCCTATCAGATGGCCGATACCAACGCCAACAACGGCACCTACCTGCGTAAGCTGATCGACGAACAAGGCGTGAAGCTGCGGAACTTCAACGACGACGTCTACGACGCCTTCGGCGAAGCGGCGAAGGACGTCTTCGCCGAGGTCCAGGAGCACAGCCCGCTGGCCAAGAAGATCTTTGAAAGCTTCGTCGCCGCGCGTGCAGACGTTGGCCGATGGATGATGCTGGCCGACGCCGGTTTCATCAACCAGCGCAACCGCGTGCTGGGCATCAAGGTCTAACGCCCTTTCGGCGCCAATACCTTCCGGAAACGGCGCGGGGCTTCGGTCTCGCGCCGTTTTCTTTTGTCCGGCGGCAGGAAGCGTCTTGGCGGCGGATCGAATCTATCGCAGGATGGACCGTAAGAAGGCGGGGCGCCCTATAAGCAGCCCGGGCACGAACCCGGGCGGGAGAGGAAATATGTCCCCCATCAGATTGATGGCGACGACCGGCATTCTCGGCTACGGTTTTACCGAGGAGGCCTTCAACGCGGGCATCGCAATGAAGCCCGACCTGATCGCCTGTGACGCCGGGTCGTCCGATCCCGGCCCCCATTATCTCGGCAGCGGAACCGCCTTCGTCTCGCGGGCGGCGGTCAAACGCGACCTGGGCCTGATGGTCCGTGCCGGGGTCGAACACGGCATCCCCGTGATGATCGGGTCCGCCGGCGGCAGCGGTTCCGACCCGCAGGTCGATTGGACGCTCGATATCCTCAGGGAAATCTGCGCCGAGGCGAACATCACGCCCAAGGTCCGGGTGATCCGTACGGAACAGGACAAGGACCTGATCAAGGCCAAGGTCCGGGGCGGAAAGATCGCGCCGCTGGGCCCGATCGCCGATCTCACCGAAGACACCGTCGACGCGTCGCAACGCATCGTCGCCATGATGGGGCCGGAAGCCTATCAGCAGGCGTTGGCCGACGGCGCCGATGTGGTGATCGCCGGGCGCGGCACCGACGCGGCATTGTTCGCGGCCCTGCCGTTGATGAAGGGCGCGGACCCGGGCCTTGCGTGGCACCTCGCCAAGATCATCGAATGCGGCGCCCAGGTGGTCGAGCCGCGCGAAGGTCAGGACTGCGTCATCGGCACCATTTACGACGATCATTTCACGGTCGAGCCCGGCTCGCCGGTCCGCCGCGCGACGGTGACGCGGGTTTCCGCCCATACGCTTTACGAGAACCCGGAGCCCTATCGCCTCAAGGAACCGGACGGCACCCTGATCACCGACCGCTGTTCCTTCGAACAGTTGGACGAGCGCACGGTCAAGGTTTCCGGCAGCCGCTACGAGCCGTCGGACAGTTACACCGTAAAGCTGGAGGGTGCCAGGCCGCTCGGTTACCGCACGGTCTTCATCGCCGGTGTCCGTGACCCGATCCTGATCGACATCATCGACGATTTCGTCGAGACCTGCCGCGGACGCATTCAACGCGACGTCGCCGGACTGGGGATCGCGGCCGAGGACTACACGCTGTCCGTCCATCTTTACGGCAAGAACGCGGTGATGGGCGCGCTGGAGCCTCAAATCGACGAAACGCCCCATGAAATCGGTCTGCTGCTCGATGTGCTGGGCAAGACCGAGGACATCAGCCGCGCCGTGCTGGCCAAGTCTCGCTATGCCTTCCTGCATACGGATTTCCCGGGCCGCATGTGCATTTCCGGGAACCTGGCGATCCCGTTCTCGCCGTCGGATATGCATGTCGGGCCGGTCTATGAATTCAGCGTCTGGCACGTCATGGAATGCGACGATCCGATGGAGCCGGTGCGCATGGAATGGCTGGAGCTATAGGCCCGGCCATTGCCTGAGGGCGCAGGGGCCCGGCATCATCGTTTTTCGGTAACCAAAGGGGGGCGGGGACAGAAATCATGAAGATCACGCTATTGGGGACGGGTACGCCGACGCCGTCGTTGAAACGGATGAGCTCCGGCTACATGGTCGAGGTCGATGGCGACGTCATCCTGTTCGACCACGGGCCGGGCGCTCACCACCGCATGCTGGAGGCGGGAAAAAAGGCGACGGACGTGACCCACGTCTTCTTCTCCCATCTGCATTACGATCATTGCCTGGATTACGGCAGGCTGGTTCTGACCCATTGGGATCAGGGCGTGGGAAAACTTCCGGAACTGCAGGTCTACGGCCCGCCCTTCACGGCCAAGATGACGGACCTGTTGTTCGGCGCCGACGGCATCTGGGGGCCCGACCTGAAGGCCCGCACGGAACATCCGTTGTCGACGGTCATCTACAACGCGCGCGGCGGCGACGGCCAGCGCGCAAAGCCGAAGCCCAAGGTGTCCGAATTGAAAAGCGGCGACGTGGTCGAGACGAATAAGTGGAAGCTCACCTGCGCCAGCGTGCGCCACGTACAGCCGTTCCTGCATTCCTATGGCTACCGCCTGGAGACGGACGCGGGCGTGTTCGTCTATTCCGGCGATACGGGGCCCTGCAAGGCGATCGAGAAATTGGCCGACGGTGCCGACGTGCTGGTCAACATGTGCCATTACCTGAGCGGCACGGAACTGGGCAAGGAATTCGCCGAAGGCTGTATGGGCCACTTGGAACTGGCGGACCTGGGGGCGACGGCCAATGTGAAGAACCTGGTCATCAGCCATGTCACCGAACAGATGGACAAACCCGGCGTGCGCGAACGCATCCTGCGCGACATGGGCGAACGCTATTCCGGCAACCTGTTCTTCGGCGAGGACGGCATGGTCATCCCATTAGGTGACCCCTTGCCGGCCAAGCTGGACTGACACGGCAGAGAGAAGAAAAGAAGGAAACGACAGCCATGGCCAAACTGAGAGACATCGCGCGGGTGGTCCGCGGCAAGAACGCGGGGGCCCTCTATCTGACGCTCGACGTCATGTTCGAGGACGATGCGACCTATCGGAAAGTGCGCGATTCCGGCGTCCTCAGCCCGCGCGACCTGGCGCCGCTCTACGGTGTCACGGACAACGAGGTTGCGATCATCCCCTTCGACGTCGCCCGCGCCATCAAGATCACCGTGCCGCGCCGCGTGCCGTCGGGCTCCCCCGGCGACACCGACGTCTACGGCGCCCAGCAGCACGTGCCGCTAATGAACCTCGAGGTGCCGGAGTAGGGGGCATAGACAACTGTCGGACTCTCCCTCTCCGTCGATTGCTACTCGGCGGGTTCGGTCGCAAGGGAGCCATCCGCGTCATTCCGGATGCCGTCAGCACGATGAGACCATAACCAGAGTCCCAGACCGATAACGAGAAAGGCCACATCCACCGACATGGGGGTAGGGTTCCCCTGGGCGAGCGATTCTGCCCAACCCGTGCCGCCGCATCCCAGGCGCAGGACCGGCAGGCCGAGGCATCCGGCGGCGAGCAACCGGCGGAACCGTCCGATCAACCGGGTTTCGTCCGTGACTATCCCGAACAGGATGGCCGCGCCGCAGCCGGCGAAAAACCCGACCGGCGTCCAGAAGAACGGATCGCCCGCCGCCAGGGCCGGGAAATAGAACCAGGTGCAAATCAGAAGCGCCAGCGGTAGGCCGTAGGTCGTGACCGCGACGGCCCGCGCGTATTTCCGCCACAGGGGATCGTCCTCGCGCCGTCTTACCCAGAGCCGCAGGCCGGAGACGATGACGTAGCACATGGCGACGCCAAGCCCGACCCAAATGGATTTCGACAGGACGCCGCCGAAGTCGCCGAAATGCAGCGGCCCCATCAGGCCACGGAGATCGGCGCCGAGGGACGGCGCGTTGCCGATGCGCGGCTTGGGGCCGAACGGTTTGCCGTCGGATGCGCGGAAGATGTTCTGAACGCGCACCATGTCGCCGTCGGGTGGGCGGTGATACACGCTGATCCGTCCGTCGGCCCGGCCCCAGTTGTCGACTCGCATGAAATAGGCCGGCGTTTGAATTTCCGCCGTCGAGCGGGCAACCAGCGCGTCCAGGTCGACCACTTGTGCGGGCGTGGCGTCGGGTATGGCTTTGGTCTGGAACAAGGCGGCGCGCATGGCTTCCATGTTGCCGCCGAACGCGGTTTCCGCGACCAGAGGACGGATGAGTGGGCCGGAGAAGCTGTAGAACGAGCCCGTAAACCCCAGAAGGAAAGCAAAGACCAAGGACCAGCTTGCCGCCAGGACATGGCGGTCGCGCGACGTGACCAGGCGTTCCCCGTGGCGCGCAGCGACGAACAGGTCGCGGATCAGGTGCCGGTGCATGAGAAAACCCGTCAGTCCCGCCGCCATGACCAGCAATCCCATGATCCCGGTGACGATCCGCCCCCAGGGATCAGGCAGATAAAGAGCTTCGTGCAGGTCGACGATGAAGTGTTCCAGGGCGCTGGTTTCGAAATTTTCCAGCCTGTCGAAGATGAAGCCGTCGGCGCGGGATAGCCGTTCGCCGGTTTCAGGGTTCAGGTGATAGATGGTGCCGTAGGGCCGGATTTCGCCCAACTCTTCATTCATCGCCATGCCATAGGGGGCGATGATCATTTCTCCCCGGGGATTGGCGTAGATGATGACCCGCTTGAGATATCCTTTCGGCGTGTGTTCGACGATCTCGCGGACACGGTTGTCGATGCCGCCCAGGTCGACCAATAGGGGGCGAGAACCGTCGCCGCCGGATGACCAGCTATTGAGGTCGCTGCCGAAAACGCTGACGGCCCCTGTGAACACGACCACGTAGAGCACGAGCCCCAGGATCACGCCGGACCAGCCGTGCACGGCGGTCAACCGCTTCAGCTGTGCCCGGCTCAACTTCTCCACGGGGTTCAGGTCGATGCCATCAGCCATGGTCTTGCGGGCCCCTTTCGCCGCGCTTTGGGATGTTCTGTTCCTGGTGAAAATCGCATCCGTTCGGTCGGCCGCCGTTCGGATCTAGAAATCGAACGATGCCGAGAGTTTGTAGGTTCTGGGGTCGCCGATGTGCATCTGTCCGAAGGTGTTCACACCCCAGAATGACGTGTTGAACAGGTTCTCGATCGAGGCGCGGACCACGATGGGCTCCCCGCCCTGGCGTTCGAAGGTGTAGCGGGCGCCGATATCGACCCGGCTGTGCCCGTCGATTTTCTGCAGGTTCGCGGTGTCACGGAAAGTCGATGTCAGATGGGTGACCCGTCCCGTCAGGGTCAGGCCTTCGACCTGGGGCAGGTCCCATTCGCCGCCCATGACGAAGCGCCACCTCGGCGCGCCGACGCCCTTGTTCCCGATGTTGCTGGCCGTCTGGGTCTCGGTCAGTTCCGAATCGATGAAGGACACGCCGCCGAGGATGCGGATGCCTTCCGTCGGTTCGCCGAACAGGTTCACGTCCAATCCCCGATGACGCTGTTCTCCGTCCACGTCGTAGACGTTGGTGGTCGGGTCGGTGAAGGCGCTCGGTTGCGCGACCTGATAAGCCGTCAGGGTCGCCGTCATCTGTCCCATGTCCCATTTCGCCCCGGCCTCGTATTGCTTGGTCACATAAGGCGGGAAGATCTCCCCGGCGTTGGCCGCGCTGTCCGGGGCGGTGGAGCCGCTTTGCAGGCCTTCGATATAGCTGGCGTAGAACGAAACCTGGTCGCCCCAGGGCTTGACGACGATGGCGGCCATGGGCGTGAGGGCGCTATCGTTGAAGCCGCCGGAAAGAGCTTCGGTATTGCGGTTGAAAGACGTCGTGTTGATGTCCTGATAGCGCCCGCCGCCGGTCACCTGCACCATACCGTCCATGATCGACAGGGTGTCGGCCAGAACGTAGCTGCGGTACCAGTTGTCTTGCTGTTTCTGCGCGTTGCTGGGGCTGGGCGTGCCGGTCTGCGGATCCGACGAATAGGTCGGATCGTACAGATTGGAGGCAACGGCGGCGTACGAGCCCCGCGACGCAAGCCAGACGCGGGTCGTGAAATCGAAGCCGGCAACCATCTGGTGGCTGATCGGCCCGGTCTGGAATTCCGCCCGGGCGCCGGCGTTTGTGGAAAACGCATGAAGGGCTTCGCCCCGCTGTGTCACGTTGCCCGCCGACAGGTCGCCGTCTGAATTGTTGATCGTCCGTTGCAGAAAGACCTGGCGGGTCATGTGCCGCCGATGTCCGCCCACGGCGGCGAAGGCGGTGATCTCCGGCGTCACGTCCACTTCGCCGCGCAGGGAGCCGTAAAATATCTGGTTTTCGATGAACTCCCAGGGCGCGTTCTGGTTTGTCGTGGCGTCCGGCGCTGCGGGCACGTCGACGCCCGTGGCAACCGTGAACAGTTGCCGCGGTCCGTCGATCCGGTTGACCTGATACCCGAGGTCGGCGTCGATCCGGAACCGGTCGTGCCGGTAGTCCAGACCGAATGCCGCCAGCTGGGTTTCCTGGCTCTGGTGGTCGATGGGCAGGTCGCCGTCACGGTAGACCCCGTTGAACCGCACGCCGAATTCCTTGGCGTCGCCGAACCGGCGCCCCAGGTCCACATGGCCGCCGAAGTTCGAGCTGCCGGTGTAGTCAGGGGAAAATTGCATCAAGGGGTCTTCGCCGGCCCGTTTGGGCACCACATTGATGACGCCGGAGATCGATTCCGCGGGGGCCATGCCCTTCAGCATGCCGCTGGGACCGCGCAGGACCTCCACCCGTTCGACGCTTTCCGCCGACATCGACGTCACCTGCGTCGGCGCGACGTTCGGAATGCCGTTCAGCAGGATATCGTAGTTCCCGACATCGAAGCCCCTGATGGAAAACGACGAGGTTCCGACGTGGACCGGAAGGTTGACCACGACGGACGGGTCGTTGCGCAAGGTCTCGGTAATATGCTGGTTCTGCTGGTTCTGAATGAGTTTCGATGTGTAGCTGTTTTGAGTGAAGGGCGTGTCCATCATGTCCTTGGTACCAAGGACGCCGACCTGGCCGCCGCGCGCCACCTGGCCCCCGGCATAGGCCGGGGACAGCTTGCCGATCTCGGCCTGGCGGGGCATGGCGCGTCCCTCTACGGACACCGTGCCCAGGGTCAGGCGTTCGTCGCTCGCCTGCGGCCCGTCGAGCGCCACGGTGCGCGCACCCGTCATGCGGTAGGTCACGCTCGTGCCGGAAAGCAGCCGCTGGAGCGCCGCCGTCGGCGTGAGGGAGCCTTGGACGCCCGGCGAGGTGCGGTTCTTCGCAACCTCCGCCGTATAGCCGACCTGCCAACCGGTGACGGCGATAAAGGCGTCGATGGCGGCGGCGAGCGGTCCCGCGGGAATGTCGAAGTCGACCTGGCTGTCCTCGCTGACGTCCGTTTGGCCCAATTGCACGGCGGGCGGCGTTGCCGTCTCGGCCGCCTGGACGGCCGGGCCGAAGGTCAGGGCGGTGCAGGTCAACAGCGTTGCGGTGAAGCGGCGGCGGATGGTGGTCATGGTCTCGTCTTCCCCTTTGAGGTCTCGGCGGCGCCGCATTCTTGATGTTGCGACGCATTCGCATTTCTAAGGCCGAGACGAACGGGGGGCTTTCGTCTCCCAACGGAAAGTTCGAAAAAGTTTTTAGTGCAGGATCGTCAGCAGGCCGGGCAGGCGGACCATGTCGGCGCCGGCGATATCGGCCAAGGCCGCGACGACGTTGTCCGGATCGTCCAACCGATAATTGCCGCTGACCCGCAGGTTGCGGAGGCGGTCCGTGGTCAGCACAACTTTGCCCCGGTGATGACGGGCAAGCCGGTCCATGACCTCGGACAGGGGGCGGTCGCGGAATACGAAGCGGCCGTCCAGCCAGGCGAAGGCCGCTTGCGGTTCCAGAGGCGCGAGGTGGCCGGCATGACCGGCGGCCACGGTCACGCCCTGGCCGGGGGTCAGGTCCACCGGTGCGCCGCCGTCGTCGCCGGACACCTGAACATGCCCGCGTTTGACGCGGACCTCCGTTTCGTCCTTGCGTAGTAAGACGGAAAACGCTGTGCCGACAACGCGGGTGAGAGACCGTCCGGCGGCGACCTCGAAGGGCCGACCGGTGTCCGGCATGACATCGAAGAAAGCCTCGCCGCGAAGCAATTCGATCCGGCGCGTGCCGGGACCGAAGGCGACGTTCACGGCGCTGTCGGCGTTCAGCCTGACGACCGAACCGTCGGCCAGGGTGAAATCGGACTGCTCGCCCGTCTCGGTCGTCAGATCGGCGGACGGGGCGAACGGGTCGATGTCGGCGATCCGTCCCAAACCCATGGCCAGGACCAGCATGGCGGCCAACGCCATGGCGGCACGCAGGCCCGAACGGGCGCGGCCGGGGCGCCCGGACGCCGGTGTCCCGGCGGTGGCAGAAGTCCGGGCGGTTTCAAGGGCATGACCGAGTTCGGGCGCGTTCCAAAGGCCGGCGACGCGGTCGTACGCCCGGGCATTCGCCGGATGCCTGGTGAGCCAGGTTTCGAATGTCGCGGCCTCGGCGGCGGTCATGGCGCCGGACTGACGCCGCATGAACCAGTCCAGGGCTTCCGCCGTCGCGGAATCCAGGTTGGGCTCGGGGACCGGAGTTTCGTCGTCGTGGGTCATGGTCAAGCGTCCGGGGGGTTGGTCCGTCGTTGGTGAAGCGGACATAAATATGACGGATGAGGCGGTGCTTTCTCCCAATCTGTCGTCGCGACGGCGAGGCATCCGCGATTACTCCGCATCATCGTCACCGCGCGCCGCCAGGCAGTGGGCCAGGGCGGCGCGGATGTCGTTGTAGACCGTGTTTTCCGAAACCCCGAGTTCACGGGCGATCTCGGGGTAGCTCAGCCCGTCCAACCGGGACAAGGTCAGCGCCCGGCGTGCGCGCTCGGGCATTCCGTTCAGCGCGTCCTCGACCCGATGAAGGAGTTCGGCGTTCATCACCGTGGCCTCCGGGCCGGGTTGCGGGGCAGGGACGGCGTCGGTCGTCCCATCCGCCGTTTCGGACATGAACCCGCCGCGAATGCGCTCGCGGCGCAAATGGTCGAGCGCCAAATTCCGCGCTGTTTGATAGAGAAACGCCTGCAGGTGCGTGACCGGCCGTTCGCGCGCCGCCTTGGACACTCTCAGATAGGCGTCATGGGCCAAGTCTTCCGCGGTCGCCAGGCAGCCGACCATGCGGTAAAGCGTGCCGATCAAAGATCGCCGCTGGGTGTGAAATATCTGGGTCAACAGATCGCGTTGACTGTCCGTCGTCATCATCGCCCCGAAGATGGCCTGCCCGTCATCCGGCGACGGCGGTGCATGAATTGCGATTGATTATCATTATCTATCGTTTTTTGCCAAGAACATCTTTTGATGTCATCCGGTGCATAACGCGATTTAGAATTGATTCAGATTTTTGTGATATAAATTCTCTAATGGGTCGCCAGAAGGGCTTGCCCAAGCCATTTAATGGACCAAGGGGGGACGGATCTTGGCCATACTGAATTATCGAACCGCCGCGCTTCTGCGTGCCGCGTATGCCATTTCCTTGATGTTCATCGTGATGACGCCGCTGCGGCCGGTTGCCGCGGCGGGGCTGTCAGAAACTCTGGAACAGGTCGATACGGGCCCGTTCAAGGACGCCGCCTGCCGGGCCGGGATCGAAGCCATGGTCGGCACGGTCGACGGCCTGGGCATCGCCGCGTTCTCCGACCTGAAGGTCGAGGACGATGCGATCACCGGCAAGCTTTCCTTGCCGGTCGGCGGGACCTGGACCCTGGCGCTGTTTGCGACGGATTGTTCGAAGAACGCCTTCGCCTTCATGGCGCCCGGCAAGGATTTGAAGATTTCCGATATCGTCAAATCCGTGCCGGGATTGTCCGAGGTCGACAAGCTGGGCCTGACGAATCAGGCCTTCATCTACTCCAATACCGAGGGCGAACTGGCCGCCGAAAGCGTCCCCGACAGCATCAAGAAAGCGCTGACCGATGCCGCGCTCGGCGACGACGGCGTGTCCATTTCGGTGGCACCGGGCCTGACGGTCCTGGGCGTCATGGACATGTCGAAATCGGTGCTGACCAAGAACGCGTTGAACTTCTTGGGCGTAAAGAACGCGTCGGATCAGAAACTCGCGGTCAATGGCTTCCTCGGCAAGGACATGATGGAAGCGGTGGTCAAGGGCGAGAAGCCGGAACCCGATTTCTCCATCACCGGCACCTGGCCGAGCCTGACCATGACGCTGCCCGGCAATCACGCGCTGCCGACGGCGTCGCTCGGGTTTTCGACCACGGTCACCGGCGACGGCAAGGCGTTTTCCTTCAACGTCGCGGCCGAGGATGCGTGGAAATCGGCACTGGGCATTTCCGGGCTGACGCTGTCCAACGTCACCATGTCGATCGACGCCGCCGACGATATCAAAGCGGCCCTGGCGGCGACGACCAAGCTGGGCAGCCAGTCCCTCGACGTGACCTGGGAAGTCGAAAAGGCCGACAAGGCGGAAGTCGCGGTCAGCCTCAAGGGCACGGACGACAAGACCTTCAACATTGCGACCCTGGCCGGGCTTTCGAAGGTGCCGGGGATCAAGGACCTGGGCTTCAAGGAACTGACCGTGTCGCCGTCCGGTTTCGGCGGCCGGGTCATGTTCAAGAACGAAGAACTGGATGCCGCCGTCGTCTTCATGGGCACCGGCAAGAAGCCCATCGTCATGTTCAAGACGCAGAAGTTCGCGCTCAAGGACGTGGATGGCGCCGTGAAGAATACGCCGCTGGGCAATGTCGAATTCCCGGGCATGATCTTCACCCTGGCGGAACACGATCCGGGCGCGCTCTCGGCGGACGATTTCCCTTCCGTCGCCGATATCATCATCGGCGAGCTTGAGGAAAAGACCGGCGGCACCCTGCACCTGAAGCAGGGCGTCGGCATGATGGCCATGCTCGACACGGACCATCTGGGGGCGGCCAAGAAGGCGCTGGGGATATCCGGTGAATTGGTGGTCGGCGGGAACCTCGGTGGCGTCATCGGCGGGGGCGAGCCGGAAATCGCCATCTACGCCAAGCTGCCCAGCTTTTCCAAGATGCCCAAGTTCATGCGTGCGGCCAAGGACATCACGCCCGAACTGGTGCTGGAGTTCAAAAAGGCCGGGACCAATATCGTCTCGGATGTGGGCGTCGGCCTCGTTACCCATTTGAAAGTCGGCAAGGACGAACTGGAACTGGAAACCGCCGTGCGCACGGTGGCCTCGGAAACGGGAGTCGGGCTGAACTTCGCCGGCGCCCTGGATGTCTGGGAACATGCCTTCGCGCTCAAGGGCTTCACCATGGAAGACGTCGCCGTCTCCGTCGGCGTCGACGTGGACGGGTCAGTCTCCGCCGGATTCCAGGGAGATGTCTCGCTCAAGGACGGCTCGACCAAGTTCCGGCTGGAAGCTCTGGTCACGCCGGACCCGGAGGCCGCCGGCCTGCCCAAGGAAGTGATCTTCGATCTGGAAGCCAACCACTTCTCGCTGGAAGGCCTGATGGACCTGGCCGACGTGTTCATCGGCTCGACCGGTGATTCCAAGGTCGCCAAGGCGGCCCGCGGCAAGGGGCTCTACAAGACCCTGCAACTCGACAAGATGCCGTTGATCGAGTTCGTCGAATTCAAGGCCCAGGACGGATCCAAGGAAAACGTCCGCATCTTCTTCGCCACGCCCGGCGCGTCGGACCCGGCGCTGCAGGTCGACGGCATGGGCATCGGCCTGGAAGGCCGTATGAAGATCGCCGGCAAGGAACTCGCCCAGGCCAAGTTCGACCTGTCGGAAACGGGGATCGATTTGGAAGGCGAGGTCCTGATCCACAAGCTGGGCCCCTTGAACATCAAGGACGCCGAAATGGCCATGGGCGCCAGCCTGACCGAGCTGCCCTATCTGCACATGAACGCGGACGTGAAGATCCTGGGTCTGGAACAGAAGGCCAAGATCGATTTCTCGAAGGAGGAAATGGGTTTCACCATCGAGGACGATTTCGGCCAGGCCTTTACCTCCATCGTGTCCGCCCGCGCCGACATGAATCCGGCCAAGCCTGATTTCGATGTGCTGCTGGAATTCCAGGGCGACCTTCTGGATACGGTCCTGGGCGGTATTGAAAAGGAACTGAACAAGTTCATCGCCCAGTACAAGGGCGACGTCGAAGCGGCGGAGAAGGACCTGGAGAAAGCCAAGAAGAAGGTCGACGACGAGGAAAAGAAGGTCGACAACGCGATCAAGAAGGCCGAGGCCGACGCCAAGAAGGCGACGGACAAGATCGAAAAGGCGATCGCCAAGGTCAACGGTATCCAGAAAACGATCAACGACAAGGAAGACAAGGTCCACGACAAGTCCCACGACCTGCACAAACTGCATTGGTATCAGGTCGGCAAGGCGATCAAGCTGGCGGCTGAAATCGCCGGGTTGGAGGTCGAGATCGGTGGGCTTTACACGGCCAAGGCGTCGGCCACGGCGGCGCTGGAAGTCGCCAAGGCGGCGACGGAATTGACGCCGATCCTGTTCCAGGCCGGTGTGCTGGCCGCCAACGCGGCCTTCGAGGTCGCCAAGGGCGCCATCACCGCCTCCGAGGTCGCGGTCGAGGCCTCGGAATACATTTTCAAGGGTCTCGAAAAACTGATCGAGGCCTACCGCAAGAACTTCCACTTCACGGAAGCCAAGTTCGACGGCTCCCTGCAGGCGCTGCTGGGTAACAAGCCCATCGAAATGGTCGCCAACTTCACGGTGTTCGGCCAGGACGTGGACGCCGACCTGAAGTTCAAGCCGGTCAGCCCGGAAGAATTGGGCAAGGCTATCGGCGGCATGATTTCGGACCTGGCGAAGGAAGCGGTCGACGGCATCGAGCACGCCTTCTTTGGCGGTGGGTCGCATTCCAATTCGCATTCCCAGGCCGTCGCCGATTGGGCCGAAAAGAACCACGCGACCCAGTCGGGTGGTGGCTTCGCCGGCGCCGGCTGGGGGTCCAGCGGGCCGGGCGGCATGACCATTCCGGTCAAGGGCAACCTGTACAAGAACGCGGCAAACGGCCATTGCCTGATCTTCAAGAAATCGAAAAAGGTCCCCGAGTTTCATTTCGGCGATTGTGATTCGACCAACGACGATCACCTGTTCCGCTTTTCGCCCAAGGGCGACTTGCACGCGGTGGCATCGGGAGAGAAGAAACCGTACTGCCTGAGCGCCAAAGGCGTGGACCGAGGCGCCAAGCTGTTCCTGGATAAATGTAACGGCAAGCCGCAGCAGAAATGGACGCTCGACGGCAGTCAGTTGATGATGGCGTCCGGCGAATGCGCTGCCTTCAACACGAAAAAGAAAAGGCTGGAACTGCATGACTGTTCCGACAGCGACAACTCGCAGCAGTGGGAAACCACGCCCATCGCGGACTTGCAGAAGCTTTCGGAAACGCCGGCGGACCAGCTCTATACCGTCAGCCTGCGCGATATCGAAACCGGCAACTGCGTCGATGTCGCCGACAAGATCGGCCTGTCCTACGAATGCGACGGGTCGGACTATCAGACCTTCAACCTGAATTCGGACTCCCAGCTTCGTGTCCTTCAGGAATGCGTCCGCGCCCATGGCAAGTCGAAGGGCGGGGGCATCTACCTGGGCAAGTGCGATGGCAACGAAACGCTGTGGGAATGGACCGGCCTGCATCTGAAGGCAAAGGGCACCAAGCTGTGCATCGCGCGCGGCAAGCATATGCCCAAACCGCTCGACATCACGCCGCTGCAGCTT
>NZRL01000086.1 GCA_002696205.1 Rhodospirillaceae bacterium | reverse complement strand
CACGCCGGCCGAGCCGGAAGGACAGGATATTCCGCTCGACGTCGTTTACGAGGACGACGACCTTATCGTCATCGATAAACCGGCGGGGCTGGTCGTGCATCCGGCGGCGGGCAATGCGGACGGCACCTTGGTCAACGCCCTGCTGGCCCATTGCAAGGGCTCGCTTTCAGGAATCGGCGGGGTCGAGCGGCCCGGCATCGTCCATCGGCTGGACAAGGACACCTCGGGCCTGATGGTCGCGGCCAAGACCGACGCCGCGCACCGGGGGCTCGCCAAGCAGTTCGAGGACCACAGCATCGACCGGGCCTATCTGGCGGTGGTCTGGGGCGTGCCACGCCCGACGGAAGGCGAGGTCGAAGGCAACATCGGCCGCGATCCCAAGAACCGGAAGAAGATGGCCGTGGTCGGCGAAGGCCGCGGCAAGTACGCCAAGACCTACTACAAGGTTGTCGAACGCCTGGGCATGCGTGCGTCCTTGGTCGAATGCCGCCTCGCGACCGGGCGGACCCATCAGATCCGGGTGCATATGGCGTCGCTCGGCCATCCGGTGGTCGGCGATCCGCTCTATGCCGGGCGCCACGGCCGACAAACCGGCCCCTCCGGCGCGTTGCCGGAAGACGTGAAAAAGACCCTGTCGGACGGTAAAGGCCAAGCACTTCACGCATATATTCTTGGCTTCAATCATCCGGTGACAGGAGAGAGGCTCCAGTTCGAGTCAAATAAACTTAATTATATCAATTATTTGTGCGACATTTTCCGCTCAGTCTAAAAAATCCTGTACGACGGCCAGTTCCTCGGTTAATGTCCGACTAAATCGGTATAGTTTAACGCAGCCCCGGAAATATACATTTCGGCCGCCTGTAAAGCGGCGGAACCGCTGCGTTCGGATACAAGGGACGTAATCATCATGGGTTACATGGCCCCCAGTACGAAGGACCTGAGTTTCTCCCCGGAAGACAATCTGTCGCGCTATCTCTATCGCATCCGGGAATACCCCATGCTGGAACCGGAAGAGGAACTCGACCTCGCCCGGCGCTGGCAGGAAAACCAAGACGAAGAGGCGGCACGCCGCATGGTGACCAGTCACCTGCGCCTGGTCGCCAAGATCGCCATGGGCTATCGCGGTTACGGCCTGCCCGTGGGTGAACTGATTTCCGAAGGCAATGTCGGCATGATGCAGGCGGTCAAACGGTTCGACCCGGAACGGGGCTTCCGTCTGGCGACCTATGCCATGTGGTGGATCAGGGCGGCGATCCAGGAATACATCCTGCGGTCGTGGTCGCTGGTCAAAATGGGCACGACGGCGGCGCAGAAGAAGCTGTTCTTCAACCTGCGCAAGATCAAGGCCCAGATGCAGGCCATCGACGAAGGCGACCTGCATCCGGACCAGGTGACGCAGATCGCCGACCGCCTGGACGTTTCGGAAACCGAGGTCGTCAATATGAACCGGCGGCTTTCCGGATCGGACCAATCCCTGAACGCGCCGCTGCGTCAGGACGCGGACGGCGAGTGGCAGGATTGGCTGGTCGAGGAAACGGAAGACCAGGAATCGCGGCTGGCCGATACCCAGGAGTTCAGCGAACGCCGCGACATGCTGGACGCGGCGTTGCAGTCGTTGTCGGAGCGCGAACGCCATATCATTTCCGAACGCCGGCTGAAGGAAAGCCCGGCGACCTTGCAGGACTTGTCCGCCGAATACGGCATTTCCCGCGAACGGGTTCGCCAGATCGAGGTTCGGGCGTTTGAGAAACTGCAGAAATCCGTGAAAAATGCGGTCATCGAGCGGCATATCAGCCACTAGGCGCCGCATTCTTCCGAAAATTCAGGGCGGTCCCGAAAGGGCCGCCCTTTTTCGTGAAACGATGGAGACCTGTCCCGCCGCGGCGGTCCGGCGCCTGTCACGCCTGCTACGCGCCGGCTGCCTGGGGCGGTGAGTCGCCGCCGTCGGTCTCTTCCTTGGCTTCGATCGCTTCCATGGCTTCCATGGCGGCCTGGACCCCGCCGCCGGCCTGAACGCTGGGTTCGGCGCCGCCCGGTTGCGGCGCGGCGGACGGCGGGCCCGGGGCGTCGGCGCCCGGGGCACGGATGCCCATGGTCACCTCGTCCCCCCATTCATCGATGATCCGCCGCTGATTGGACCGCAGGGCCGACAGGCGCCGTTCGGTCAAGACGGTCATGAACGACGTAATGACCGGTGGAATGACGTTGTAGATGATCCATCCGCCCGCCGCCGAGCCGTACATGATGGCCAGGGCAAAGACATCGGTGATGATATCCAGGGCACCCTGCATGTTGTGATTGCCCGACCACAGGTCCATCAAATAGGGGAACAAACCCGCGAAGTTCAGAGAACTGATGCAGAAAAAACCGTACTTCTGATCCGTCCGGTCGGTGAAGAACGAGGTGATGGAAAAGATCATGCCGATGCCGATCACCATGATCGTCGGCAGCGCGACGGCGATCAGCGTTACCGCGATCAGCAGGAAATAGAGCCAGAACTTGCCGCGCCGGGGCGCCGGTGCCCCCATGGGTGCCCGTGCCATCGCTAGAACACCCGAACCATGAACAGGATCAATACGATGGACATGGTGACCAGAATGGCGCCCATGGCGGCGGCCTGCTGACCGGTACGTTCGGCCTTGGTCAGCTGCTCTTCGCCACGGCCTTCGATATCCTGAATTTCCAATTCCGCCGCCGCGAATTCGGCGACCGCGTCCCCGAACCCTTCGATGTCTTCGCGCCGGCGGTCGGCGTTGTCCATCAGGTCGAACAATTCAGGCAACGAGCCGCGCCGCACCAGACGTGGGATCTCGCGTTCGATTTCCTTGCGCGTGGTCCTGGAATGATAGGCGTTGATCGCCGGGCCCAGATGCCCGCCGACCCAACTGGCCAGGCCATAGACCGGCTCGACCCGCAATTTCCACTGAATGAAGGCCAGCAAGGACAACATGCCGATGGTCTGGGTGTCCGGATTTTCGGACGCCAGCGCCCGCATATGCGGGGAAATGTCTTCCTTGAACCGCGCGGTAATGAACGCCGCCATATGGCGGTCCAGGGGCTTCGACTTGATGTCCTGGGTGTTGGCCGCACGGTCGAGCGCCGGCAGCAGGTGTTCGATCTCCAGCACGTATTCCTGCAGCAACAGTGTGCTCTGGCAGGGCAGGGACGGATTGCTTTCGTAAAGGCAGCGCTCGATCCCAAAGCCCGGGTCTTTGTTGTTCAGGACGATCTTGAGCTGCGAGAAATTCTTTTGGTGGATCGAGGCTTCGGGGGCATAGGTCAATTGCGCCTGGAACCAGACATCCGGAATGTCCTTGGCGATGATCTCCGCCGGAATTTGCGGGTCGCCCGTACGCAGCAAATCCATGGCGAAGGCGGGTCCGAAGCCATCCACCATGAAGGAAAAGCCCTTGTAGCGAATGGGGCCCATTGGATCCATGAGGATCGAGACACGGGTCACCGTCATTTCGTCCGATCCCGCGAAGGTACCGGTCTGTGCCTTGGCGACGTCCAGAACATTCTTGATGGCGTTGGCCAGGTTGGGATCCTCGACCGACCGGCGGAGCCAGGTGTCGAAGGTGTCGTCCCGCATGGCCTTGGCGCCTTCGGGGATATGCTTGCAGAAAGCGTCGGCGAGTTGGCGCACGCTGTGGTATTGGCGGCCCATGAAGGTGAACGGGTTCTGCCCCCGTTTGCCGGCCTTCTTCTGTTGCGGCGACATCTTGCGGCCGGACAGCCAGAGATCGATCTCTTCCGGCCCCCAACGCTGCGCCGGATCGTCGCCCATCATGCCGCGCAAGGGTTCGAGCAAGGACAAAGGCAGGTTTTCGTTGCCGGTGATCGCCGCGTAGGAGCCGGTCTCCAGCTTCTGCGCCTGCATCTGTTCGCTGTCCAGATGGCTGCCCGGCTCCTTGTCGAGGACCAGGCCGACGATCGATACGGCGAATGCATAGGCGTCGTCGCGGGAATTGCCGACACCGCGCCCCGCCGGTGGCGTCATGGCGCGTTCCGCCGGCTCGTACACGGGCGGCTGATCATATCCCGGCGGCGAGGAATAGCATTCACCGAACGCGATCAATTGGCGGGCGGCATCCATAAAAAACAGGTTGTCGCGCCGGATCGCCCGATGGGCGACGCCGATCGATGCCATTTCCTGCAACGCGCCGGCCAAGGGTTCGATGACCTTGCGCGGCAGATCGTATTCGGAAATCCGGAACTTGCCGTCCTGCAGCACCCGCCCGCCCAGAGGGCGCTCCAGAATCAGGATCATGGTGCGCTGGCGGATCTGGGGCCAATACGCGACATCCCATTCAAGGATGCCGACCAGAGCCTTGATGCCGGACCCGCGCAGCGAAGTCATCGCGCCCATGCGGGTCGGTAGGCCCGGATTGCAGATCAAGGCGAAGACGGGCCGGTCGATGTCGCGCCGGTCCTCGGCCATGAAAGCCTTGGCCGAAGGCGAATCCAAATCGGGCAAAGGGGTCGTCGGATCGACGGCGAAGCGCTCCTTGATCAGGAGCGGGCGCAGAGCTCCCCCCGCCGCGGCGTCGGCGTTCGGGTCTCCGCCCCCTTGTGGGGGGGCGTCCTGTGGTGGCGCCTCGGCGGCGGCCTCAGGTGCTTGGGTGGCGGTTTCAGCCATGGCTCGTCGTTTCGTGCCCCATCCTTCGCCTGCGGAAACGGCCTGCGTCCCTGTCCCCAACAGGGCGCGTGCCCACAAATCCCCACATTTTCACGCCCTGATGGTACCCGCCATTCCCTTGATAGACAATTAATGGACGGCGGGCAGTCGGGTAGGTCCACGCGTGCCGGTTCGGCGCGGCGAAATCGGCCGGTTTCGGCTTTGGTTCGGGTCAGTCGGCGAAGGGGTCGTGGACGAGAATCGTGTCTTCGCGTTCCGGGCTGGTCGACAGCAGAGCGACCGGCGCTTCGATCAGTTCCTCGATACGGCGGATGTATTTGATCGCCGTCGCCGGCAGGTCGGCCCAGGACCGCGCCCCGTAGGTGCTTTCGGACCAGCCTTCCATTTCCTCGAAGATCGGCTCGACCCGCGCTTGCTCCAGCTGCGCGGCGGGCAGGTGGTCGAGGACTTCACCGTCCAGACGATAGCCGGTGCAGACCTTCAACACCTTCTGGCCGTCCAGGACGTCCAGCTTGGTTAGAGCGATGCCGTGGATGCCGTTGACCTTGATCGCCTGGCGAACCATCACGGCATCGAACCAGCCGCAGCGCCGCGCCCGGCCGGTAACCGTGCCGAATTCGCGCCCGCGCTCGCCCAGTTCACGGCCGACATCGTCGTCCAGTTCCGTCGGGAACGGACCCGAGCCGACGCGCGTCGTATAGGCCTTGGTGATGCCCAGCACGAAGCCCACGGCACCCGGCCCCTGGCCGGACCCGGTGGCGGCCTGTCCGGCGACCGTGTTGGACGAGGTCACGTAGGGGTAGGTGCCGTGATCCAGGTCAAGCATGGCGCCCTGCGCCCCTTCGAACAGGATGCGTTTGCCCTTGCGCCGGGCCTGATCCAATTCCTGCCAGACCGTGGCGGCATAGGGCAGCACCTTGGGCGCGATCTCGATCAGGTCGGACAGCAAGTCGCCGCCGTCCACTTCCGGCATGCCGAGGCCGCGCAGCAGCGCGTTGTGGTGGAACAGCAGGCCTTCGATCTTGTCTTTCAATAGGTCCTGGTCGCGCAGGTCGCCGACGCGGATCGCCCGGCGCGCGGTCTTATCCTCATAGGCCGGGCCGATGCCGCGTCCGGTGGTTCCGATCTTGGCCTTGCCGGCGGCTTGTTCGCGGGCCAGGTCCAGATTGCGGTGAAGCGGCAGGATCAGCGGGCAGCCTTCCGACAGGCGCAGGCTTTCCGGCGTCACGGCGACGCCCTGTTCCTGGATTTTCTCGATTTCGGAGATCAGCGCCCAGGGGTCGACGACCACGCCGTTGCCGATGACCGACAGTTTTCCCTTGCGCACGATGCCGGACGGCAGCAACGACAGCTTGTAGGTCACGCCGTCGATGACGAGCGTATGGCCCGCGTTGTGCCCACCCTGGAAACGGACGACCACGTCGGCCCGTTCCGAAAGCCAGTCAACGATCTTGCCTTTGCCTTCGTCGCCCCACTGCGAGCCGACGACAACCACGTTCGTCATATTGCTGTTCCGATCATGTCCTAGTTCGGGTTACCGGTACTTCAGTCTTCGGCGGCGACAGGTTGGCCGTCCTTCAGCCAATGGCCGCAATGCAGGCGGGCTGCTTCGGCGGCGGGGTCCGACGCGTCTTCCAGCCCGGAGACGGTGATCCAGCCTTCGGCGCGCAAGGCGTCCAGGCGGGCACGGTCCGTGCCGGCCGGCACGAACAGCCGGCGGCCCGTTGCCGGGCGCGGCAGCGCGCGCAGCAGGGTATCGGTGAACAGGGTAAAGCCGGTCGCCGGCTCGCCTTCGGTGCCGCCGTTTCCGGCGCCGTTTCCGGCGAGGTAGCGTCCGCCCGACCCCAATTCGCCGCGCACTCCGGCGGCATAAAGCGTGAAGGTCACGCCGCCGTGGTATTCGAATCCCCGATGTTCGACTGGATCGATGGTCAAGGTCAGGTCCGGCGCCATTCGGCGGACCTGTTCGACGATCGCCTTCAGACCCGCCCATTCGGCGGCGGCGGCGGGCGGCAGATCGATGGCGTCGACGGCGGCCAACGTGTCGTCGGCCGGACCGGCGGCCAGGACCAGGCGTTTCAGGGTATTCGTCAGATCATCGCCCAATTGCTTCGCAAGATCGTCCAGGGCGCCCGTGTCCTTGTGGTCCAGGGCTTCACGAAGAGGCCGGATGACGGGGCCTTCGGCGCGGTCGCCGAGGATCGCCGACACCAGGGACGGCAGGGCAAGGTCGATGGAAACGCCGGTGACGCCGATGTAGCCGACGGCGTCGGCGGCCATGGCGATGATTTCCGCATCGGCGGCCGGGGCGGCGCTGCCGATCAGTTCCGCGCCGATCTGGGCGAACTGCCGTTCCGGGCGAATCTGGTCGCCGCGCACGCGCAGCACCTGGCCCGCATAGCAAAGGCGGAGCGGCCGGGGGGCGGATTTCAGGCGGCTGGCGGCAATCCGCGCGATCTGCGGCGTGATGTCGGCGCGCAGGCCCATCATGCGTTGCGAGACCGGATCCATCAGACGAAAGACCTGGCGGTCCATGGCAGCACCCGTGCCGGACAGCAGGCTGTCCTCGAATTCCATCAACGGTGGCTTCACGCGCTCGTACCCGCGTGCATGGCAGGCGTCGATCAGGCGTTCGGTGACCGAAGCCTCGAATCCCGCATCGGGGGGCAGGAGGTCGGATAAGCCGGCGGGCAGCAGACCTGGATTGGAGAAATTTTCCATCGCGGGAGCCAAGTTAATGCGTTAACGCGGGGCCGGCGGGATGATCGCGGCCCACGGCCCCGTTTCCTAAACGGTTTGCCCCTGGGGGGCAAGCGCCGTGGCGGTACGATCGGCCGCCGCGGTGGGCGCCGTGGCCGTTCCAGGGTGTGGATTCCGGGGAAAAAGTCAGTCGGGGAGGGTAATGGTGCGGTCCTTGACCGTCTCGCCGACGCTTTCGACCAGGGGGGCGACCATGGCGCCCATCAACGCTTCGTTTGTAGCGGCGCCCAATTTGCCGGTCGCCCAGCCCTGCCAGTAGCGTTCGATGCGGCCGGCCTCAGCCGGGCCGTCGACGGTGACCTTAAGGCGGTATTTGGTCGGCGTGACGATCTTCGTTCCGCCTTGACCCTTGTTCAGAATACCGCCGGTCTTGGAATTGAAGACGTTGAATTTGGCATGGGAGTCGTCGTCGATTCCCTGATTGGTGCCTCGGCTGGTCTGCAGGTCGAGGATGTAGCGCTTGTCGGTGAAGGTATAGGCACCGAGCTCATCCTGAACTTCAAAGGTCAGCACCAAATCCGCCTTCGGCTCCACGCGATAGCCACGGTTCGTCAATTCGCGCACGAACTGATCCTTGAGGGCCAGCGATTCATCCGAATCGTCGAGGGCGCGCACGGACAAAATCTTCCCGGCGGGAATGGGTTTTTGGGAAATCGCGTTCACGTGCCCTTCGGCGGCCAACACGGCGCCCGACATAAAAATGCCGGTCAACAGGGCCAAGCAGGTCAATTGGGCTTTGATCATCTTCGATTCCGTTCCGTCACACCGTTTTTCGAACACGCCGCCATGTCCGGACGGCCATCCGTCGTGGCATTTCCACTAAATTGCCGCGAATGTCCCACCGCTGGCTTTGCCGTTTTCCCCGATAGGCCCTGAAATCAGGGCCGATGCGGCGGTTGACGGTCTTGTTAACGCTCGATTAGAGCATAGAAAAGTTAAAACGGATATAAGCCGGGCAGAGCCGGAATCCAAGTGCGGATGAGCAGGAGAGCGAACGGGTGGTGACGGGAATGGCGGACCTCGGGCGTGGAAAGGGCGCCGTCGCGGCGGGAGATTCGCTGACCGCACAGGCGGCGGCGGATATTTTGCGCGACGGTGGCAATGCCTTCGATGCCGCCCTTGGCGCCATGTGCGCCGCGACCGTGGCCGAACCGGTGCTGGCATCGTTCGGTGGCGGCGGATTTCTCCTGGCGCGGCCCGCCGACCAAGCCCCCCGTCTGTTCGACTTCTTCGCGCAGACGCCGAAACAGGGGCCGTCGCCGGACGGCCGCGATTTCTATCCGATCGTCGCCGACTTCGGCGCGGCGCAGCAGGAATTTCACATCGGCCTCGGGTCCATGGCCGTACCCGGCCTGCCCCATGGTTTGTTCCGGGTTCATGGCGAACTCGGCCATATGCCGCTCAACCGGTTGACCGAACCGGCCTTGTCCGTGGCCCGCGACGGATACGACCTGACCCCGTTCCAGGAGTACCTGTTCAGCGTCGTCGGGCCGATCTACACGGCGACCGAAGAGGCGCGGGCGATCTTCGCGACGCCGGGTCCTTCCGGGCGGCTGCTTGCCGCCGGCGACCGGTTCCGAAATCCGGAGACGGCGGGTTTTCTCGACGCCCTGGTGCATGAAGGGCCGCGCCTGTTTTACGAAGGCGACGTGGCGCGGCGGATCGTCGAAGACTGCCTCGCCGGAGGCGGGAGCCTGACGGCAGAGGACTTGGCGGGCTACCGGACGGAGGTGCGGGCACCGCTCGCCATCGATTTCGGCGGGGCGTCGGTTCTCACGAACGCGCCGCCGTCATCCGGCGGTCTGCTGATCGCTTTCGCGCTCAAACTGTTGGAGGGCGCCGAGGGCCTGCGCGGTGCATGGGGCGACCAGGCTCACCTGACGGCATTGGCACGGGCGATGGCGGTGACCGACGGCGCGCGCCGGGATTTGTCGAATGGCGGCGGCGACGGCGACTTGGCCGGATTGCTCGACACAGCGGCGATGAACGGTTTCCGGAAGGCTTTCCTCGACCATCCTCAGGTCCGCCGTGGCACGACCCATATCAGCGTCATCGACGGTGCGGGCAACGCCTGCGCCTTGACCCTCTCCAACGGCGAAGGGGCGGGCTATGTCGTGCCCGGCACCGGCGTGATGATGAACAACATGCTGGGCGAGGAAGACATCAATCCGCAGGGCTTCGATCGCTGGCCGCTGGATGTACGCCTCGGCTCGATGATGGCGCCCACCGCGGTCGAGACGGCGGAACGGCTGATCGTCCTGGGCTCCGGTGGATCCAACCGCATTCGCACGGCGGTGCTTCAGGTGATCGTCAATCTGCTGGCCTTCGGCATGACGGCGTCCGAGGCCGTCGCCGCGCCGCGCATCCATGTCGAGCGGGGGTATCTGGATATGGAGCCCGGCTGGCCCGAGACCCCGGCGGTTTTCGATGATTTTCCGGATCATCGCGTCTGGCCAGAGCGCAATCTGTTTTTCGGCGGCGTTCACATGGCGGCCCTGGAGACCGGCGGCGGCGAGGTAATTGGCGCGATGGCGGCGGCGGGGGACGATCGGCGGGCCGGGTGCGCCATCGTCCTCGAGGGATGACGGCAGGCGCCGCGGCGCACCGGCCCCCGGGTCATTTCGGATGGAGTTGCCGGCTCAACTTGCCTAAGATCATTCTAATAAGATTGTGTGTAGAAATTTGCTCTTGGAAATGGCGAGGGGGAATAGCGTGTCGGATGGGAATGCGCGATCACTGGCGCAGATACATCTGTTGTCGGACTTGAATGAGCAGGAACTCGAACGGCTGGAACAAGCCTGTTCGTGGAAGACCTACGACGCTCAGGAACAGATCATCGACCGTCAAAGCGAAACACGGGACGTCTTTTTCGTCGTCTCGGGCGCTGCACGGGTCGTCATCTATTCTCTTTCCGGGCGGGAAATCACCCTGGACGACGTCAATGCCGGCGGCCATTTCGGCGACTTGGCGGCGATCGACGGGGCGCCCCGGTCGGCCAGTGTCATGGCCTTGAAGGACACGACCATCGCATCGCTGTCGCAGGAACGGTTCCTGCAACTCCTGTCCGAAAATTTCGATGTGACCCTGCGCCTGATGAAATCGTTGGCGCGGATCGTGCGCACCTCGACCGATCGGATCATGGACCTCAGCACCCTGGCCGCCAACAACCGGGTACAGGCCGATCTTCTTCGGCTGGCCCGTAACAACATGGTCGGTGAAAATCGCGCGGAATTGGTGCCGATCCCGGTTCACGGCGATATCGCCAGCCGGGTTTCGACGACACGCGAAACGGTTGCGCGCGTGCTCAGCGACCTGTCCCGCCAGGGTGTCGTCGAACGGCTCAAGGACCGCCTCGTGATCGACGATGTCGACCACCTGGAGGATATGGTCGAAGAGGTTCGCGGCGAATAGTTTCCGGGCGTCCAGCCGTTTGACTTGATGGGATGTTTCGGACAGTATCTCGAGCAGAGGTTACGGTGATTCCTGCCAGGGTCAAAGGCCCGGCAAGACTGACTTTCGCAGTCCGTACAAGCCCGCTTCGTGGCTGAAAATTGATCGGAAGAATGAAATATGGCGAAAACGATTTTGATTGTTGAGGACAACGACCTCAACATGAAGTTGTTCAACGACCTGTTGCAAGCGAACGGCTACAACACGATCCAGACCATGGACGGCCGTGACGCCATCCAACTTGCCCAGGAACACCGCCCTGATTTGATTTTGATGGATATCCAATTGCCGGAGATTTCGGGTCTTGAGGTCACCAAAATGCTCAAGGCCGATGATGCGTTGAAGGAAATCCCGGTCATCGCCGTCACGGCCTTCGCCATGAAGGGCGACGAAGAAAAAATCCGTGAGGGTGGCTGCGAGGGCTATATCGCCAAACCGATTTCCGTGCCCACGTTCCTGGAGACGGTCGCGAAATTTCTTGATTGATCGCCGCATTCGGGCGGTAACGGATTATGTCGGCACGCATTCTCATCGTCGATGACCTGCCGACCAGCGTGAAGGTCCTGGCGGCCAAGCTGACAAGCGAATACTACGACGTCATCACGGCCCATGACGGTCCGACGGCCTTGGAAACGGTCGAACGGGAGAAACCGGATCTGGTCCTGCTCGACGTCATGATGCCGGGCATGGACGGTTTCGAGGTCTGCCGCCGGATCAAGGGCTCGCCCGGGACGGCGCATATTCCCGTCGTGATGGTGACCGCGTTGAACGATATGCGCGACCGGGTCAACGGCCTGCAGGCCGGGGCCGACGATTTCCTGACCAAGCCGCTGAACGACACCATGCTGTTCGCCCGTGTGCGCTCGCTGGTGCGTATGAAGCGGACATTCGATCAGTGGTACCTGCACCAACAGACCTCCCGCGATCTGGGCTTCGACGCCAATCCGGACCTGAGCCAGGTCGACGGCAGCGGCGCGGTCGTCACCGTTGTCGATGCCAGCGAAATCCAAGGCGGCAATATCCGCGACCTGCTGTCCCGCGACGACCACAAGGTCACGGTCCTCAAGACCTACGAGGACGCGTCCAAGACGATTGCCGACGATTTGCCCGACGTGGTGGTGATCTCCATGGACTTCGAAGGCGACGAGCCGCTGCGTCTGGCATCGCGCCTGCGGTCGACCGAAGTAACCCGCCAGGTGCCGATTCTGCTGATCGGCGATGCCGAGGATGAAATCAATCTGATCAAGGGCCTGGAACTGGGGGTCAACGACTGCGTCGTCCGCCCCGTCGATGAACAGGAAATCGTTGCCCGTGTGCGGACTCAGGTGCGCCGCAAGCGGTACCAGGAACTTCTACAGGCGAATTTCCAGCAACACCTCTCGATGGCTCTGACGGACGGCCTGACGGGCCTGCACAACCGGCGTTATCTGGAATCGCACATCGACGGGATCGTGCGGCGGACCGGTGACGGGACCAAGGGCGTGTCGCTGATGCTGATCGACCTGGACCATTTCAAGCGGGTCAACGATACCTACGGCCATTCGGCCGGGGATGAAGTTCTGAAGATCGTCGCCAATCGGATTCTGCGTAACATTCGCGGCTTCGACACGGCGGCGCGGTTCGGCGGCGAGGAATTCGTCGTCGCCATGCCGGACACACCGCTGGACGTCGCCTTTACCGTTGCAGACCGTATTCGGGTGAAAGTCGCCGAAGAACCCGTGACATTGCCCGATGGCAGCCCGCTTTCCGTGACGCTCAGCGCCGGTGTCGCGGAATCCGATCCCAAGGGCGACACCACCGCGGATTTGATCGAACGGGCGGACAAGGCGCTCTACATCGCCAAGCACGAGGGCCGCGACATGGTCATCAAGGCCCCGCCGCCGCCTGGTGCCGAGGCGGACGGGAACGGCGCCGCCTGAGGGTCGCCGGGCGCGGGCCGTCCAATCGGGGCGGTCTGCGATAATCGCCCACGATAAACGCTCACGATAAACGCTCAATGGCCGGACAGCCGAAGCCGCCGGCCACAGCCGTCGCAACGATGATTTCAAAAGCAGGTCGGAAGGATCGGGGCGTCGAGGCGGCGATTACGGGCCGCTGAGACGAGAAGAAAAGCGGCGGGCCGCTTACTTGATCTTCTCTTCCTTGAACGCCACGTGCTTGCGGGCCACGGGATCGTATTTGCGCATCTCGAACTTTTCCGTCGTGTTGCGCGGATTTTTCTTCTTCACGTAGAAGAAGCCCGTGTCAGCGGTGCTGACCATTTTCACCAGAATTGTGGCCGGTTTTGCCATGACTCGCTGTTCCGCTCAGATGTTCAGAAATAAGGAAGGCGCGAAACATACAGTGCCCGTCGGGCAAGTCAAGGCTTTCGGCAGAGGGTTTTTTGCACTTTGTGCCGGGACGGCGAAGGCCCGGCGGGGGCGGGGCTATTCCGCCGCCGCGTTGTCGCGGTCGAGAGACGCCCGTGCCGTCGCCTGAGTGATCACCAGGGCGCGGGCATACAGGGTGCGGTCCTCGATGATCCGGCGGGCCAGATCGCGGTCCTGAGTGCCGCTGTGGGGCTCCGGCGGGCAGGTTTCCCGAAGACGCGTACGTTCGTCTTCGTCCAGCGGGCCGCCGCGCCGCCAGCGGGCGAAGATATCGGCCTGAAAATCACGCCCGCCCATGGCCGCGAGGATCGGGTTGGGATGGGCGCCGTCGGCCCCTTGGACCGCCGGGATCGACGCCTTGGACGACGTGCAGACCACCGGATGAACGCCCAGGCCGTGCAGGGTATAGCCCGTCGGCGTGATCAGGCGCGACCAGGTGATCGTCAATTCGCCGTCGTTGGGCAGGCGGATGACCGTCTGAACACTGCCCTTGCCGTAGGACGAGGTGCCCAGCACCACCGCGCGGCCCCGGTCCTGTAGTGCCGCCGCCGTGATTTCCGCCGCCGATGCAGATTTGCCATCGACCAGGATGACCAGCGGCTGGCCGTTCAGGATATCGTCGCCGTCGGCGTTGTAATGATGGACACTGTCCGGATGACGGCCACGGGTGGTGATGATGTGGCCCTGGGTCAGGAACAGATTGGCCAGCTTGATCGATTGGCGCAGAAGCCCGCCGGGATTGCCGCGCAGGTCCATGACCAGGCCCTTCAGCGCGTTCGCCGGATCGGCCTGGACCTCCATGATCGCCTTGCGGACCGATGCCGCCGTCTGCTGATTGAAACTGCTGACGGCGAGATAAAGAATGCCGTCCTTGAAGACCCGGGTCACCGTGACCGGCACGATGTGGCGGCGGAACAGATTGACGGTCCAGGGGTCTGGCCGTCCCTCGCGCCGCACGACCAGTTTAACGGACGTATCCACCGGGCCGCGTAACAGGCGCACGATCTTGCGCGACGGCAGGCCCCTCAATTCGACGCCGTCGGCGGAGACCAGAATATCACCTTCGCGAAGGCCGGCGGCGGCGGCCGGAGTTTCCGGCGTGATTCGGTAGACATGGACGTCGTCGTCGCGCAGGCGGAAGCGAATGCCGATGCCGCCGAACCCGTCGCGCCGGGCCCGGTTGCGCCGGGCTTCGTCGCGCCCGGAATAGCGGGAATAGATGTCCAGTTCCGACAGCATGCCGTCGAACACGGCCTCGTAGATCTTTTCCGTGCTGGCCCGGCCGATTTCCTCGGACCAGCCGCGCGCCGCCAGGGCCGCCCGCGCCGTCAGCCGCGCCCAGCCGTAGGAGTCGCCGGTTTTGGGCAGGGGTTCATGGGCGAATTCCCGGCCATGGCCGTTGATCTGCACCTCGTCGTCGGACCGTTCGATGGAAATGGCCGCGTCGATGGCACCCAGGCCTCGCAGGCCCTCCATGCCGATCGTTTCGACGGGCAGCGACACCAGGTACTTGTCGGCGATGTTTTCGTATCCGGCGGCAATGACCTCGGTCGCTGCGGGAAGCGAAAACGCCGGATCCGCCGCCGCTTTATCGGTCTGAGGCGGCGTCTGGCTGGCGCAGCCGGTCAGTAGCAGCGCCGCCACGGCAGCCGCCCAACCTCCACGCAAATGGCATCGCATTCCGGTCATGGTATTGGATTGTCGGCCATTTTCGGGCCGTCGTCATCTGGAAAACGCGGCGGGCCGGGGGATGCGAGCGTTTCAGCCGCGCTTGCGCTTGCCCGGTTTCTTCGTCTTGCCGCCCGTCCGGCCGCGCCCTTTGCGCCCGCCGCCCGACGGACGCCCGCCGGTATTCAGGCGGCCACGCGCCCCGCGCCCGGTTCCGCCGGGCCGCCCGCCGCCGTCCAGCAACTGGAAGATCATACCGCCGGTCAATGGCCGGGCCTCGACCAATAGAACCTCGGCCGTTTCACCCAGGACGTAGGTCTTGCCGTTGGACCGGCCGCGCAGGCGGTTATGGGTCTCGTCGTGGATGTAATAATCGTCAGGCAGGGAGCGGATCGGAATCAGGCCGTCGGCCCCTGTGTCGTTCAACGTGATGAACAGGCCGAAACGGGTGACGCCGTTGATCCGCCCGGTGAAGGTCGCCCCCACCCGGTCGGCCAGATACTGCGTCGTGAAGCGGTCGACCGCCGTGCGTTCCGCCGCCGCCGCGCGCCGTTCGGTAAACGACAGGTGCTGGCCCATCTCGGCGAAATCCTTGTGGTCGGGCTCCAGCCCGCCGTCGCCCAGCTTGTTGCCCCGGATCAGGGCGCGGTGGACCAGAAGGTCCGAATAGCGCCGGATCGGCGAGGTGAAATGGCAGTAGCGGCGCAGCGCCAGGCCGAAGTGGCCGATGTTGTCGGGCGAATATTCGGCCTGCGCCTGGGACCGCAGGACCAGTTCCTGAACCATCCGGTCGTTGGGCGTGGTCTTGGCCTTGGCCAGCATCTGATTGAAATGGCGCGGCTGCACGACCTGACCCTTGGCGAACGACAGGCCGACCGTCGCGACCGCTTCCGACAGGGCGGCGATCTTGGTCGGGCTCGGCTGGTCGTGGATGCGGTACATGCAGGGCAGGCCTTTTTGCTCAAGGTTCTCTGCCGCCGCCACGTTGGCGGTGATCATGAACTCCTCGATCAGCCGGTGGCTGTCCAGGCGTTCGCGTTCGGCGATTTCGGCGACCTTGCCGTCGTCGCCCAGGATCACCTTGCGTTCGGCCAGGTCCAGTTCCAGCACGCCGCGCTTGTGACGGTTGCGGGCCAGGGCCTCGTAGGCGCCGTAGAGCGGCGCGATGACATCCTTGGCCAGGACATCCGTCGTGTCGTCCGTGCGGCCGTCCTGGGCCGCCTGAACCTGTTCGTAGGTCAGGCGCGCGGCGGACCGCATCAGGGCGCGTTCGAACTTGTGCCGTTTCAATTCGCCG
This sequence comes from Rhodospirillaceae bacterium, assembly GCA_002696205.1. Lineage (GTDB taxonomy): Bacteria > Pseudomonadota > Alphaproteobacteria > Rhodospirillales > Casp-alpha2 > UBA1479. The sequence continues at coordinate 6,882 of NZRL01000086.1, read as the reverse complement.
TCGCCGTCGATCCACAGATGGGCGACCAGGCAGGGACGGTCTTCCTTGGGGTTCAAGGAACACCAGCCGGTCGACAGTTCGTGCGGCAGCATGGGCACCACACGGTCCGGGAAATAGACGCTGTTGCCCCGGTCGTAGGCCGACCGGTCCAGCGCGTCGCCGGGCCGCACGTACCAGGACACATCGGCGATGGCGACCACCAGATGCCAGCCGCCGTCGCGGTCCTTGTCCTTCTCGGCGAACACGGCGTCGTCGAAATCGCGGGCGTCGGCGCCGTCGATGGTGATCAGCGGCAGATCGCGCAGGTCGACGCGCCGGCCCAGGGGCGCGGGGCCCGCCGCCTTGGCCTGATCCAACGCCTGGGGCGGAAATTCCGACGGGATTTCGTGTTCGTGGATGGAAATCAGGCTGACCGATCTGGGGTCGTCCATGCCGCCCAGAACGTCGGAGACCTTGGCCTTGCGCAGGCCCAGTTCCTTGCCGGGCAGGACATGGGCGCGGACCAGATCGCCCGGCTTGGCGCCTTTCGATTGGCCCGCTGGAACGATGAAATCGGCCTTGGCGCGGCGGTCGGTGCTTTCGATGCGGCCTTCCCCGCCGACTTCGCGGTAGACGCCCATGATCGACGCCGGGGCCGAGGGCAGCTTGCGGATGGTGCGGCCTTGATACTGGCCGCGCCCGGTGCGCTCCAGGCGCGCCAGTACCCGGTCGCCGGTGCCCAGCGCCGGCTGGCCCTTGCGTTCGGGGGCCATGTAGATGGCGGGCGGCGGGCCGGCGGCGTCTTCGTCCCAGCTTTCCGGGCGGGCCATCAGTTCGCCGTCGCTGTCGATGCCGGTGATATGCAGGACCGTGACCTCGGGCAGCGCCCCCGGTTCGGCGAAGCGCTTGCCCCGGCCGCGCTGGAGCGAGCCGTCGGCTTCAAGTTCCTTCAGCATCTCGCGCAGCATCACCTTGCCCTCCGAGCCCAGCTTGAAGGCGCGCGCGATCTCGCGCTTGCCGACCCGCTTGGGGCTCGACTGGATGAACTCAAGCAGTTCTTCCTTGGTCGGGAAGGGCGGCTTGGATGAGGGGCGCTTGGCCAAGGGGCGTATCCCGCGGGATCAGGCGTCGGAGGAGGAGGGCGTCGTTTCGCCGTCCGGTGCCGTCTTCTTCGCTGCCGTCTTGGTGGTCTTCTTTTTAGCGGGGGTCTTCTTGGCCGCCGTTTTCTTTTTCGGCGCGGCCTTCTTGGCGGGCTTTTTCTCCGCTGTCTTTTTCTCGGCCGGGGCTTTCTTGCCGCCCTTTTCCGCCTTGGCGGCGATCAACTCAAGCGCCGTTTCCAGCGTCACGGAGGCCTTGTCCATGTCCTTGGGCAGGGAGGCCATGACCTTGCCGTGCTGGACGAAGGGGCCCCAGCGGCCTTCCTTCTGCACCACCGGCTTGCCGTCCTTGGGATGCTTGCCCAACTCCTTCGGCGGATCCTTGCGCGGCTTGTCGGCGAACAACACGACGGCGCGGTTCAGGCCGACGGTCAGCACGTCGTCGTCGCCCTTCAACGAGACATAGGTGCCGCCCATCTTGAGGAACGGCCCGAAGCGGCCGAGCCCGGCGGTGATCATGTCGCCGGTTTCCGGATGCAGGCCGACGTCGCGCGGCAGGGCCAGCAGGCCGAGTGCGGCCTCCAGATCGATGGTCATCGGGCCGACGCCCTTGGGCAGGGACGCGCGCTTGGGCTTGGGCCCGCCTTCTTCGGCCTCGCCCAGCTGCACATAGGCGCCGTAAGGCCCCTTGCGCACGGTCACCGGCAGGCCGGTGTTCGGATCGTTGCCGAGCATCCGGGGATAGACCTCGGGCACGGCCTCGGCCCCGTCTTCGCCGTCCGTGTTCGGCACGGCGAGGGCCTGGGTGTGTTTGCACTCGGGATAGTTGGAACAGCCGATGAAAGCGCCGAACTTGCCCAGTTTCAGGCCCAGCCGGCCGTCGCCGCAGGTCGGGCACTTGCGCGGGTTCGTGCCGTCGGGGCGGTCCGGGAAGAAATGCGGGCCGAGCAGTTCGTCCAACGCGTCCAGAACCTCGCGGACGCGCAGGTCCTTGGTGCCGTCGACGGCGTGGGAGAAGGCTTCCCAGAAATCGCGCAGCACCTGTTTCCAGTCGCGCCGCCCGCCGGAGATATCGTCGAGCCGTTCTTCCAATTCCGCGGTGAAGCCGTATTCGACGTAGCGTTCGAAGAAGCTGGACAGGAAGGCGGTGACCAGACGGCCCCGGTCTTCCGGCATGAAGCGGCGGCTTTCCAGCTTCACGTAATTGCGGTCCTGCAGCACGGAAATGATCGAGGCATAGGTCGAGGGACGGCCGATGCCCAACTCTTCCAGGCGCTTGACCAGACTGGCTTCGGTATATCGCGGCGGCGGCTGGGTGAAATGCTGGTCGGCTTGGACGTCCTGGCGGGCCAGGTGCGCGCCTTCCTTGACGTCGGGCAGGATGCGCAGCTTGTCGTCGTCATCGTCGCCGGCGTCTTCGTCCTTGCCTTCCTGGTAGACCTTGAGAAAACCGTCGAAGGCGATGACCGAGCCCGTCGCGCGCAGCACGGCGGAGTTGTCGGCGGCTGCGATATCGACCGCGACCTGGTCCAGGACAGCGTTTTCCATCTGGCAGGCGACGGTGCGCTTCCAGATCAGGTCGTAGAGTTTGCGCTGATCGTCGTCCAGGAATTGGGCGACGTCCTCCGGGCGTTTGGAAACGTCCGTCGGGCGGATCGCTTCGTGCGCTTCCTGGGCATTCTTGGCCTTGCTCTTGTAGATGCGCGGCGCGTCCGGCAGGTAGGGCGCGCCGTAGCTGTCCTTGATCAGGTTGCGGCAGGCATCCATGGCTTCGTTCGCCATGGTCACGCCGTCCGTACGCATATAGGTGATCAGGCCGACGGTCTCGCCGCCGATGTTGATGCCTTCATACAGACGCTGGGCGACCTGCATGGTCCGCTTGGCACCGAAGTAGAGCTTGCGCGCCGCCTCTTGCTGCAGCGTCGAGGTGGTGAACGGCGGGGCCGGGTTGCGGCGGGTCTGCTTGCGCTGAACCTCGGCGACGGAGAAGGTGCCGGCCTCGACCGTCTTCTTGGCCCGTTCGGCGTCCTCGGCCGAGCCCAGGTCCATCTTGCCCAGCTTGTTGCCGTCCAGATGGGTCAGATTGGCCGACAGCTTGTGCCCGCCGTCGGCGGCGAAGGTCGCCTTGACCGACCAGAATTCCTGCTTTTTGAAGACTTCGATCTCGGATTCGCGCTCACAAATCAGGCGCAGTGCGACCGATTGCACGCGCCCGGCCGAACGGGAACCCGGCAGCTTGCGCCACAGGACCGGCGACAGGTTGAAGCCGACCAGATAGTCCAATGCGCGCCGCGCCATGTAGGCGTCGACCAGTTCCTTGTCCAGGTCGCGGGGATGGTCGAAGGCGTTCTTGACCGCGTCCTTGGTGATTTCGTTGAACACCACGCGTTTGACGTCGACGTCGCCCAGCAGGTTCTTTTTGTTCAGGACCTCCTGGACATGCCAGGAAATCGCCTCGCCCTCGCGGTCGGGGTCGGTCGCCAGATACAGTTTATCGGCGCCCTTGACGGCGTCGGCGATGGCCTTGATGTGTTTTTCCGACCGGGCGTCGACTTCCCAGTCCATCTCGAAATCGGAATCGGGCCGGACCGAGCCGTCCTTCGACGGCAGGTCGCGGATATGGCCGTAGCTGGCCAAAACCGTATATCCGGGGCCCAGGTACTTATTAATTGTCTTTGCCTTGGCCGGGCTTTCAACGACGACAACGTCGGTCATACAAGACTTGCCTTTTCTCGGCCGGCCTCGGTACGCCCCCCGGGCCGGCTACTGGTCCATGAGCAGCGAAACTTTGCTGCCGGGGTGCCTCTCTAACCGGCCTGCCAGTTCAAGTTCAAGCAAAACCGTAGAGACCACGGCCTGGGAGAATTGGCAAACGCGGACCAGTTCGTCAACCGTCGTCGGTGCCGGACCCAGCGCGGAAAGGATTTCCTGACGCGCCGTATCGATGTCGTCCACGTCGGTCAGTTCAGGGTTAATAGATTGATTTTCAAGGAAAGGTTCTGACTTCGCCGGCGGCCGTTGCTGGGCCAGTACGGCAAAAACATCTTCCGCCGTTTCCGTCAGGGTGGCCCCCTGGCGGATCAATTCGTTGGTGCCGCGCGCCCTTGGGTCCATCGCGGCCCCCGGTACGGCGAATACCTCGCGCCCCTGGTCCAAGGCCATGCGCGCGGTGATCAGCGATCCGGATCGGGGGCTGGCCTCGCCCACCACGACGCCGCGGGCCAGACCCGAAATGATGCGGTTGCGCCGGGGGAAATGACGGGCCTGGGGCTTGGTGCCGGGCGGGGCCTCGGCGACCAGCACGCCTTCGTCGGCGATCCGGGCCTGGAGGTCGGCGTTTTCCGCCGGATAGGTAATGTCGATTCCGCCGCCCAGGATCGCCGCCGTGCCGGTCGCGATGGCGCCTTCGTGGGCGGCCGCGTCGATTCCCCGGGCGAGGCCAGAGGCGATCATCAGGCCGCCGGCGCCCAAATCCGCCGACAGTTTCTTGGCAAACCGCCGGCCGTTGACCGAGGCGTTGCGGGCGCCGACCACGCCGATGGTCTTTTTCAGCAGAAGTTCCAACCGTCCCTTGGCGTAGATCAACGGTGGCGGGTCATGAATCTGTGCCAGCAGGGGGGGGTAGGCGGGCTCCCCCCAGGCGATCAGGTCGGCCTGCAGGCGCCGCCCCGCATCCATTTCTCGGGTGGCTTCCGCTGCCGTGGCGACGCGCAGGCCGCTCTTTCGCCCGCCACCCCGGCGGGCCAGATCGGGAATCGCATCCAGCGCCTTGGCCGCCGTGCCGAACCGTTCGAGCAGGCGGAAGAAGGTTCCCGGCCCGACGTTCGTCGAACGGATCAGGCGGAGCCAATCAAGGCGCTCTTCGTCGTTGAGCGTGCGTCGGCGGTGATCCGCCATTCTGTCCGGCATGGCGGAGCCTCCGGGATCTCTCTCTAGGCGAGAATATCCGAGGCGGAAATTCTATAAAAGAGAAAAAATGATGCTCAGCTGCCCGTTTTGGTTGTGCGCCCGAGAATCCAGGCGGGGATCAACGCCGTCGAGAAGACAACGGCGGAAACGATGAAGGCGTCTTGAAACCCGAGGGTCGTCGCTTGGGCGTGGATCACCTTGGCCAGGAAATTCAGCGCGCCGGCAGTTTGTTGGGTGTCGGGCAGGCCGCTCTCGCTCAAGACTTTGCCAACCTGCGACAGAAACTCGCGGCTGACCGGATTGCCCGAGGTCTGCGTCGCCGCCATCGCATCGGCGTGATAGGCCGTTCGTTGTTCGGTGATGACCACGAAGACCAGGGTCCCGAAGGCACCGCCCAATTGGCGCACGAAATTATAGGTCGCGGCGCCCGAGTTGATCTTGTGTTCCGGCACGGCGCGGACGGCCGTCGCCCCCATGGTGGGCATGACGAGACCGATCGCCAGTCGTGACAGCATCGTCAACAGGACCATGACGATGAAGGCCGTGTTGACGTCGGACTTCGAAATGTACCAAGCGGCAACGATGAAGATCAGGACCCCGGCGGTGATCGGGTAGCGGGGCGACACATGGTCGTTCACTCGGCCGGTGATCGGTGTGATGACGATCAGCAAAAGCCCGGCCGGAACAAGTACCATGCCCGCAGCCGTGGCGGTGAAACCCTGGACTTGCTGGGTGAACACGGGGATCGCGTAGTTTGTCGCGAAATTGCCCGCGCCGAATAGAAAAGCGATCACCATGGCGGAGGCATAGGACGGGTTCTTGAACAGGGAAACGTCGAGCATGGGGCTGCTGGACCGCGTTTGGTGCATCAGAAATGCGATACCGGCCACGACGCCGCCGATCAGGAGCGCGACGACCTCGTTTGAATGCCAGCCCCAGCGCTGCCCGTTGGCCAGGCCGGTCATCAGGCTGGCGCAGAACATGCAGACCAGGATCAGGCCGGTCCAATCGAACGGCGGCAGCGGCCCCTTGTGCCGTTCCTGCGGCATGAAGCTGAGACCGAGCAGGAAGCCGAGAAATGCCAGTGGAAGGGGAACGAAGAAGGTGTGCCGCCAGGTCATCAGGTCGAGAACCACGCCCCCGACGACGGGGCCAAAGCTGGGTGCCAGGGTAACGCCGACCGAATACATGCTGACGGCGAAGCCGCGCCGGTCCGACGGGAAGACGGAAATAATCGAGGACAGCACGAGCGGCTGAATGACGCCTGCGGAAAACCCCTGCAGGATGCGCCCGGCGATCAGGGTGTCGATGTTCGGCGCCACGGTGGAAACCGCCGAGCCGATCGTGAACACCACAAGCGTCATGGCATAGGTGTAACGCTGACCCAACGCCATGACGATCCAGCCGCTCAGGAGCTGGCTGGCGACCATGGTCGTGATGAAGGCGGTGGATGCCCATTGCGCCTGATCCTGACCGACGCCATAGGCACCCATGATGGACGGCACGGCGACGTTGACCATGGTGCCGGAGAGGACCAGGGCGATGGTGCCAAGCAGCCCGGAAACCGTCACCGACCAGCGGCGAAAGGAACTGACAGAATTGGGGTCTATGGGGGAGGCGGCGAGGTTACTGGTCAATGTCGATCTTGATCTCGACCATCATCCCGGGGCGCAGCAGGCGTTCCTGCTGATCGATAGCGATCCGCACCGGCAGCCGTTGCGTGATCTTGGTGAAGTTGCCGGACGGGTTGGGGCTGGGTAGCAGGGCGAATTCCGCCGTGGTCGCGTTGCCGATGACCTCTACCGTGCCGGTAAATTCGCGATCCGGGTAGGCATCGACGGAAACATGTACCTTGTCGCCGACCTTGGTCTTGCGGATGTCGGTTTCCTTGATGTTG
>NZRL01000085.1 GCA_002696205.1 Rhodospirillaceae bacterium | reverse complement strand
CGGCAGGCCGACCTCGGCCTCCAGATGACGGATCGCCACGGAGACCGCCGATTGGGTCATGCCCAGGTCGGCGGCGGCGCGGGTGAAACTGCCGTGGCGGGCGACGGCGGTCAGGGCCTGTAATTGGCGCAGAGTGAAATTCATAAATAAAACGTATGAATAGTTATATTTTATGAATTTGAATTCTGCAACGAGGCGGTCGAGCATGGGGCCAATCGCGGTCCCGTGCCGCCAATCAATAGATCACGACATCCGGAGGATACCGCCATGGCCGGCCAAGCCGCCCCGCAAACCGACACGCCGATCCGCATTCTCGGTCGCAACAATTCGTTCAACGTGCGCAAGGTCCTGTGGGTCTGCGACGAACTGGGCATCGACTATCTGCGCGAAGACTACGGGCGCGGCTTCCGTGCCTGTACGGAGCCGGAGTTCCTGGCCCTCAACCCCGTCGCTCAGGTCCCGGTCGTGATCGACGGCGAGGCGATCATGCGGGAATCCAATTCCATCATCCGCTACCTCGCGGCCAAGGCCGGGAACGAGGACCTTTATCCTTCCGATCTGGTCAAGCGGCAGCAGATCGAACAATGGATGGACTGGATCGCCTACGATCTGACCCATGCGTTGCGTGGCGCCTTCCTGGGTGGTGTGCTGCGCGAGGCGCCTTGGGATAACGAATGGTTCATCGAGCAGGGCCGCAAGGACCTGATCCACGACATGCGGATCGTCGAGGCGCATTTGGGCGCCAACGGCCCCTATGTCACCGGCGACACCTTCACCCTGGCCGATATCCCCATGGGCCTGGTGGTCAACCGCTGGTTCAAGGTCGAAGGCTTCGACAAGCCCGAGACGCCGAACCTGGCCGCATACTATGAATTGCTCAGCGAGCGTCCGGCTTATCTGGCCCATGGCCGCAACGGCCTGCCTTGAGACCGGGGCTCATGGCGTCAATTCCATTCGGATGTTGATCAGTTTGACACCGCGTCGCCGTACGGTCTGGCGGCGGACGGCGGTCCATCCGTGCCGCCGGAACAGGGGATAGGCGATAAGACTGGCATCGGTGTGGAGCTGCTCGAGGTCCCTGGCCTTGGCGATTTCGACGATCTTGCGAAGCAACAAACTGCCGATGCCCCGGCCCGCGAAGGCCGGATCGACGAAGGCAAGGTCGAGAACGCCGTCATCGCGTAGGGTCATAAAGCCGACGGCGCGATGGTGCCGTGTGGCGACCAGAATTGTTTGACGCTCAAGCCGTTTCCGCCAGCCCGACAAAGCAGGCAGACGTGGTGCCCAGGCATGGCGCTGGCGGCGGCTGTAACGGCGTTTTGCGCCGCCGCGCACGGCGCGGAGGAACAGGCGGGCCAGGCTGGGCGCATCCCGCCGATGGTAGGGGCGGACCGCGATCCCGGTCATGGGGCCGACAGCCCCAGGGCCTCCAGAATATCGGCGCCCGCCATCAATAGGCCGAGCACGATCAACGCCGCGGCGACGATCGTCAGACGCGCGGTCAGTTCGTGATAGGCGATGCGTTGAAGGGTAGGTGAGCGGAAGCGGTCCTTGAGCCAGAACACGCCCAGAACCGAGATCAGCAGGACGATACCGGCGATCAGAAAGCCCATTGAAATGGCAGGACCGAAGCCAGGGCCGGTCGGGCCGGCACCGGTCCCCGGCGGCGCGTGGCGCCGGCCGGGTCCGGTACGATGGCCAGAGGCCTAGAGGCCGGCCAGAACGCTTTCGGCGCTGGTCTTTTCGAAGGCGCCGGCTTCGTCGATCTCGATCGACTTGACCGTGCCGTCGTCGACGACCATGGCGAAACGCTGGCAGCGCAGGCCCAGGCCGCGCGGGCCCAGATCCAGCTCAAGGCCGGCGGCCTTGGTGAATTCGGCGGAACCGTCACCGACCAGCAGGACCTTGCCTTCGGCGCCCTGGTCCTTGGCCCAGGCGCCCATCACGAAGGCGTCGTTCACGGCCATGCAGACGATTTCGTCGACGCCCTTGGCTTTCAGTTCATCGGCCTTGGCGACGAAGCCGGGCAGATGCTTGGCCGAGCAGGTCGGCGTGAAGGCGCCGGGAACGCCGAAGATGGCGACGGTCTTGCCGCCGAAGAGTTCGTCGGTCGACACGGCGGCCGGGCCTTCGCCCGTCATCTTGTACATCGTCGCGGACGGAATTTTATCACCAACACCAATTGTCATAGGAAATCCCCTGGATCTGTTTGTGTCCCAAGTTTTGCCGAAGAGAGCGATTTGGCGGTCGCCGTCCCGGCCGTTCATGCCTGAATGAGATAAGGCATTCCCCGCGAGAGTCCATGAAAAAACCGTCCCCAGGGACGATGGCGCGGTTATTATTTTTCGGCGATGACCACGTTGCCTGCCTTGGCGACCGCCTGGGTGACGATGTCCTCGGTCAGCAGCTCGGGCAGGGGAATGCCGCCCGGGGCCTCAGGGCCGTAGACGGCATTGAACGGAATGCCGTAGCGCCCGAACTTCGCCAGGTAGGCGGCGATCACCGGATCAGGGCGGGTCCAGTCGGCTTTCATGGCGATCAACCGTCCGTCGGAAATGGCGGCATGCACGGCCCCCTGGTTGAGAACCAGGCGTTTATTGACCTGACAGGTGATACACCAATCGGCGGTAACATCGACCAGAACCGTCTTGCCTTGCGCGACCAGGGTGGCGATGCGGGCTTCGTCGAAGGGCTGCCAAAGGGTCGCCGTGCCGGTTTCCTTGGCGCCGTCGCGCAGCGAAACCGCCCCGGTGCCGGTTGCCGGGGCGTTGCTGATCGACGGCAGGACGCTGGCCGCCAGGATCATCGCGACACCGATGGCGATGGGCGCGCCCGGTGTCAGGGCGCGCGCCGCCTTGACGCCGCGCCCGGCCAGTAACAGCACCAGGCCGAGAACCGCCAGGCCCGCGACCAAGCCACCGGTGGCCGGAAGGCCAAGGATGTTTTTAATCACCCAGAGCAGCCAGACTGCCGTCGCCAGCAGAGCCAGCCCCATGATCTGACGCAGGCGGATCATCCAGGGGCCGGGGCGCGGCAAGCGGGTCGCCAGTCGCGGCATCGCCGCCACGGCCAGATAAGGCAGGGCCAAGCCCAGCGCCAGACCGGCGAAGATGGCGTAAACCTCAACGGCCCCCCGGGCCATGGCGAAGCCCACGGCGGTGCCCAGGAACGGGGCCGAGCAGGGCGTCGCCAGCAGGGTCGCCAGCGCACCTTGCAGGAAATGGCCCATGGGGCCGGTATGATGGTGTGCGCCGCCCGCATCCCCGCCCGCGTTCGCGGCCATGTCGCCGACTCTTTCGGGCAGGCGGATCTCAAAAAACCCGAACAAATTGCAGGCGAAGACGAAGACGATCACCGCCATGGCGGCCAGGAACCAGGGTTGTTGGAACTGAATGCCCCAGCCGATGGTCATGCCCGCCGCCTTCAGCGCGATCAATCCCGACGCCAGAACCATGAACGAGGCCAGGATGCCCAACGCGGACGCGACGAAGCCGCGCCGGACTTCCGCCGCATCTCCGCCGCCATGGCCGACAACGCCCAGAACCTTGATCGACAGCACCGGCAACACGCAGGGCATCAGGTTGAGGATCAGGCCGCCGAGCACGGCGAAGGCGATGAACAGCAAAAGGTTCGGTTCCGCCACCGTGGCGTCGGCGGCGATGATCGTCGGCGCATCGGCGGCCGGGGCCAACCCGCCCGGCGTCAGGGTCAAAGGCCGTTCGGCGCTGCGCCCGCCATCGACCAGGGTCGCGACCAGCGTCGCTTTGGCCAGGCTTTCCGCGCCGCCTTCCAGGTCCTTGATCCCATAGACGGTGACGTCCAGACGCGCTTCCTTGCCCTGATCACCGAAGGTCACATGGGGCTTGGAATAGGCCAGGACCGGCGGCCCTTCGAGGTAGATGTCCGGGGCCGAGAACGGGGTTTCCGATTTGGCGCGCACGCTGATCGTCATTTCGCCCTTGGCGGCGTCGCCCGGCGAGAGCGCCGCCGTATCGGCCAGCATCAGGCCGTGACCGGCACCGTCGCCCGGTACCGTCGAGGCAAAGCGGCTGATCAGATGGGCGAATTCGCTGGGTTTGGCCGGGCCCGCCGGCAGCGTCATTTCCAGGTTCGCCGTATAGGGAATGCAGATGTCGTCACAGGTCAGGTAGGGGACGCGGGCCTTGATCGCGACCGGTTTGCCCGGTTCGACCGGCGCCAGATCGATGGGGAAGACGACCTCTTTCTTGTATCCCAGGGTTTCCAGTCCAAGAACGCTGAAGCGTTCCGGTGCGGGCCATTTCATGGCCGCGTTCTTCAGGTTCTCGGAGCCGTCCCAGGCGGGCTTCGGCGGCAGCCCGGCGTCGCCCGGCGACCGCCAATAGATCTTCCAGCCCGGCTGCATATGAAATTCCAGGCCGAGCCGCAGCCGTTCCGCCGCTCCCGTTCCGGTCACGGCGGCGATCAGGCGGGCCTTGGTCTGCTCGGTTTCGTGCCAGGCCGATTGGGCTAAGGTCTGCGCCCCGGCGGTGCCGGCGGTCAGCAGTGCCAGGCCGAAACAGATAAGCCGCAGTGCGGTATTGAGAGAACGGGGACGTTGGGTCTGCACGGCGATGTTGGGCTCCGGTTGGGGCGGTCGCGGCCGCGCCGACGGCGACCGGTCCAGGCCAGGGCATTATGCACGACGCCCAGGCTCACGGCCAATAAATGGCGCGTGATTGCGGCGCTTTCTGGGCAATGTCGGGGTGGCATTCTTGCCCGGTTTCGGCCAAGTCGCCATAATTGAAAAGCGGGAATGTGGTATAGATTCAGATGCCGAAGGCAGCTCGGCCCTCGGCGCCCGATGAACGGCGCGGATCACAGATTAGGGGTTGCTCCAAAAGGCTGACATCATGTCCGTGACACCAGACGACGACAGCTATCTCGCGGGCCATCTTCTGGTGGCCATGCCCAACATGCCGGACGACCGGTTTTCCAAGACCGTGATCTACATGTGTGCCCACAATGCCGAGGGCGCGATGGGTCTCGTCGTGAACAAGCCTTTGGAAACGCTTAGCTTTCCTGACCTTTTGGAGCAATTGGATATCGTGCCGTCGGGCCTGCAGGACCCGATCAAGGTACATTTCGGCGGGCCCGTGGAATCGGGGCGGGGATTCGTTCTGCACACGCCCGACTACGTCCAGGAGGCGACCATGGTGGTCGACGACCATATCGCGCTGACGGCGACGGTCGATATCCTGCAGGCCATCGCCGACGGCATCGGCCCGCGGCAATCCCTGTTGGCGCTGGGCTATGCGGGATGGGGCCCGGGGCAATTGGATTCCGAGATCAAGGCCAACGGCTGGCTGCATGTGGCGGCAGACCCGCAACTGGTGTTCGGCACGGGTATGGACGAAAAGTGGGAAAAAGCGATGCTGAAGATCGGCGTCGACCCGCGCATGCTGTCCGACGAAGCCGGCCACGCGTGACCCCGGGCATGGCTTCCGGGAAACCTTTATCGGTCTTTGTCGTTGATGACGACCCGATGATCGTCGAATTCGTCACGACGGTTTTGCAGGATGCCGGCCACGAGGTCCGCTCGGACCTGGTCGGTCTGACGGCCATTTCCGAAATCGCCGCTTGCCGCCCGGACGTGGTATTGACCGACCTGATGATGGCGGCAGTCGACGGATTGGCGCTTTGCCGCGAGTTGCGCCGGAAACCGCGCCTCAACAGGACGGCGGTCATCTTCATGACCAGCCGGACGGAGATGGTCTGGCGCGATCAGGCCGCCGCCGCCGGGGCCGATGGATATATTGAAAAGCCGCTGGATCTGGATACATTCGTGCCCACCATTGAACGGATCGTCGAAACCGGCCGGAACCCGAAATGAGCAAACCAAAGAAACGTAATTCAGGCGACGATCTGCGCCGCCTGATTCAGGAACGCATGGAATCCTGCCAGACGGCGGAAGCGCTCAACGATCGCGTCATTCTGCCCTTCGTGCAGGCGCTGGAGGCCGTTTGCGGCGCCCGGGGCTACGTGCTCAACATCTACGGCGAGCAGTCGAATCTGGTCTTTACCGGCGACGAAGACGCGTCCGAAGAAATCTACGCTCTGATCGAAAGCTTCCTGGACAGTCAGGCCGAGACCGCCGCCGACGACGCCTGAGTGCGTCCGCGCGCCGTTCCCGAAATTCGAATTGGGTTGAAAAGCCGGGGCTGAAGGGTCACCGTGTTCATAACATGGTGCCCGGTCGACGGTGGCGTCGGGTGCCGGCAGGACAAGGTCCGGGCACATGCTTCGGCCAAAAGAAGAATTCAAGGTCGCGTATATCGTCGCGACCGACGAGCTGGAACCGGGCGACCTCGATGCCCCCGCGTTAACCAGCGTCTATAACTACTGGGACGAAATCCGGGATGGTCTTGTCGGTCCGCCGCGCCAATCCTTTCGCCTTGAAAAAATGCCGGCGGAGATCATTCCCGCCATGGCCGTGGTCGATTTTCTGGGGCCGCCAATCGATTATCTCTATCGCTTTTTCGGATCGCGCATGGTCGATATCGCCGGACAGGACTTGACCGGCAAGCGATACTTTGCCGATCGGATAACGGGCTATGGTTTCGTCAACGCGGAGATTTTTCCCCGGATGATCGAACGCCGGGCGCCCATTTGCACCCGCACCCGGTGGGTGTCCGTGAAGGGCTTCGAGATTACGACGACGACGATCCGCCTGCCGCTGTCCGAGGACGGCGAGCGGATTACCGGCGGTGTCACGGCCAATCGGTTTCAATGGCGGGCGGGCGAATGAGCGCAGGATTACTTTCTGCGTTCGGCCGGCAATCGTAGAGCTGATCATGTACCGCGACGTCAGGGACCAGAAATTTTCCTATATTGTCGATAAGGAAATCCTCGACATCGCAGCCTTGGACGATCCGGGGTTGCGCGCCGCTTTGGATTATTGGGAGGCGACACGGGGCGAGCTGATCGGCCCGCCGGTCGACCGGTTCCGCCTTGAACGGCTCCCGCCGGAGGTCATCCGTTGCTCCGCCTTATTGGATCTGATCGACGGTGAGCCACCCGATTTCCGCTACCGATTCTTCGGATCCTATATGGTCGAGGTCGCGGGGCAGGAACTGACCGGCAAGCGGTATTTCGCGGACGAGATCAAGGGCTTCGGCTTCGTCAACGCGGAAATCATTCCGGTCATGATCGAGCGCCGCGCGCCGATCTATTCGCGAACCCGATGGGTATCGGTCAAGGGCATGAAAATGTCGGCGACGACGCTGCGCCTGCCGTTGTCGGAAGACGGCGAAAGGGTGACCGGGGCCTTCGTCGCCGACCGGTTCCGGCAAGGACACGATTGATCTGAGTTGAGGCTATCCGCCGGCCTCAGGCGCAGAGCCTGGCCGCGAAGGCGTCGCCCTGTTCCAGATGCTTGAGCGGGCCGATGGCCGACAGGGTCGGGGTCGAAGAAAACAGCCGTTCGGCGACCCGGGTGACATCCGCCGGCGTGACCGCATCGACCTTGGCGACGATTTCCTCCGCCGTGACGGGGCGGCCATAGACCTGCATCTGGCGGGCCAGTTGTTCGCAACGCGACGACGTGCTTTCCAGCGACATCAGGATCGAGGCCTTCAACTGGGCCCGCGCGCGGGCGACCTCTTCCTCGTCGACGGAAACGCGGACTTTGTTCAACTCGTCGGCGATCAGCGGCATCAATTCGCGAACTTCATCGGCGCCGGTCCCGGCATAGATGCCGAACAGGCCGCCGTCGATGTAGGACGACTGGTAGCTGTAAATGGAATAGACCAGACCGTGCTTTTCCCGCACTTCCTGGAACAGCCGCGACGACATGCCGCCGCCAAGCAAGGCCGACAGGACGGAGCAGGTGTAGAAATCTTCATCGTCGTAGGCCAGGCCGTCGAAACCCAGCGTGATATGGACCTGTTCCAGATCGCGGTCGGCGCGGACCTCGCCGCCTTGATAGCGGGCGGCCTCGCGCACGGCGGGCGTCCCCTTGGGCAGGTCCTTGAAGTCCTCGGCGACCATGGCGACGACGGTGTCGTGGTCCAGGTTACCGGCGGCGGAGACGATGGTCCGGGGGGCCGAATAATGGGCCGTCATGTAATCCAGGATGGCGTCGCGCGGCATGGCGTCGATCAGGGCTTCCGTGCCCAGGACGGACCGGCCGAGCGCTTGATCGGGAAAGGCCGTCGCCTGGAAGTTTTCGAACACGACGTCGTCGGGGGTGTCGTAGAGCTGATGGATTTCCTGGATCACGACATGGCGTTCGCGTTCCAGTTCTTCCGGGTCCAGGGTCGCGTGTTGAACCAGGTCGGCGATCACGTCGACCGCAAGCCCCAGATCGTCTTTCAGCATCTTGGCGTAATAGGCGGTCTGCTCACGCGCGGTGTAGGCGTTCATATGCCCGCCGACGGCTTCGATTTCCTCGGCGATGGCGCGGGGGCTGCGGGTCTTGGTGCCCTTGAAGACCATATGTTCCAACAGGTGGGAGACGCCGTTCACGGCCTCGGGTTCGTGGCGCGCGCCGACGCCGATCCAGGCGCCGACGGACACGGTTTCGACCCGGTCCATCTGTTCGGTGACGACCTTCAGGCCGCTCGGCAATTCGGTGATCTGGACGGGCACGGTGCCGCTGGCCCTCCCTAGCTAAGCTGTTTTTCGATCGCTTGTTTCAGTTGGTCTAAATCGTTCGCCAGGGTTTGGCAACGATTCGGACGGTCCAACAAATCCGCAAGCCGCGCGGGCAAGGCCGGGCGGCGGCCGGTCGCGGCCTCGACCGCGTCGGGGAACTTCGCCGGATGGGCGGTCGCCAGGATGATCGTCGGCGTGTCGCCCGTATGCGATTGGGTGTGGTAGTCGCGGGCGGCACCCACCCCGACGGCCGTATGCGGATCGATCAATTCGCCGCATTCGTCGAAGACCAGCTTGATGATCCCCTTGGTTTCCGTGTCGTCGAAGCGGGCGGCGGCGAAGACGTCGCGCGCGCGGGCCAACTGGTCCTCGGTGACCTGGAATTTGCCGGTATCGCGAAAGCCGGTCAGGACCTGGGCGCAGGCGGCGCCGTCGCGGCCGACCAGATCGAACAGCAGGCGTTCGAAATTGCTGGAGACCTGAATGTCCATGGAGGGGCTCAGGGTCGGCACGACGCCGGTCTTTTCCATGGCGCCCGAGGCAAAGAAGCGGGCCAGGATATCGTTGGCGTTGGCACCGACGATCAGCTTCTCGACCGGCAGGCCCATCTGCAGGGCGCCGTAGCCCGCGAAGACGTTGCCGAAATTACCGGTCGGCACGGAAAAGGCGACTTTCTTGTCCGGTGCGCCCAGTTTCACGGCGGCCCAGAAGTAATAGACGATCTGGGCCATGACGCGGGCCCAGTTGATGGAATTCACCGCCGATAGGTTATGGGCGTCGCGGAAGGCCTGATCGTTGAACAGGTCCTTCACCCGGTCCTGGCAATCGTCGAAGGTGCCTTCGATGGCGATGTTATGGACGTTGTCGGACAGCACCGTCGTCATCTGCGCTTCCTGCACGGGGCTGACGCGGCCCTTGGGGTGCAACATGAAGATATCGATGGCGTCCTTGTCGCGGCAGGCCTCGATGGCGGCGGAGCCCGTGTCGCCCGAGGTCGCCCCCACGATGGTGATGCGCGATCCGCGTTTCTTCAGGACATAGTCGAACAACCGGCCCAGCACCTGCATGGCGACATCCTTGAAGGCCAGGGTCGGGCCATGGAACAGCTCCAGCAGGTATTCGTTGCCGCCCAGTTTCTTCAGCGGCAGAACCTCGGGCGCGTCGAAGGTCGCATAGGCGCCGTCGATCAAGGCCTTGAGGTCGGCCTGGGGAATGGCGCTGCCGATGAACGGGGTCATGACGCGGCGGGCCAGTTCCGGATAGGTCATGTCCTTCATGCCACGGATATCGTCGGCCGAGAATTGCGGCCAGGTTTCCGGCACGTAGAGGCCGCCGTCGCGGGCCAGGCCGGTCAGCAGCACGTCTTCGAAACCGAGCGCCGGCGCCTGTCCGCGCGTCGAAATGTACTTCAGGT
This sequence comes from Rhodospirillaceae bacterium, assembly GCA_002696205.1. Taxonomy (GTDB): domain Bacteria; phylum Pseudomonadota; class Alphaproteobacteria; order Rhodospirillales; family Casp-alpha2; genus UBA1479. The sequence continues at coordinate 2,521 of NZRL01000085.1, read as the reverse complement.
CTGTCATCTTATTCTGCCAGGTAGCGTGTTCTGAGGTGGGTCTCGAAAACCTTGGGGTCGAGAGGTTTGCCCGTGGCGGCGATCAGCAGGTCCTTGGCGCTGTCGAACGAGCCCTTGCCGTGGACGTTGGTGCCGAGCCAGGCCATCAGCGGTTTGAAATCGCCGCGCCCGATGGCGGGCTCGATCTCCGGGTTCTGCTCGCGGGCGGCGGCATAAAGCTGCGCCGCCGTCATGGCGCCCAGGGTATAGGTCGGGAAATAGCCCCAGGCCCCGTCGTACCAATGGATGTCCTGCATGCAGCCGAGGGTGTCCGTCGGCGGACGCACGCCCAGAAGCTTTTCGAACCCGTCGTTCCAGGCGCCGGGCAGATCGGGGATTTCCATGTCGCCCTCGATCAACGCCTTTTCCAGGCGGTAGCGCAGGATCACATGGGCCGGATAGGTGACTTCGTCGGCATCGACGCGGATGAACGACCGTTCGACCTTGGTATAGAGGCGGAACAGATTGTCAGATTCCCAGGCGGCACCGGTGCCCGCGAAGGTCTCGCGCATGATCGGGGCCGCGAAATGCAGGAAGGTCTTGGACCGGCAGACCTGCATCTCGACCAAAAGCGATTGGCTTTCATGCACCGACATGCCCAGGGCATGGCCGACCGGCTGGCCGCGCCAATCCTTGGGCAGGCCGCGTTCGTACATGGCGTGCCCCGTTTCGTGCAGTACGCCCATCAGGGCCGAGGTGAAATCGTCCTCGTCATAGCGCGTGGTGATGCGCACGTCGTCGGGCGTGCCGCCGCAGAACGGATGCAGGCTGACGTCCAGGCGGCCGTGATCGAAATCGAAGCCGAGCATTTCCATGAATTTTTGGCCCAGCGCCTTCTGCTTGGCTTCCGGGAAGGGGCCGTCGGGCAGGATGATTTCCGGGCCCTTGGCCTGATGTTCCAGGACATCCTCCAGGAACGGCGGCAGGAAGGCTTCCAGTTCGGCGAAGACGGCGTCGATCTCGGCGGATTTTCCGCCCGGCTCGTAATCGGCGAGCAGCGCGTCGTAGAGCCCGACGCCCAGCTTTTCCGATTTCACCCGGGCCTGTTCGCGGACCAGGTTCAGAAGTTCCGTAACCGCCGGCGTCACGGCCTTGAAGTCGTTGTCGGCGCGGGCTTCGCGCCAGACGGCTTCGCAGGCCGAGGAGGCGCGGCTGATCCGCGTCACCAGGTCCTCGGTCAATGCCGTCGCCTTGACGTAGCGGCGTTTGATCTCGCGCAGGTTGGCCTGTTGCCAGGGATCGAGGTCGGAGGACGCATCCTCCGCCGCGGCGATCAGGTCGCCGGTCTCCGTCGCCGTCAGCATGCCGTGATGGACGGCGGCCAGTTCGGCCAATTGTTCGGCGCGGGCTTCATGACCGCCGCGCGGCATCACCGTCGACATGTCCCAATGCAGGATCTCCTGCGCCTCGCCCAAGGCGTTCAGCCGCCGGAATCGGTCTTCCAGGCGGCCATAAGCGGTTTCGGCGAGGGGGCTACTGTCCGGCATGATGCCTAATATGGGCTCAGAACACCGGGAAGAACAGGGTCCGGTCGGCCAGCAGGGCCACGAAAATCCCGAACAGGTAGAGAATCGTATAGAAGAACATCGGCCGGCAGGGGCCTTCCTTGGCGTCGGAAACGTTGTCCGCCCGCCAGACCTTGGCCATGTGCCAGACCAGTCCCAGGTTCAGCGCCGCGACGGCCGCCGTGAAGACCCAGCCCGACATGCCGATCGCCACGGGGGCGAAAGTCGCCGGGATCAGCAGGGCCGTATAAATCACCATTTGAACCTTGGTGCGATGTTCGCCGACGACGACCGGCAGCATGGGCACGCCGACGGTCTCATAGTCCTGGCGGCGGAACAGGGCCAGCGCCCAGGTATGCGGCGGCGTCCACAGGAAGATGATCATGAACAGCGCCACGGCCCCCCAGGGATCGGCGAGGAAGCCCGCGTTCCCGGTGACGGCGGCCCAGCCGATGACCGGCGGCAGCGCGCCCGAAGCCCCGCCGATGACTATGTTCTGCGGCGTGCGGCGTTTCAGCCAGACCGTGTAGATGAAGACGTAATATAGAATCGTCAGCGCCAGCAGGCCGGCGGCGATCTCGTTGACCCAATAGGCCATGGCGGCGACCGAGGCGATCGCCAGGATCGTGCCGAACACCAGGGCGTTGCGGGCTTCCATGCGGCCCGCCGGAATCGGCCGGTTCATGGTCCGGCGCATGTGCTGATCGATGTCCCGGTCGTACCACATGTTGATGGCGCCCGAGGCACCGGCGCCCAGCGAGATGCAGAGAATCGCGACGAAGGCTTCCAGCGCACCGATGCCGCCCGGCGCCATGACCAGGCCGACCATCGCCGTGAACACGACCAGCGACATGACCCGCGGCTTGAGCAGCAGGGCGTAGTCGGCCAGCCGGAACCGGGGGTCCGGGCGCTCCATCGAAGGAAGTCGGGGCGTTGCCGCCTTATTCTGCGGGGCCAGGGTTTCGCTCACGTCGGGG